>CAMDAM010000504.1 GCA_945888575.1 Asaia bogorensis | reverse complement strand
CGCTTCACCACGCGGGCATCCTTGAAGGCGGCCACGGGGCCGATCCGGTCGCGCACCAGGGCGACGAGCTCGCGCAGGATCACCGCCTCATCCGTGTTCACGCCGGCCTTGAGCACGACAAGGCCGAGCGGCACCTGGCCCTTGAGATCATCGGCCGCACCCACCACGGCGCATTCGGCCACGGCGGGGTGGGCGGCCAGCACCTCCTCCATCGCACCGGTCGAAAGGCGATGGCCGGCGACGTTGATGATGTCGTCGGTGCGGCCCATCACCCACACGTCGCCATCTTCGTCGATCACGCCGGCATCGCCGGTGCGGTACCAGCCGGCGTAATCCGACAGGTAGGAGGTGCGGTAGCCGTCGTCGTTGTTCCACAGCGTGGGCGCGGCGCCGGGGGGCATGGGCAGCTTCACCACCAGGTTGCCGGCGGTGCCGCGTGGGAGCAGCTTGCCGTCATCGTCCAGCGCCTGGACGTCGTAGCCCGGGGAGGGGCGGCCACCGGCGCCGGGCTTGGCGGGAAACAGGCCCAGGCCGCGGAAGCCGGCGGTGATCGCCCAGCCGGTTTCGGTCTGCCACCAGTGATCGACCACGGGGATTTGCAGCTGCTCGGCGGCCCAGATCGCGGTGGGCGGGTCGCAGCGCTCGCCGGCGAGGTAGAGGGCTTCGAGCTTCGAGAGGTCGTACTTCTGGCGCAGCTTGCCCTCGGGGTCCTGCTGCTTGATGGCGCGCAGCGCGGTGGGGGCGGTGAACAGCACGCGCACGCCATGCTGGGCGCACACGCGCCAGACCGCGCCGGCATCGGGCGTGCCGACCGGCTTGCCTTCGTACATCACGGAGGTGCAGCCGGCGAGCAACGGGGCGTAGACGATGTAGGAATGGCCGACGACCCAGCCGACATCGGAGGCGGACCAGTAAACGTCCCCGGGTTCCACGCCGTAGATCATGCGCATGGAATTGAGCAGCGCCACGGCATGGCCGCCATTGTCGCGAACCACGCCCTTCGGCTTCCCGGTGGTGCCGGAGGTGTAGAGGATGTAGAGCGGATCGGTGGCCCGCACCGCAACGGGATCGGCGGGTGCCGCGGCGGCCTCGGCGGCGGCGAAGTCGTGGTCGCGGCCTGGGGTGAGTGCCGCGGTGGCCTGCGGGCGTTGGAACACCAGGCAGGCGAGCGGCTTGTGGGTGCTGATCTCGATGGCCTGGTCGACCATCGGCTTGTAGGCCACCACGCGCCCGGGCTCGAGCCCGCAGGAGGCGCAGACGATCAGCTTGGGCTCCGCGTCCTCGATGCGCTTGGCCAGCTCGGCCGCCGCGAAGCCGCCGAACACCACGGAATGGATGGCGCCGAGGCGGGCGCAGGCGAGCATGGTGATGGCGGCCTCGGGGATCATCGGCATGTAGATCACCACGCGGTCGCCCTTCTGCACGCCCAGGGCGCGCAGCGCGCCGGCCACCTTGGCGGTGCGGTCGCGCAACTGTTCGTAGGTGAAGGTCTCCACCCGGCCTTCCATTGCGCTGTCCCAGATCAGCGCGGGCTGGGCGCCGCGGCCGGCGGCCACGTGGCGGTCGAGCGCGTTGGCGCAGGTGTTCAACTCGCCACCGGCGAACCACTGGCCGTAGGGGCCCATGGAGGGGTCGAAGACGCGGTCCCACTTGCGGGTCCAGTCCAGGCCCTTGGCGGCTTCGGCCCAGAATGCCTGCGGGTCGCGCTGCCAGTCGGCAATGGTCTCGGCGTATGAGGTCTGGGGCATGGCGTCCTCCGGCGTTGATGCATTTTGCCATGTGGCGGGCCAAGGCGGCAAACCGCGCAAAGAAAAAGCGCCGAGGGTTGCCCCCCGGCGCCGTTCAGGCTTCGCAATGCGGCGCGGGTTAGGCCCGGCCGTCCTCGAAGATGTCGCGGTCCTTGGTTTCCGGCACGAAGAACAGGCCGATCACCACCGTGGCGAGGGCGATCACGATCGGGTACCAAAGCCCGTAGTACACGTCGCCGGTTTGCGCGATCATGGCGAAGGCGGTGGCCGGCATCAGCCCGCCGAACCAGCCATTGCCGATGTGGTAGGGCAGCGACATGGAGGTGTAGCGGATGCGGGTGGGGAACATCTCCACCAGCGCCGCGGCGATCGGGCCGTAGACCATGGTGACGTAGATCACCAGGATGGTGAGGATGGCGATCAGCACGGCCGGCTGTTCGCGGAAGATGTCGAACGCGCCCGACATCTTCACCACAGAGTCGTTGGAGGCGGCGGGGTATCCGGCCTTGGTGATCGCGGCGCCGAGCACGGCGGGGAAGTTCGCGATGTTGCCGGCGATCGGGGCGTCGTCGCCGATCTTCACCGAGGCGACGGTGCCGGCGGGTGCCGGATCGACCTTATAGTTCACCGAGAGGCGGGCCAGGTTGGCCTTCACGATGTCGCAGGGCTCGGTGAACTTCGCCGTGCCGACCGGGTTGAACTGGAAGGAGCAGGTGGCGGGGTCGGCCTGCACGCGCACGGTGATGGTCTCGTGCGCCTTGGTCAGCGCCGGGTTGGCCTCGGCCGACATCAGCTGGAACAGCGGGAAGTAGGTGATGGCAGCGAGCAGGCAGCCGCCGAGGATGATGGGCTTGCGGCCGATCTTGTCGGACAGCCAGCCGAACAGCACGAAGCCGCCGGAACCGAGCACCAGGGAGTAGGCGATCAACAGGTTGGTGGTGAAGACATCAACCTTCAGCACCGAGCCGAGGAAGAACAGGGCGTAGAACTGGCCGGTGTACCACACCACGGCCTGGCCCATGACCATGCCGAGCAGGGCGAACAGCGCGATCTTGGCGTTCTTCCACTGGCCAAAGGCCTCGCTGAGCGGCGCCTTGGAGTGGGTGCCTTCCTCCTTCATCTTCTGGAAGGCAGGGCTTTCCTGCATCTGCAGGCGGATCCAGACGGAGATGATCAGCAGCACGGCGGAAAGCAGGAAGGGAACGCGCCAACCCCAGTCGGCGAAGTCCTTCTCGCCCCGCGCGACGCGGGTGC
>CAMDAM010000503.1 GCA_945888575.1 Asaia bogorensis | reverse complement strand
CCGGCGATCGCCGGGTTGGTATCGCGCGCCGGGCTGGCCGGTGGCGGCGCGCAAAACAAAGACTCATACCAGCCCGCATCGGCCCATTCTTCATGGGTCGATGCAAAGAGGGGCTGGTATGAACCCGACGTTTCGTGATGGCGCTTACTGCATGCACGGTCTGGACGCGAGGCGGTTTCGGGAATTAAACTGATAGCTGCCAACTCGGCATTCCGCCACGTGCGGGGATGCGCCGCGCGATGCCGGGCGCAGCTCCTTCACGGTGCGGCTGCGCCTCTCCGCGAAGGACCAAGCGAACGATGGCCACGATCTTCACGGCAATCGGCACGGGACGCGGGCAGGAGCTGTTCATCAGCTACGGGCCAGGCACGGCCACCACCCTGGTGAAGGACATCCGCAGCGGCGCCACCGGCTCCAGCCCGCAAATGCTGGGCCCGCTTCTGGTGAACGGCGTAAGCGACCCCACGAAACTGCTGCTGCTGGCCGATGACGGTACGGCCGGCGCCGAGATCTGGGTCACAGACGGCACCGCGGCCGGAACAACCCTGTTCAAGGACATCAACGAAGGGGCCGCCGGCGCCTTCGCCTCCACCTGGCTTGCGGTCGGCACCCACGCCGTGTTCACGGCGGAAACGGCGGCTTCCGGCACCGAGCTGTGGGTGAGCGACGGCACCGCGGTCGGAACAACGCTGCTGGCAGACCTCAACACCGGGGCCGCCAGCGCAGCGCCGCTGCATCTCGGCAGCCTGATCGCCGGCGGCAAGGCCGATGCCGCAAAGGCCATGTTCGTGCTGGACGACGGCAAGACCGGCCGCGAAATCTGGGTCACCGACGGCACATCGGGCGGCACCGCCCTGCTGAAAGACATCAACCCGGCCGGCAATTCCACCCCCACCACCTGGACGGCGGTTAAGAGCGTTGCCGTCTTCGGCGCCAATGACGGCACGAACGGCCAGGAGCTGTGGGTCAGCGACGGCACCGGCGCCGGCACCACCCTGCTGCTGGATGCCGCGGCAGGCCTGCCCAGCTCCGACCCCGAAGTGCTCGGCCCGCTGCTGGTCGGCGGCGTGGCCGATCCCAACACGCTGCTGGTGGCGATGGACGACATCACCAACGGCCGCGAACTCTGGGTCACCGACGGCACCAAGGCCGGCACCAGCCTGTTCCAGAACATCGCCGCCGGCACCACCGGCTCCGACCCCAGCGCCTGGACCGCGGTCGGCAAATTCGCCGTCTTCGCCGCGACAACCGCCGCCGAGGGGCGCGAGCTCTGGGTCTCCGACGGCACGGCGAAAGGCACCTCGCTGCTGCTGGATGCCCGGCCCGGCGCCACCGGCTCCGACCCCGTGATCCTCGGCCCCCTCATCACCGGCGGCGTGCCAGACCCGACCCGCCTGCTGGTGCGGCTGGATGACGGCACCAACGGCACCGAGCTCTGGGTAACCGACGGCACCAAGGTCGGCACCTCGCTGTTCCTGGATATCAACCCCGGCAGCAAGTCCAGCGACCCCACGGGCTGGACGGCGGTAAACGGCCAGGCCGTGTTCGTGGCAACCACCGATGCCGCGGGCGCGGAACTGTGGGTCAGCGACGGCACCGCGCTGGGCACCAAGCTGGTGGCAGACGCAAACCCCGGCAGCGACGGCTCTTCCCCCACCATCGTCGGCCCGCTGGCGGAAAACGGCCTCGCCGATCCCTCCCGCCTGCTGGTGCAGCTGGATGATGGCACCAACGGGCAGGAACTCTGGGCCACCAACGGCACCGGCGCCGGCACCCTGCCCTATGCCAGCCTGAATGCCGGGGCGGCCGGCGCCTTCGCGCTCCCAGGCCTGGAAGTGGCCACCAAGCTGGCCGATTTCTCCAACGCCACCGGCGGCGTCACCTATGCCATCGAGGCCTCCACCGTGGAGAACATCCTCGGCTCCTCCAAGGACGACACCTTCACCGGCAGCACCAACGCCAACGCGATCGATGGTGGCGCGGGCACCGACACGGTGGTGTTCAGCCAGACGGCCGACCAATACACGGTCGGCATCCTCGGCAACGTCACGCGCGTGTCAGGGCCGGATGGCGCGGACGAGATGCGCTTCGTGGAACAGCTGCAGTTCGGCGCCACGGCGGCCATCACGGTGGATTCGCTGCGCGGCCAGCCGGGCACCGAAGAGCTGTACCAGAACCTCGTGGACGGGCAGCTGCGCTTCGGCCTGCCAACGCGCCTGGCACCCAACAGCAACAACCTCGTCTACATCCTGCCCGCCGATAACGGCAGCGACGTGCTGGAAGGCACATCCTTCAACGATTTCGCCAATCTCGGCGCCGGCAACGATGCCGCCAGCATGGGCGCGGGCGATGATTTCGTGGATGGCGGCGGCGGCTCCAACTTCCTCACCGGCGGGCTGGGCAGCGATACCTACTTCATCGACGGGCGCGACCTCGTGCCGGTGTGGTCCTGCATCACCGATTGGCAGCCCGGCGAAAAGCTGACGCTGTGGGGCTGGCGCGACGGCGTCAGCCTGGCCGCCTGGGACGAGAACAACGGCCTCCCCGGCTTCCTCGGCGCCACCCTGTTCGCCGATATCGACGGCAACGGGCTGGTGGAAACCGCCATCACCTGGACCGGCGTCACCAAGGCGGAACTGCCAACGCCCGTGCCCTTCGAGGTCAGCGGCGTGGGTGTTTACTTCTTCAACTGACGGCTGGGTTCGCGCGTTTTTCAGGAAGACTCTTCTTTTTGTGAACAAAAAGAAGCAAAAAAACTTCATGACCTGGCGCTTTTCTTTTCCGCGTCCGGCTGCGCGCAGCGGGAGAGGCGCAGCCATAAGTTAGTGTGAATCTACGTTAAATCGTCATATACGACAAAATTTTCCTAGATCACCGGCCTTGACCGTGCGATAGCTAACGGTGATGCCACATCCCGTCGCCGCACCGAACGAAGCCGACGCCCTTCGCCGCTTGGCGGAGGCGGCGAAGCGCGTCCATTTTCCGGCGCCCCTCCTGCACCTGCT
>CAMDAM010000502.1 GCA_945888575.1 Asaia bogorensis | reverse complement strand
CGGAGACGGTGGTGCTGCTGGGGATCGCGCTGGTGTTCAGCTTCAACGCGGCGCTGTCGGCGCTTGAATTCATGGCTTCCGAACAGGCGCTGGCGGCAGTGGTGTTCTGGACCATGGGGAGCCTGGGGCGGACGACCTGGCCGAAGCTGGGGGTGGCGGCGGCGATGCTGGCGGTGGCGTGGCCGCTGCTGGCGCGGCAGGCCTGGGCGCTGACGGCGCTGCGGCTGGGGGAGCAGAAGGCGGCCAGCCTGGGGATCGCGGTGGGGCGGCTGCGGTTGCAGACGATTTTGCTGGTGAGCGCGGTGGCTTCGGTGACCGTGGCGTTCGTGGGGACGATCGGGTTCATCGGGTTGGTGGGGCCGCATATCGCGCGGATGCTGGTGGGGGAGGACCAGCGGTTTTTTCTGCCGGCCTCGGCGCTGGCGGGGGCGGTGGTGCTCTCGGCGGCTTCGGTGCTGAGCAAGGCTGTGGTGCCCGGGTTGATCCTGCCGATCGGGATCGTGACGGCGCTGGTGGGGGTGCCGTTCTTCTTTTCGCTGATTTTGAGCTCGCGGAGGGCTTCGTGGTGAATTTGCGGGTTGAGGGGCTGGAGGTTGCCTATGGGCGGACGGTGGTGCTGCGCGGGGTTTCGCTGCCGGAGCTGAGGGGTGGCGAGGTGACGGCGCTGCTGGGGCCGAATGCGGCGGGGAAGTCCACGTTGTTCCGGCGGATCGTAGGGCTTTTGGACGGGCCCGGGGTGGTGGCGCTGGATGGGGTGGCGGTGGCGGGAGGGACGGCCGGGCTTTGCTACATGCCGCAGGATACGGCGGTGAACGCGGTGCTGACGGTGTTCGAGGCGGTGCTGCTGGCGCGCAAGCAGGGCGGCGGGGGCTGGGCGGTGAGCGATGCCGAGGCGGATGCGGTGACGTCCGCGCTGGGGATGCTGGAGATCGAGGGGCTTGCGGGGCGGCATTTGAGCGAATTGTCGGGCGGGCAGCGGCAGTTGGTTTCGCTGGCGCAGGCGCTGGTGCGGGAGCCGCGCGTGCTGCTGCTGGATGAGCCGACCAGTGCGCTGGATTTGCAGCGGCAGGTGGAGGTGCTGGAGCTGCTGCGCTGGCTGGCGCGGGAGCGGGAGCTGTGCGTGGTGCTGGCGATCCATGACCTGAACCAGGCGCTGCGGTTCGCGGACCGGGTGGCGGTGCTGGGTGGGGGAAAGATCGTGGCGCAGGGGGTGCCGGAGGCGGTGCTGACGCCGGCCTTGCTGCGGGAGGTGTATGGGGTGGAGGCGCGGCTGGAGCGGTGTTCGCGGGGGGTGCCGTTTCTGGCGGTGGATCGGTCGGCGCGGCGGGTGGCCTAGGGGGCTCCGGCGGGTTTGGGGCCGCCGGCCATCCAATCGAGGAGTTGGATGGTGTGGATGGTGGGGAGGGTGTCGCCGGCGAGTTGGGTGAGGCAGCCGATGTTGCCGGCGGCGATGAGGTCGGGCTTCGTCGCCTTGAGGTTTTCCAGCTTGCGGGCGCGCAGGCGGGTGCTGATGTCGGGCTGGAGGATGTTGTAGGTGCCGGCGCTGCCGCAGCAGAGGTGGGGCTCGATGGGTTCGACGACCTTGAAGCCGGCTTTTTGCAGGAGCTGCTTGGGTTGGGCGGTGATCTTCTGGCCGTGCTGGAGGCTGCAGGCGGAGTGGTAGGCGACGGTGAGGCCCGGGGGTTCGCGGGTGGGGGCGTAGTTGGATTTCGCCAGGTATTCCGTGATGTCCATGGCGAGCGCGCTGATCTTGCGGGATTTTTCGGCCAGGGGCGTGGTGCGGAACATGTGGCCGTAGTCCTTGACCGTGGTGCCGCAGCCGGAGGTGTTGATGATGATGGCGTCAAGGCCCTGGGTTTCCAGCTCGCGGTGCCAGGCTTCGATGTTGGCGGCGGCGCTGGCCATGGCGGGGTCGTGGTGGCCCATGTGGTGGGTGAGGGCGCCACAGCACCCTGCCCCTTTGGCGACCACGACCTCGGTGCCCATGCGGGTGAGGAGGCGGATGGTGGCCTCGTTGATCGCGGGGTCCAGCACCTGCTGGGCGCAGCCGGCGAGGAGGGCGACGCGGGCCTTCTTTTCGGTGATGGCGGTGTGGGTTCGGGGGCCTTCCAGGGGGCTGGGGGCCGGGATGGTGCGCGGGGCGAGCTTGAAGAGGGCGCGCAGGCGTTTGGAGGCCATGCCGTCGCCGGGGATGAGGCCGGCCAGCGGGCGGGTGGCGCTGGCGGCCATAAGGGCGGCGCGCAGGCGGTTGGGGTGGGGGAGGATGAAGGCCAGGGCGTTGCGCAGCAGGCGTTCGTGCCAGGGGCGCTGGTAGGTGTCTTCGATGTAGTGCCGGGCGTGGTCGACCAGGTGCATGTAGTTCACGCCGGAGGGGCAGGTGCTCATGCAGGAGAGGCAGGAGAGGCAGCGGTCGACGTGGCGGACGACTTCCTCTGTGGCCGGGCGGCCGGATTCCAGCATGTCCTTGATGAGGTAAATGCGGCCGCGGGGGGAATCGAGCTCGTCGCCGAGGAGGACGAAGGTGGGGCACGTGGCGGTGCAGAAGCCGCAATGGACGCAGGTGCGGAGCTGCTTGTTGGATTCCGCGGTGTCGGGGTCGCGGAGCTGGGCTTCGGAGAAGGTGGTTTGCATGGGCTAGGCCCGGTTGGTGGCGTGGAAGGAAGGCAGATTCACCACGGAGGCACGGAGCGCGCGGAGACGGCACGGAGAAGTGGGCCTCCGTGACTGCTCCGTGCCCTCCGTGTCTCCGTGGTGAGTCTTGCTTCGCTGAGGCTGCAGCGCCGGAATCATGATGCTTACTCCCCTGCCCGCATGCGGCCTGGGTTGAGGATGCCCTTGGGGTCGAAGGCGGATTTGACGCGGGCGGCGATGGTGGCGAGGGCGGCGGGTTCCGGGGGGATGACGGCGACGGCGGCGCGCAGGGTTTCCGGGGCGCGGAACAGGGTGTGGGTGCCGCCATGGGCCTTTGCGGCGGCGGCGACGGCGTGGTGGGCCTCGGTGGTGGCGGGGCCGGCGATCCAGAC
>CAMDAM010000501.1 GCA_945888575.1 Asaia bogorensis | reverse complement strand
GCCGGCGCCCGCCCGTATTCAGACTTCGTGCGACTCGTGCAGCAGGCCGCAGGATAGGGCCGGCCGACCCCGCGGGCGCCCTGCCCGCGGGACATTGCCTGGGGTATCGGAATTGCCTGTCAGCTTCAGCCGCCTGCGCATCGCCGGGTTCAAGAGCTTCGCCGAACCGGCGGTGGTGCACATCCTGCCGGGGCTCACCGGCGTGGTCGGGCCGAATGGCTGCGGCAAGTCCAACGTGGTGGAGGCACTGCGCTGGGCGATGGGCGAAACCTCCGCCAAATCCCTGCGCGGCGGCGAGATGGACGACGTGATCTTCGCCGGCACCGCCGCCCGCGCCTCGCGCAATCTCGCCGAGGTGACGCTCTATCTGGAGGAGACGGCCGGCATCGCCCCGCCGCCCTTCCATGAGGCGCCGGAGCTGGAGATCAGCCGCAAGATCGAGCGCGGCAACGGCAGCCAGTACCGCATCAACGGCCGTGAAGCGCGGGCGCGCGACGTGCAGACGCTGTTCAACGATCTCGCCACCGGCGCGCATTCCTCCGGGCTCGTGAGCCAGGGCCGCGTTGGTGCGCTGGTCAACGCCAAGCCGGATGAGCGGCGCCAGTTGCTGGAGGAGGCGGCGGGCATCACCGGCCTGCATTCCCGCCGGCATGAGGCGGAGCTGAAGCTGCGTGCGGCGGAGAACAACCTCGCCCGTGCCGAGGACCTCCGGGGCCAGCTGGAAGGCCAGCTCGAATCGCTGAAGCGCCAGGTGCGGCAGGCCAACCGCTACCGCGCCATCTCCGGCCTGGTGCGCGCGGCGGAGGCCGAGCTGCTGGCGATCCAGCGCGCCCGGGTGGAGAAGGTGCGCGAGGTGGCGCAGGCCGCCATGCACGCTGCCGGCGTGGCCGTGGCCGAAGCCACCACCGCCGCGGCCTCTGCCGCTGCGCAAGCCGCCACCGATGCCGCCGCCCTGCCGGAACTGCGCTCCCGCGAAGGGGAGGCCCGCACCGGGCTGGAACGCCACCGCATTGCCGGCGAGCAGCTGGCCGCCGAGGAATCTCGCGCCCGGGAGGCGCTGTCCGGCGCCGCCGCCCGGCTGGAGACGATCGAGCGCGACCTCGCCCACGCCACCACCCAGCAGCGCGATGCCACCGCCGCGGTGGAACGCCTCGCCGGGGAGGATGCCCGCCTCGCGGAGGAGGATGCCGCCCACCCGCCCAGGCTCGCTGCCGCCGAGGCGCGAGCCGCCGAGCTGGAAGACGCTGTGCGCACGGCGGAGGCCGAGGCCAACCGCGCCACCGAACACGCCGCCGACCTCGCCGCCCGCCACCGCGCCCTGTCCGAGGCGCTGTCCCAGGCCGAGCAGCGCGCCCGCCGTCTGGCCGACCAGCGCACACGGCTGGAGGCCGAAGCCGCACGCCTTGCCGGCCTGCGCGTTGATCCCGCCCGGCTCGAACAGGCCCGCGTCGCGCAGGAGGCCGCGACGGCCCGCGTGGAAGCCGCTGCCGCAGCGCTCGCAGCCGCTGAACAGGCCCGCGCCGCCGCGTTGGAGCAGGCCACGAAGGCCCGCACCGAAGGCCTGCGCGCCATCGGCACCGCCCGCGATGCCGCCCTGGCCGAAGCCGCCCGCGCCCGCGCCGCCGCGCTGGAAGCCGCCGAACAACTGCGCACTTCCGCCCAGGCGGAGTTGTCCGAGGCTCGCGCCGCTGCCTCTGCCGCCGGCTCCGCCCGTGCTCGCGTCGCCGCCGAGGTGCAGGCGCTGGCCGAGGTGCTGGGCGTGCGCGACGGCGAGAAATGGCCGCGCATGGTGGACCAGCTGGAGGTGCCCGCCGGGCTGGAAGCCGCCCTGGGCGCCGCGCTGGGCGAGGAGCTGGAATCCGCCGCCGATACCGCCGCCGCCCGCCATTGGCGCGAACTCCCGCCGCTCTCCGGCACCGCCGCGCTGCCGGTGGCCGCACTGGCCGCGTTGGTGAAGGCGCCGGCCGCACTGGCGCGGGCGCTGTCGCAGATCGGTCTTGTGGGGTCCGATGAGCAGGGGGCCGCCGCGCAGCCTGCGCTGGCGCCGGGGCAGATGCTCGTCTCCCGCCAGGGCGCCGTGTGGCGCTGGGATGGCTACACGATCAAGGCCGGCACCCCCACCGCCGCGGCCATCCGCCTGCAGCAGCGCAACCGCCTCGCCGGGCTGCGCACCAACCTTGCCGCCGCCAGCGAAGCCGCCACCGCCGCTACCGCCCGCCTGCAAGCTGCCGAGCAGGCCGACCGCAGCGCCCGCCAGACGGCGGAGGCCCAGGCCCAGACCGCCCGCGCCGAGGCCCAGCGCGCCGAGCAATCTGCCCGCCAGCAGGCCGAGCAGGCCGAACGCTCCCTGCGCGCCGAGGCCGAGGCCGCCGAGCGCAGCGCCAACGCCGCCGAGCAGCAGGCCCGTGCCGAGCGCCGCGCGGCCGAACAGGCGGTGGAACAGGCCGCCGCCACCGCCCGCCAGCTCTCTGCCCAGGCTGCCGATACCTCCGCCAAGCTCGCGGTGGTGGAGGAGCAATCCGCCCGCCTTGCCACCGAGGAGCAGGAGGCCGGGGCGCAGCTGTCCCAGGCCCGCCAGGCGCTGTCCGACCTGCCCGACCCCGCCGCCGGCCGCGCCGCCATGGAACAGGCCCGCGCCACCCTGGCCCGGCTGCGCCAGGACGAAACCACTGCCCGCAGCGAGCGCGACACGCTGATCCGCCAGGCCGGCGGCCGTGCCCATCGCCGCCGCCTGATCGCCAGCGAGCGTCAGGATTGGGCGATGCGCGCGGCGGACGCCGATGGCCGCGTGACCGATCTGCGCGCCCGCGCCACCGCCGCGACGCAGGAACGCGACAGCCTCGCCGCCGCGCCCGACGAGATCGCCACACGCTGGGCGGCCGCGATCGACGTGCTGGAACAGGCCGAGGCCGCCCACCGCGCCATCGCCGACGCACTGACCCAGGCGGAAACCCGCGCCCTGCACAGCGACCGCACCGCCCGCGCCGCCGAGGCCGCGCTGGCCGCCGCGCGCGAGCGCGTGGTGCGCGTGGAAGGCGAGGCCGC
>CAMDAM010000500.1 GCA_945888575.1 Asaia bogorensis | reverse complement strand
GGTTGCGCCCGGACCTTGAAACCGCCGACTTTATCCGTTTGCGCTCCGCCATGGGCGCAAACGGAACTGTCTGCCTAAGTCAGATAGACGCCACCGTTCACGTGGATGGTCTGGCCGGTGATGTAGGCCCCCTCGGGCCCTACCAGCAGTCGCACCGTGCCGGCGATCTCATCCACCGTGCCCCGGCGCCCCAGCGGCGTGCCTTCCAGCGTCAGCGTGCCCGGCAGCGGCCCGGCCGAGGCCCCGCGCACCGTGTCGATCGCCCCCGGTGCGATGCAGTTGGCCCGGATGTTCTGCCCACCGAATTCCACGGCGAGCGAGCGCATCAGCCCCTCCAGCCCGGCCTTGCTGGCCGAGACATGCGCCCGATTCGGTGTGCCGACATGGTTGGACATGCCGGACATCGCCACGATCGCCCCCCCGCCGCGCCGCAGCAAATGCGGGATGGCGGCCTGGGACAGGAAGAAGGCGCCATCGAGCGCCACGGACATGATCTCCCGCCACTCGGCGAGCGAGATATCCAGATACGGCGTCTGCCGCCGCAGCCCGGCATTGCTCACCAGGATATCGAGCCCGCCCAACGCCTGCACCGCGGCCCCCACCACGCCGCGCGCCTGCTCGTGATCCGATACATCGCCCATCACCGCCACAGCGCTGCCGCCGGCGGCGCGGATCGTGGCCACCACGTCATCCACCGCGGCCGCATCGCTGCGCCCGTTCACCGCCACGGTGGCGCCATCGCGCGCCAGGGTCAGCGCGATCGCGCGTCCGATATTCTTGCCCGCGCCGGTGACCAGCGCGATCTTCCCCGTCAGTGCGCCCATGGCACGCTCCCTATTTCGCGACCCGCGTCTGGGTCCAGCCGATATACAGCCCCGAGGCCATGATGATCCCGGCCCCGATCCAGGTTGCCGCATCCGGCAGGGCGGCGAAGAACAGGTAGCCGACGATAACCGAGGCAAACAGCTGGAAATACTGGAACGGCGAGACCAGGTTGGCCGGTGCATAGGTCAGGGCGCGGGCCACGAAATAATGCCCGGCGGCGCCGAGCACGCCGAGCCCCATGAACATGCCCAGATCCAGCAGCGTCGCCGGCGTGCGCCACACGAACGGCATCACCAGCAGCATCCCGATCGCCCCGATGATCGGCGCATAGATCGCCGATGTCTCCGGCGAGTCGATGCCAGCGACCTTGCGCGTGAGGAGCTGATACATGCCGTAGCAGACCGAACTTGCCACCACGAACAGCGATGCCCAGTGGAACAGTTCGGTGCCCGGGCGAATCACGATCAGCACGCCGGTGAACCCAATGGCCAGCGCGACCAGGCGCCGCGCATTGGTGCGTTCCCCCAGCAGCGGCCAGGCCAGCAGCGCCACCACCAGCGGTGCCGTCATGCTGATCGCCGCGGCATCGGCGATCGGGATGAAGACGATGGCGAAGAAGAAGCAGAGGTTGGAGATGTAGAGCATCAACGCCCTGCCGAACTGGATCATCGGCCGCTTGGTGCGCAGCACCGCCAACCCCTGGCGCGGCAGGAAGGCTGCCAGGATGAACACGAAATGCCCGAAGGCGCGCGCCCAGCTGACCTGCAGCGTGGAGTATTCCGCGCCCAGCATCTTGGCGAAGCCGTTCATCACCGGGAACACGATGCCGGAGAGGCAGATGAACAGGATGCCCAGCAGCAACCCGCGGTCGAAAAGTCCCAGCGACCCCTTGGGGGCTGCCTTCGCCGTCACGCCATCCGATGCCACGCCTTCAAGTCCTGTTGCCGCCGGTGCGCCTAGCATGCCCGATATTGTGCAGGTGCGAACCCCCTTGTGCGGGAAGGCGCGCGTGCCCGCGCATTTCTGCATGGAAGGCAGGCACCCCCGTTGCGTTGTTTCACTTGCCTTCGCCGCACCGTGCGGCAATGCATGAAGCAGGAAGGAGAATTTCGCATGGCACAGACGGCCACGGTCTTCATCGACGGCGAGGCAGGAACCACGGGGCTGGGCATTCGCCAGCGCCTGGAGGCGTTCCCTGCCGTGCAGCTGAAGAGCCTGACCGGCGACCGACGAAAGGACCCCGCGGCGCGGCAGGAGATGATGCGCGACGTGGACCTGGTGGTGCTGTGCCTGCCGGACGACGCGGCCAAGGAAAGCACCGCGCTGGCCGATGCGCTGGGTGACCGCGCGCCGAAGCTGCTGGATGCCTCCACCGCGCACCGGGTGAACCCGGATTGGGCCTATGGCTTCCCGGAGATGGAAGCCGAGCAGGCGGCCAAGGTCGCTGCCGCGCGTAAGGTGTCCAATCCCGGCTGCTACCCCACGGGCGGGATCGCGCTGATCCGGCCGCTGGTGGATGCGGGCGTGATGCCGGCCGATTATCCCGTGACCATCAATGCCGTGAGTGGCTATTCCGGCGGCGGCAAGTCGATGATCGAGGCGCATGAGACCTCGGGCGGGCCGAGCTTCGAGCTGTATGGCATGGGCTTCGAGCACAAGCATGTGCCGGAGACGCAGCTCTATTCCGGGCTGACGCGCCGGCCGATCTTCATTCCCTCGGTGGGGCATTTCCGCCAGGGCATGCTGGTGAGCGTGCCGCTGCACCTGGATGCGCTGGACGGCAAGCCGCGGGGTGCCGATCTGCAGGCGATTTTGGAGGCGCATTTCCGTGGCAGCGGATTGGTGAAGGTGATGCCGACGCAGC
This sequence comes from Asaia bogorensis, assembly GCA_945888575.1. Lineage (GTDB taxonomy): Bacteria > Pseudomonadota > Alphaproteobacteria > Acetobacterales > Acetobacteraceae > CAMDGX01. The sequence goes on along the minus strand of CAMDAM010000500.1, from coordinate 360 downwards.
CGGGTGACCGGTTGACGGCGGAGGATCTGAACGACACCGACATGCTGGAACTGCGTGTCTATGCCAACGACAAGCACGGCCAGGCGCTGCTGGTGGCGAGGCTCGACAATCTCGGCAAGGGTGCCTCCGGTGCCGCGGTGCAGAACATCGCGCTGATGCTCGGCCTGTCGCACCCCGGCAACGCGCTGCGCGAGATGGCAACGGCCTGATGGCCGGGCCGATCTTTCCGTTCGAGGGCGCCACCCCGCAGGTGGCGCCCGACGCGTTCATTGCCCCCACCGCGGCCCTGATCGGGCAGGTGACGATCGCCGCCAAGGCCGGCATCTGGTTCCACTGCGTGCTGCGCGGGGACACCAACTT
>CAMDAM010000499.1 GCA_945888575.1 Asaia bogorensis | reverse complement strand
TTCCGCGACCTCATCGCCCAGGAAGACGCCCCCCTGGTCAAGAACTTCCGCGCCGCCGGCGCCGTCATCGTCGGCCGCACCAACACGCCGGCCTTCTCCATGCGCCTGTTCACGGAAAACGCCCTGCACGGCAACACCATCAACCCGCGCGACAAGCGCCACACCGCCGGCGGCTCCTCCGGCGGCGCCGGCTCGGCCACCGCCTCAGGCTTCGGCCCCATCCACCACGGCAACGACATCGCCGGCTCCGTGCGCTACCCCGCCTACTGCAACGGCGTCGTCGGCCTGCGCCCCACCCCCGGCCGCATCCCCTCCAACAACCCCAGCGCCTATGGCGGCCGCGCCATCGGTGGCCAGCTCATGGCCGTCCAGGGTCCCCTCACCCGCTCCGTCCGCGATTCCCGCCTGGCGCTGGCCGCCCTCGCCGCCCCCGATCGAACCGACCCCCGCTGGGTCGACGTCCCCCTCGAAGGCCCCCCCACCCCGCGCCCGATCAAGGTCGCCCTGATGGCCGAGCCGCCCGGCTCCCCCGTCCACCCCGCCCTCTCCCAGGCCGCCCGCACCGCCGCCAAATACCTCGAACAAGCCGGCTACGCGGTCGAGGAAGTCGCCCCGCCCGATTTCCACGAAGCCGCCATGCTCTGGAACAAGATCTGCGGCACCGACGTCCTGGTCTCGCTGGCCCCCAACGTCCACAAATACGCCGACGAACCCGCCAAGCGCTCCCTCGAAGGCTGGCAATCCGTCGCCCCCGCGCTGGACCTCCCCGGCTACATCCAGGCCCTCGCCGACCGCGACTGGCTCCTGCGAAGCTGGCTCAACTTCCTCGCGGAATACCCGATCGTCCTGATGCCCTCCTCCAACGCCCTCCCCCACCTGGTCGGCGCCGACGCCAGCATCGAGGGCAAAACCCTCGTCATGACCACCAACCCCCAACAGATCGCCATCCCCCTCCTCGGCCTGCCCAGCCTGCAAGTCCCCGTCGGCCACGTCGGCCGCCTCCGCGCCGGCGTCCAACTCGTCGCGTCGCGCTACCGGGAAGACCTCGTGCTGGCGGCCGGCGAAGTCATCGAAGCAGCGGAAGGGCCGTACTCGCCGGTCGATCCCCGGTAAGGAAGGGTCTTCTTTTTTCTGAAGAAAAAAGAAGCAAAAGAGACTTCATTTATGGCGCCTCGACAAATCGTCGAGGCGCCGGACGACATCCCAAACATCAAATACTGGGACACCCAGCAAACCGGCCACCGCCTCGCGATGCGGCGGGAAGTTCGTGCACTCCAGCAGCACCACCTCCACATCCCCCGGCAACCGCCCCGCCGCCTCCAGCACATCCCGCTCCCGCCCCGCGACATCCACCGTCGCGGCATCCTCCAGCACCTCACGCCGAAACCCCGCCCCCGGCGCCAGCCCAGCAATCGCACACTCCCCCTCGAACCCCGCCGCCCGAAGATGCATCGCCCCCAGCGACGCCGCATCAAACGTCAAAATCCCCACCTGCCGCCCCGTCGCAATCTCCGGCAACAGGCACAACGCGCTCGTCATCACCGGCACCGGCAACGCCGCCTGTAGTTCTGCCTGATACGTCACCAGAAACCCGCAGGAGGTGGTGATCCCAGTGGCCCCCCGCGCCACCAACCGCTCCCCCGCCGCAATGAACGGCGCCACGGCTTCGGCCCGCGCCGCGGGATCGGTCAGGGACGCAATCCCCCCCACCACCCGCGCCGCGCTGGCCTGCGGCACCGTCTCAAACAGCACCGGCGCATCATCGCTCGCCGGCTGCCCGATATCCCCGGGCAACCGCACGAACCCCGTATCGAGCATGATCACGCCAAGAGTCACGTATGACCTCACCCCAAGATATGGGGGTCTGGGGCCTCAGGCCCCAGCGGGTCCAGGGCGGAGCCCTGGCCGTTCCTTTAACCGGCCGCAGAGCCTGTTTGAGACCTCGCTCTGGCGAGTCAGAGGCGGCCGCTTAGCCGCCACCCGGCGGTGATTTGTGAGCACCGGAGCGGAGCGGCCTGGAGGCCGTGAGCACCGGAGCGCAGCAAATCGCCGTCGGATGGCCGCCAGAGTAGAGGTATCAAATAGGCTCTTACTTCTTGAAGGCGTCGACAACCGCCTTCCCTTCCGCGCCAGCCTTCGCCATCCAGTCCGCCGTCAACTGCTCGCCCACCTTGGCAAGATCAGCCTTCAGCTGAGCGGACGGCGGCAGCACCTTCATCCCCTTCGCCGCGAGTTCCTTCAGGTACCACTGCGTCTTCTCCTCGGCGATCCGCCAGCCGCGCGTCTCCGCCTCGGCCGCCGCCTTCAGCACTGCTTCCTTCGTCGCCGCATCCAGCCCGTTGAACGCCGCGCGGTTCACGAAGATGATGTTCTTCGGCAGCCAGGCATTGGTTTCGTAGTGATGGGTCAGCGTCTCCCACACCTTGCTGTCGTAGCCCGTGGCGCCGGAGGAGATGAAGCTGTCCACCACCCCGGTCGCCAGCGCCTGCGGCAGCTCGGCCGCCTGGATCGTGAGCGGCTGCGCCCCCACAAGCTGCGCGATCCGCGTGGTCCCCAGGTTATACGCACGCCACTTCAGCCCGCGCATGTCGGCCGCCGAGTTCAGCTCCTTCTTGGCGTAGATGCCCTGCGGCGGCCACGCCACGGCATACAGCACCATCAGCCCCTGCGCCTCCAGCGCCTTGGTCACCGGCGCCTTCGACACCGCCCAAAGCTTCTTCGCATCCCCGAAGGAGGTCGCCAGGAACGGCACCACGTCGATGCCGAACAGCGGGTTCTCGTTCTCATGGATGGAGAGCAGCACCTCGCCCATCTGCGCCTGCCCGGTCGCCACCGCGCGCTTGATCTCCGGCGCCTTGAACAGGGAAGCATTGGCATGCACGGTGATGGCCAGTTTCCCGCCCGTCGCCTTCTCCACGTCGCGCGCGAACTCAACCAGGTTCTCAGTATGGAAGTTGCTCGCGGCATAGGCGGCGGCAAGGTTCCAGCGCGTCTGCGCGGTGGCGCTGCCCCCGATCAGGGAGGCGGCAAGTGCGGTGGCCAGGATCAGGTG
>CAMDAM010000498.1 GCA_945888575.1 Asaia bogorensis | reverse complement strand
ATGCTGGATACCATCGCCGCCCGGCTCGATGAGAAGCGCGAGTTGTCCCGCTACATGATCGGGCTGCTGATCTTCCTCGGCCTGCTCGGCACCTTCTGGGGCCTGCTGCTGACGATCGCCGCGGTGGCCGATGTGATCGCCGGCATGTCGGTGGGCTCCGGCGACATCAACGCGCTGTTCGAGCAGTTGAAGACCGGGCTGAACAAGCCGCTCCGAGGCATGGGCACGGCCTTCTCCGCCTCCATGCTGGGCCTTGCGGGCGCACTGGTGCTGGGGTTCCTGGACCTCACCGCCGGGCAGGCGCAGAACCGCTTCTACAATGAGCTGGAGGAGTGGCTCGCCAGCCTCACCCGCGTCTCCTCCGGCGTGCTGGGTGGCGAGGGCGAGGGATCGGTGCCGGTTTATGTGCAGGCGCTGCTGGAGCAGACGGCGGAGAACATGGAAAGCCTGCAGCGCACCCTGTTGCGCGGCGAGGATGACCGGCGCGAGGGTACGGCGGCGCTGAACTCCCTCACGGAGCGGCTGGCCGGGCTGACGGACACGATGCGGGCCAGCCAGCAGCTGATGCTGCGCATCGCCGAGAGCCAGCAGGCGCTCACCCCCGCCCTTGCCCGGCTGGGCGACCATGGCAACGAGGAGGCGATCCGCGGCCATCTGCGCACCATCGAGCTCACGCTGCAGCGCCTGGTGGCGGAGGCCGAGCAGGGGCGGCTGCAATCCACGGCGGAGCTGCGCAGCGAGATCAAGATCCTGACCCGCACCATCGCGGCGCTGGCCGCCGAACCGCCGAGGTAGCCCGGTGGCATTGCGGCGGCGCGGCGGCGGGCAAGGCGACCATCTGAACCCCTGGCCGGGCTACGTGGACGCGTTGTCCACGCTGCTGATGGTGCTGATCTTCGTGCTGCTGGTCTTCGTTCTCGGCCAGGCCTTCCTGTCCGTGGCACTCACCGGGCGGGACCGGGCGTTGGACCGGGTGAACCGGCAGGTCAGTGAGCTTTCCGAGATGCTGTCGCTGGAGCGCAGCCGGGCGGGCGAGTTGCGGCTGGCGGTGGCGCAGCTGAACCGGGACCTGACGTCTGCGGCGGCGGCGCGCGATACGCTGGCGCAGCAATTGGCGGCGCTGCGCACGGACCAGCAGCGGACCCAGGGCGAGCGGGATACGGCGCTGGCCGAACGCGACCGGCTTTCGGCGCGGCTGGCGGATGCGGAGGCGCTGGCGCAATCCGCCGAGGCGCGCAGTGCGCAGCAGATGGCGCAAGGGGCGGATATCGCGCGGCGGGCCGACGCCGTGGCGCAGGAATCCGCGGCCAACGCCGCCGCTCTGGCTGCCACGCGGCGCGAGCTGGAGGGGGCGCGCACGACGCTGGATGCCAACCGGCGCACGCTGGAGGGCACGCAGCAGGAGCTGACGGCGGCGCAGTCGGCGCTGATGGCCGCGCAGCGGGAGTTGCAGGCCACGGAGAACAGGCTGGCCGAGATGCGGGCGCAGGCGGAGCAGCTGGACCGCACCGTGCAGGCGGACCGGGCGACGATCGAGGCGCGGCTTTCGGACCTGGCGCGGATGGCCGAGCAGATGCGGGCGCTGACGGCGCTGCGCGACGAGCTGGAGAAGCAGGCGCGCGATGCGGCGGTGCGGGCCACCACGGAGGCGGAGCGACGGGCGGCGGTGGCGGCGCAGTTGGCCGAGGAACAGCGGCTGGGCGAGAGTGCGCGGGCGCAGATCGCCCTTCTCAACCGCCAGATGGAGGAACTGCGCGGGCAGCTTGCCGCGGTGGGGCGGGCGCTGGAGGCCAGTGAGGCAAGTGCGCGCGACAAGGATTCTCAGATCGTGAACCTCGGCCAGCGGTTGAACGCGGCGCTGGCGCAGAAGGTGGAGGAGCTGCAGGGCTATCGCAGCGAGTTCTTCGGCCGGCTGCGCGAGGTGCTGGCCGGGCGGCCCGGCGTGCAGGTGGTGGGCGACCGCTTCGTGTTCCAGAGCGAGGTGCTGTTCCCCGTGGGCAGCGCGGAGCTGACGCCGGCCGGGGTGGAGCAGATGTTCCGGCTGGCGGACACGCTGCGCGAGGTGGCGGGTGCGATTCCGCCGGACGTGAACTGGATGCTGCGGGTGGACGGGCATGCCGACCGGCAGCCGGTGGGCGGGGCGCGGTTTGCCAGCAACTGGGAGCTTTCGGCCAGCCGGGCGATCACGGTGGTGCGGCTGCTGGCGCTGGCGGGCATTCCGGCCAATCGCCTTGCGGCGACAGGGTTCGGCGAGAACCAGCCATTGGACCCCGCGGACACCCCGGACGCCTATGGGCGCAACCGCAGGATCGAATTGCGGCTGACCGACCGGTGAGGCCCGTATGCGGTTGCACTGCGTTGCCGTGTGTTCCATGGCTGTTCGCAGGACGTGGTGATCGTTTCACGGGCGGGTCGGTGGATCGGAAAAGCAACCTGTTGTTCAACGTTCGTGCCCTAGGCTCCGGGGTATGCAATGGGATGACAACGTGCGCCGCTTGAGGGCGCCACGGACCGGTGCGGCATTGTTCGCGCTGGATGTGGTGTTGCTCGCAGGGCTCTGGCCGGTGCTGCTGGCGCTGCTGGACGAGGGGCCGTGGTGGGCGCTGGTGGGCGAGCCCGGGCTTGCGCCCTACCCCGCGCTGCAGCTGATCCTGCTCTATGCGCTGGGGCTGTATCGCCGCGATGCGATCCTGGGGACGCGCGGGGCCATCGCGCGCCTGCCGCTGGCGACAGGGTTGGCGCTGGTGGCCGCGGCCGCGGTGCAGTGGGGCTGGGAGGCGATGGTGCCACCGGACAGGACGGTGGATCTGACACATTTGTGGGCCGGGGCGGCGGTGGGGTTCACCACTTGCGGCGCCCTTGCGCGGCTGGCGCTGCATGGGTTGCTGCATCGCGGGGTGTTCCGCCGGCGGATCATGGTCGTGGGGGCCGGGGAGCGGGCGGCGCAGCTGGTGGCGATGGTGGGCGAGGCGCAGTTCGACCTGCTGTTCGTGCACGACAAGGCGCTGGGGGCACGGCATGCGGAGCTGGGCCGGGCGGCGGGGCAGACCGTGGTGGTGGCGACGGAGGA
>CAMDAM010000497.1 GCA_945888575.1 Asaia bogorensis | reverse complement strand
CCCACCAGCTTCACCGGCGCCGAGAACCCGCGCAGCAGGGAGGGCACCGGCATCGCCGGCACATCCTCGAACACGAAATCCTGCGAGGCGTCATCCAGCAGCAGCAGCCGCTCCGCCACCTGCGCGCCATCCGGCCCCAGCAGCCCCATCGCCACCGGAATCGGCAGCGGCTTTTTCGTGGGCTGCCCCGGCGTTGGCCTGGTCTCCTGCTTCAGCGTCAGCACGTAGCACCGCGCGGCGGCATCGTATGTTTCGCTGAAGGAAAGCTCCGGCGTGCCCGCCTGGTCGTACCACGCCATGAACGGCGAGAGGTCGATCCCGGCCCCATCCCCGATCGCGGCGACGAAATCCTCGATCGTCACCGCCTGGTTGTCGTGCCGCGCGATGTACAGGTCCATGCCGCGCCGGAACCCGTCCACCCCGGCCAGGCGGTGCAGCATCCGCACCACCTCCGCGCCCTTGTTGTAGATCGTCGCGGTATAGAAATTATCGATCGCGATGTAGCTCTCCGGCCGCACCGAATGCGCCAACGGCCCGGCATCCTCGCGGAACTGCGCCGCCCGCAGCCCGCGCACATCGCCCAGCCGCTTCACCGCCGGGCTGCCCATATCCGCGCTGAATTGCTGGTCACGGAACACCGTGAGCCCCTCCTTCAGCGAAAGCTGGAACCAGTCCCGGCAGGTCACACGGTTACCGGTCCAGTTATGGAAATACTCGTGCGCGATCACCGCCTCGATGCCCTGGTAATCGGCATCGGTCGCCGTCTCCGGCCGCGCCAGCACGTATTTGGTGTTGAAGACGTTGAGCCCCTTGTTCTCCATCGCCCCCATGTTGAAGTCGGATACGGCGGCAATGTTGAACACGTCGAGGTCGTATTCCAGCCCATACACCTCCTCGTCCCAAACCATGGACCGCTTCAGCGAATCCATCGCATGCCCGCAGGCATCCTCGTGCCCTCGCCGCACCCAGATCGCCAGATCCACCTTCCTCCCAGACCGCGTGGTGAAGCTGTCCCGCACCGGCACCAGGTCGCCGGCCACCAGCGCGAACAGGTAGCTTGGCTTCGGGTGCGGGTCGGTCCAGGTCGCCCAGTGCCGCCCACCCTCCACGCCCGAAGCTGTCGGGTTGCCATTGCCCAGCAGCACCGGCACCGCCGCACGATCGGCCACGATCGTGGTGGTGTAGCGCGCCATCACATCCGGCCGATCCGGGAAGAAGGTGATGCGCCGGAACCCCTCCGCCTCGCACTGGGTGAAGAACGCCCCGCCCGAGGTGTACAGCCCGGAAAGCTCGCTGTTGGCTTCGGGATCGATCCGCGTCTCCACCTCCAGCACCGCCGCCTCCGGCACGCCGTCGATCTCCAACCCGCCGGAGGGCAGGCGCCGATAGCGGTTCTCCCCCACCACCTCGCCGTTCAGCCGCAGCGAGACCAGCTCCAGCGCCTCGCCATCCAGCACCAGCGGCCCGTCGGGTTGCGCCGGGTCGCGCTTCAGCACCAGGCGGGAGCGCACCAGCGTCGCCTTCGGTTCCAGCTCGAAGCGCAGATCCACCTCCTCCACCCGGAAGGCGTATGGGCGATAGGCGCTGCGCAGCACGGCGGTGGGCTCGGTCATGGTCGCTCCAGTCTCAGGCATCGAGCGACGCCGGCAGGAACACGGAAAACACCGCCCCCTGCCCCTCATCGCTCTCGATCAACAGCCGGCCACGATGCCGGTTCACGATGTGCTTCACGATGGCAAGGCCGAGCCCGGTGCCCCCGGCCCCGCGGCTGCGCCCCTTGTCCACGCGATAGAACCGCTCGGTCAGCCGCGGCAGGTGCACCCGCGCAATCCCGGGCCCGTCATCGCGCACCGAAAGCACAACCCCGTTGGCCGCCGGCTGCAGCGAAACCGAAACCGTGCCGCCCTCGCGGCCGTATTTCATCGCGTTGTCCACCAGGTTGGTCAGCACCTGCGCCATCTGGTCGGCATCCGCGGCCACCGCCGGCAGTTTCGGCGCGATCTCCACCGCAAGGCGCTGCCGCCGCTCCGCCAGCCGCACCTCGAAGGAGGCCAGCACCCGCCCCACCACCACGCCCAGATCGATCCGCTCCGCCGGCGGGGAGTGCTCGGTCAGTTCGATGCGCGACAGGCTCAGCAGGTCGTCGATCAACCGGGCCATCCGCGCCGCCTGCTCGGCCATGATCCCCAGGAAGCGCTGCTGCGCCGGCGGATCATCGGCCGCCGGGCCGCGCAGCGTCTCCACGAAGCCCATCAGGCTGGCCAGCGGCGTGCGCAGCTCGTGGCTCGCATTGGTCACGAAATCCGCCCGCATCTGCTCCACCGCGCGCTCCCGCGTGCGGTCAGACAACACCACCAGCGCCTGCGTGCCATCCGGCAGCCGCGTCTCGAACGGGATCACCGTGGCATGTAGCGTGCGCGCCACCGGTACCGGCAGCACCAACTCCGCCGTCTGCGCCACACGGTCCTGCCAGGCCCGGTCGATCGCCTCGCGCAGCAGCGGGTGGCGCAGCACCGCCGGCACATCGGCGCCGAACGCCGCCCGCGCCGCCGCATTGGCCCGCCCGGCCGCACGCGCGGCATCCAGCGCGATCAGCGGGTCCGGCAACCGCTCGATGATCGCCTCGCTGGCGCCCAGCGCGGCCGACAGTTCCTCCGCCCGCCGCGTGCGTGCCCGCGCAATCCGCGCGATCCGCCGCGAAAGCGCAGCCAGGGGCGGCAGGCGCGGATCGGCCCCGTCGCCCTGCCCGCTCGCCTCCACCCGATCCAGCGCCGCATGCAGCCGGCCCAGGTCGCGCTGCGCCACGGCGGCGGCCACCATCGCAGCGGCCAGCACCACCACCCCGCCCGCCACCGCCGGCAGCAACGCCAGCGCTCCGGCCAACACCAACGCCGCCAGCACGCCCACCGGCACCGCCGCCAGCACGGCGCTCGCCGCCAGCCACGCCATGCCGGTCATGTCGTGCGCGCCTTTGCGATCAGGTGCCCGGCGTCCCCACCGCCGCCGGCGCCGGCTCCACGATCTCGGCCCCGCCACGGCGAATCTCGAACAACGCCAGCCCGCGCCGCACCGTGCC
>CAMDAM010000496.1 GCA_945888575.1 Asaia bogorensis | reverse complement strand
CATCATGAACGCCATCAGGCTGCCCACGCTCACCGAGATGTCGCCGGTGACGGCGAAATAGGCGCCCACCAGCAGCACGCCGCGGTTCATGAAGTTCTCGAACGGCACCACCAGCGTTTGCGGCCAGTTGGAGATGTCGCCCAGCGCCTGCTTGCGGGCGGAGGCGGTCGCCACCTTCTGGTCCCACATCTCGCGCTGCTGCGGCTCCAGCGCCAGGGATTTCACGGTGCGGATGCCGTGCACCGTCTCCACCATCACGGTGTTGCGCTGCACCTCCGCATCAACCCACTTGCCATAGGCGGCGCGCACGGCGGGCAGGAAGATCACGATGATCAGCGCCACCATGCCGGCGGCCCCGATCACCATCCAGGTCAGCGGCACGCTGATCCAGAACAGTACCGGCACCATCACCAGCAGCGTGACGAAGTCGAGCAGGGTGGACAGCAGCCGCCCGGTCATGAAGTCGCGGACCTTGGAGATCTGGCCGAGCTGGTAGAGGATCGCGCCGGTCTGGGTGCGTTCGAAATAGTCGATCGACAGGCCCAGCAGGCGGCGGAACACGTGCAGGGCCAGCTTGGTGTCCAGCCGTGTGGCCACGATCTGGATCAGCTGGCGCCGGATGTAGCCCAGGTAGGTCTCGTACAGCGCCGCCGCGCCCAGGAACAGCGAGATCAGCGCCAGCGTGCTCATGCTCTGGTAGGTGACGACCTTGTCCACCACCACCATCACCAGGATGGGCGGCGCGATCGCCAGCAGGCTGAGCACGATCGAGCCCAGCACCACGTCGCGCAGCACGCGCTTCTCCAGCCATACCATCCGGGCCAGCCAGGCGAAGCTGAACGGCTCGTCGTCGAAGGTCACGCCGCGCTCGCGGCGCACCAGGATCGCCTCGCCGCCCCAAACCTGCGCCAGGCGCAGCTCGTCCACCGCCACGGCCATGTCGTCGCTGGAGGCGAGCGGATCGCGCAGCCACACCACGTTGCGCGCGGAATCGGCACGCACCATCAGCGCCGCCGTGCCGTCGTTCAGCAGCAACACCACGGGGCCGCCACCGGTGATGCCGAGCAGGCTGCGCCAGCGCATGCGTACCGCCTTGGCCCATAGGCCGGCGCCGCGCACCCATTCCACCAGCAGCGCCGGCGCGGGCATCTCGCCCTCGGGCACGCGCAGGTCGTCGCGGTCCAGTTCCACACCATGGTACCGGGCTGCCACCGAAAGCGCGCGCAGGCGCAGGTCCAGCGGCGTCGGCGGGGGCGGCGCCTCGCGCCGTGCCTCACCGGCGCCCTGCGGCGGCACGGCCGCAAGCGGGGCGGGGGGGCGCGCGGCTTCGGGGCCAGGCGCGCCGGAGGACGGATCGGGAACGCTCAAATCAACCTACCTTCGTCTGCGTTGGCGAGGGTCCATGGTGGCGATGGCACGCCATAGCGATCGTGGACAACCACGCACCGAACCTGCCAGCAATTCGATACCGGATCGTATACCGGCCCAGGGGCCGCTTCCGGCCCGTGCAACCTATAGCACACTCACTTCCGCTTGATGACCAAAAACACCGTAGCGCTCGTCCGCGCAACCCCCGGAACGGGCGCAGAAACCCTGCAATCACCGTGAAGTGTACCAAGGTCTGCAACCCTTGCAGCCCTCACCCCTCCACGCGGAAGCGCGCGGCCGCCACCCGGTCGGCACGGAGCGCGCCGGCCACCGCCGCCGGGTCGGCCACCACTGCCAGCACCTGTGTGAACCATGGCACCCGCCCGGTCGCGCGGTCCTGGAACAGCCCTGCCAGGGCCACCGCCGCCGCCTCCCGCCCGCCGCCGCAGCAGGCGCAACCGAAACGATGCCCCCCCTTGGCGGAAAACCGCGCCACCGCCCGGCCGCCTGCGGCGACCAACCCGGCCGTATCCTCCAGCAGAAGCGCATCCCCAGGCCCCGCCGCGCTGGCGGGCCCGAAGCGTAGTGGAATCCGGGCATCGGTTTCACTCATCATCCCATAGACATAAGGATATCTTTATGTCATAGCAACCTCATGGAGTCCCTGCTCACCGCCCTGCGCGCCTGCGCCGAGCCCACCCGGCTGCGCCTTCTGGCGCTCGCCGCGCGTGGCGCCTTCTGCGTGGTCGAGTTCACCGAGATCCTCGCCCAGTCCCAACCCCGCCTCTCCCGCCACCTGCGCCTGCTCGGTGAGGCCGGTCTGCTCGATCGCGAACGGGAAGGCGCCAATGTCTGGTTCACCCTTCCAGGGGCAGATACGGAGGCCGGCACCCTCGCCCGCGCCATACTGGACCGCCTGCCAGAGGACGATCCCATCCTGGTCTCCGACCGCCGCCACGCCGCCCGCGTGCTGGCCGAGCGCGCCCGCGCCGCCAGTGACAGCTTCCGCCGCAAGGGCGCGGACTGGGACGAGATGCGCGCGCTGGAACTCCCCGCCGCCGACGTGGAGCAGGCCCTGCTCGCGCTGCTGCCGGAGGGCGGGATCGGCCGCCTGCTGGATATCGGCTCCGGCACCGGGCGCATGCTGGAACTGCTCGCCCCGCGCGTCACCACCGCGCTTGGCGTCGATGCCAGCCGGGCGATGCTCGCCCTCGCCCGCACCCGCCTGGCCAAGCCCGGCCTTTCCCACTGCGCGGTGCGGCTTGCGGACATGTACCGCCTGCCGCTGGGCGATGCCGGCTACGACCTGGTCCTGCTCAACATGGTGCTGCACCACGCCGAAGACCCGCCCGGCGCCCTGGCCGAGGCCGCGCGCGTGCTGAAGCCCGGCGGCCGCCTGATCGTGGTGGACCTCGCCGCCCACGACCCCGCCGCCACCCACCACCACGCCTTCCGCTGGCCCGGCTTCGCCGACGCCCGCATGGCTGGCCTGATGCGCGAGGCCGGGCTGGAGCCCGCCGCCGCCGTCATCGTGCCCGGCCCGCTCGAAACCCGCCTCTGGCCCGCCCTGCGCTCCGCCGCCTCGCCCGTCCTGCAAGCCATCCCTGTGGATACCCAAGCATGAGCCGACCGCACCTCCTCGATGCCCTGCGCGACCGCGTGCTGCTCGCCGATGGCGGGCTGGGCAGCTTCATCCAGGCCAGCGACCTGACCATCGAAGGCGACTTCATGGGCCAGGAGAACTGCTCGGAGAT
>CAMDAM010000495.1 GCA_945888575.1 Asaia bogorensis | reverse complement strand
CCTCCAGGCGGCCGAACAGGCGGGCGAGGCATGCCATGATGAGGGCATGCACCGCATCCGGCAGCCAGACCGGGGCCGGCACCGATGTGGTGGCGGTTCCCAGCCTGGCGACCTCGTCGGCCAGGGTGGAGGGGATGGGCGGCATGGGGGCACGGGTCCTTTGCGGGGGGGATTGATGTTAGTGAATATAATTCACTATCGGGTGCGATGCAAGGGGTGCGAGAGGAAGGTATAGGAATTTTTTTTGGTATCCGGCCTTGCGGCTGCGAAGCGGACTCGCGTGGTTGGACGCGACAAAAAAGCCGGCCAGATGATGCCATCTGGCCGGCTTCCGCGTCGGGTCATGGGATCCAAGGGCCGCCGGCCCTTGGCGGGTGCAGGGCAGAGCCCTGCCCTTGCTTTCTGTTAGCCGAGCTTGGTCGCGCTCCATTGCGCGGAGCCGAACTGGGCGAGGTTCACCGGGCCCTGGTGGTGGTCGCTGGAGGTGCCCAGGCGCACGCTGCCGGACATGGCCTTGGCACCGGCCAGCCCATCGAAGTTGTAGCGGATGTTGCTGCCTTCGTAGCGGGTGCCGAAGCTCATGGTGACGGCGTCGCCTTCCAGCTGGCCGCTGACGCCGCCTTCGAAGAGTTGGCTGTGCTGTTCGCCGGTGATGGCGTTGCCGCTTTGTTGCAGGGTGACCTTGTGGACGCGCTCACCATGCAGGAAGCGGACGCGGACTTCCCATTCGCCGGAGAGGTCGACGGCCGGGGGGGCGAGGGGCTTGGGTTCGGTGATGCGGGCGGATTCCAGGGCGCGGGCGAGGGCGCGGCCGACTTCGGCGGCTTCGCCGGGCTGGAGCTGGAAGGGGTCGATGGTGATGCGGTCTTCCTTGGCCGAGTGGTCATCGAGCATGATGCGCGGCGTGCCTTCGAGCACGGCGAGACGCAGGCCTGGGCCGTCGATGCCGATCTTGGTGCGGTCCCAGATGATGCGCAGGGCGGGGACGACGACGACGTTCTGCGGGGCGACGATTTCGGTGCGGACGCCGGGGACGGCTTCGACGATGCGGGCGATTTCGGCGTTCTGGCCGGTCCAGCGGGTGACTTCGTCGTTCACGTCGCGGTGCTCGATCCAGTATTCCACGGCGGTGAGCAGGCCGATGACGTCTTCCTTGGAGACCTTCATCGGGCGGCCGAGGGCCTGGTGCGGGGAGGCGTTGCGCCAGGCGGCTTCGACGAGGTCCTTGCGGCCGAGGAGGAGGCCGGAGGTTTGCGGGCCGCGCAGGAACTTGCCGCCGGAGTAGATGACGAGGTCGGCGCCGCGGGTGAGCCAGGGGGAGGGCTTCACCAGGTGTTCGCTGGCGGCATCGACCATGACGGGCACGCCGCGCGGCTTGGCGCGGGCGAGGAGATCCTCCATGCGGACCTTGCTTTCGTGCTCATGCGTGCCGAGGACGGCGACCATGGCGACGGGTTCCTCGAAGGCGCGATCGAGTTCCTCGATGGTTTCGACCTCGACGATGATGGTGCCGCTCATGCGGATGGCCTGGTCGTAGGCGAAGCGTTGGTTCTTCACCATGACGACGCGGTTGGCCATGCCAGTGGTGTCGGGCAGGCGGAGCATTTTGATCGGGTCGTTGCCGGCGACGCAGGCCATGGTGCCGAGGGCGACGGCGGCCGCACTGCCGCAGGTGACGAGCGCGCCTTCGGAGCCGGTGAGCTCCGCGATGCGTTGGCCGGCCTTTTCCATCAGCTCATCGAGGTTGACGAAGTGGCGGGCGGCTTCGGCGACGGCGGCGCGGACCTGGGGCAGCATGAGGCTGCCGCCGTGCATGGTGCGCACCGAGCAGCAGTTGATGAAGGGCCGGACGCCGATGGCCAGGTAGGGGTTGTTGCTGGTCGCCGCGTCGTTCATCGGGGATGCTCCGGGTGCTGCCTTTGGGTATCTCAGCGCTGCGGGGGCAGGGTGGTCAAGACGCGGCTTTCGCCGTGGCCCAGGTGGCCTTCAGCCATTTGGCCACTTCCACGCTGTGTTCGAAGATCGAATAGCGGTGGCCGAAGCCGTAATCGATGCCGGGGATCATCTCCACGGTGACCTGTTCGAGGCGGCTGTTCGGGTCGCGCGCGTGGTGGGCGAACATCTGGCGCACCACCTCTTTCCACGGCTCCAGCCGCGATTCATCCCAGTCGCTATGCCATTGGCCGGGCTTGGGCTGGATGAAGGGATACTGCACGCCGCGGCCGAAGCTGCCATTGGGGTGGCTGGCCCAGACGTTGCGCGGATTGTTCGGCACGGCGGGGCGGGCATGGGCGTGGCGGACCCAGTTGTTGCCGATCCATTCGGCGCAGACGTTGCCGGGCTTGGCGGGATCGAGCACCAGGCCGGCGGCGATGTCTTCGCGCAGGCCCTCGAACGGTAGTTCCGCTTCGTTGTCGATCTTGAAGATGACGTGGCTGTGGTCCAGCGTCATGTTGAACTTCACGCCACGGGCTTCGACGAGGCGGGCGACCTTGGCCACGCGGCTGAGGCGTTCGGACCACATGTTGATGTGGACCTCGAAGCATGGGGTAATGCCGAGCCTGTCGCCCAGCTCGGCGGCGTTGAGGTAGAAGGCGGCCACCTGCTCGTCTGTCACGCGGTTGCCGGCGGCGTCTTTGAACGGGACCTGGACGTTCTGCACCCGCATGCCGCATTCGGCGCCGATGCGCAGGTGCCATTCCAGCAACGGCTCGTCGCGGCCCAGGGCATAAAAGAAGCCGCCGGACATCAAGGGAATCCCGGTCTCCCGGCTGGCCTTCTTGTACGTGTCCAACAGCCCCGGAAGCGGCGTGCGCTCGAAGTAGTCGAACACGCCGGCGTCGCGCACCATGCGGAACTGGGTTTCCACGTCGGGGGTGTGCGCATCGGTGTGCAACACGCCGCCGCCGCTGATGCCAACCAGAATGTCACGCGCCATGGTGTGGCTCCTGAAGGGAGAGGAAGGGAAGGAAGGCCAGGGCTCTGCCCTGGACCCGCTGGGGCCTTAGGCCCCAGACCCCTTCACTTTTCCGCCTTCGGCGGGGAGGGGCCGTCGAGGCGGTGGAGAGACCCGGGCGACCCCTCCCCGCCGAAGGCGGAAGGTCCCGTGGGTCCAGGGACCTCAGGT
>CAMDAM010000494.1 GCA_945888575.1 Asaia bogorensis | reverse complement strand
GAGGAGGAGCCGCCGGTGATGTAGGGCGGGTTCCAGGGATTGTGGCAATCGCCGAAGGCGCGGTTATGGCCGGTGGGGTTCTGGGCGAACTCGGCCATGTTGAGGCCGGCGAAGCTGAACGCGCCCTCCTCGGCCATCCGCTCCACCACGGTGCAGGTGATGTCGGGCACGAAATCGCGGCGGATCGCGCTGCCGCAGGTGCAGGGCCGGCCGGCCTGATAGTACAGGTCCTTGTGGGCGAGCGGGATGCCGAACAGGCGGCCCTTGGCGCGCCCGGCGGCCATCGCGCTGTCGGCGCCGAAGGCATCGCCGCGGGCGCGGTCCCGATCCACCCAGATGGTGGCGTTCAGCGTGGGGTTCACCGCGTCCAGGCGCTTGAGATAGGCCTCCAGCAATTCGGTGGACGTGATCTCGCGCGCCATGATGGCGTCGGCGGCCTCCACCAGGCCGAGATCGGCGAGATCCTTCATTCCTTGCACTCCCGCAGCGCGGCTTCGAAGGAGGCGGGCTCGTCCTCGAAGCGCAGGCGGCCGCGCACCGCCTCGAAGGCGGCGATTGTGTTGGCGAGGTCGGCGGCCATGCGGCGCCCGGGGTCATTCGGCGGCTCCACGCCGTGCCAGGCGCGGATCATCGCCTCGGTCATCTCGGGGAAGGTCATGCTGTGCCTCCTGCGCGCGCGGAGGCAGGAGAATTGCCCATCGCCGCGAACCGCGCCACCCTGCGCGGGCGATACGGGGACGGATGGATGGCGGACGAGTTCGACTATGTGATCGTGGGCGCGGGCGCCGCCGGCTCGGTGCTGGCCGCACGCCTCTCCGAGGATACCGGCGCCACGGTATGCGTGCTGGAAGCCGGACCGCCGGACAGCAACCCGTGGATCCACATCCCGGCCGGGTTCATCAAGACGATGGCCAACCCGGAGGTGACCTGGCAGTTCCGCACCGAGCCCACGGAGAACACCGGCGGGCGGCAGATCGCCACCGTGCAGGGCCGCGTGCTCGGCGGCTCCAGCTCCATCAACGGCATGATCTACAATCGCGGCCAGCCGGCGGACCTGGACAGTTGGGCGCAGCGCGGCAATCGCGGCTGGGGCTATGCCGACATGCTGCCCTATTACCGCCGCACCGAACGCCGCATCGGCGCCGACCCGCAAGATAGGCACGGCCGCCAGGGCGGCATCCCGGTGACCGACCAGGACTGGTTCCACCCGGTGTCAGAGGCGTTCATCGAGGGCGCGGTGAACGCCGGCATCCCGCGCAACCCGGACTACAACAGCGGCGACCAGGGCGGCGTGGGCTACTTCCAGCGCGCCATCGAGAACGGCAAGCGGGTAAGTGCCGCGCGCGGCCTGCTGAAGCCGGCGATGTCCCGCCCGAACCTGGAGGTGCGCACCAATGCCCGCGCCAGCGAGGTGATGCTGGAGGGCAAGCGCGCCGTCGGCATCCGCTACCAGTCCACCCGCGGCGGGCCGGCGAAGGAGGTTCGGGCGCGGCGGGAGGTCATTCTCTCCGGCGGCACGGTGAACACGGCGCGGCTGCTGCAGGTCTCCGGCATCGGCCCGGCGGGGCTGCTGGGCGAACTCGGCGTGGAGGTGAGGCACGAGCTGCCTGGTGTCGGCCAGAACTTCCGCGACCACTACGCGGTGCGGCTGGTGTGCCGGGCGAAGAAGGGCACCGTCACGCTCAACGAGTTGGCCAAGGGCCCGCGCCTGGTGGGCCAGGTGGCGCGCTGGGCGGCGGGCCGACCCTCCATCCTCTCCGTCGTGCCCAGCCAGGTCTTCGTGTTCTGGAAGAGCTTCGAGGGGCTGGACGCGCCCGATCTGCAATGCGTGTTCACCCCCGGCAGCTACAAGGAGGGCAAGAACTACGTGCTGGACGACTACCCCGGCATGACCGCGGGCGCCTGGCAGCACCGGCCGGAAAGCCACGGCCACGTGCGCGCGCGCAGCACCGATGTGTGGGAAGACCCGGTGATCCAACCCAACTACCTCTCCGCCCCCGGCGACTGGCAGGTGCTGCTGGGCGGGCTCAGGCTGATGCGCCGCCTGCTCTCCACGCCCGAAATCCTGCGCCATGCGGAGGCGGAGGTGCTGCCCGGCCCGCAGGTGCAAACCGACGACGAGTGGCTGGATTTCGCCCGCCGCAACGGATCGACCACCTACCACCTGATCGGCACCTGCAAGATGGGGCCGGACACCGACCCGATGGCGGTGGTGAACGACCGCCTGCAGGTGCGCGGGCTGGAGCGGCTGCGGGTGGTCGATGCCTCCGTGATGCCCAGCATGATCTCGGCCAACACCTATGCCACCACCATGGCGATCGCCGAGAAGGGCGCCGACATGATCCGCGGGCGCGAGCCCCCGGCGGCGTGAACCACGGCCCGACCCGGCGCGGCATGCTGGCAGGCGCAGCGGGGCTGGTCGCCCTGCCCCGCGCCGCGCACCCGATGGAGCCCGGCAGCGGGCGGCTGGAGATCGACGAGCCGGCGGGGATGACGGCCGAGACGATGGCCGTGTTCTACCACCGGCCCGCCACCTGGCGCCCGGATGGCCGCGTGGTGGTGGTGATGCACGGCCTGCCACGCACCGCAGAGCTGTATCGCGACCAGTGGCGCGACCTGGCGGAGGCCGGGCGCTTCCTGCTGCTGGTGCCGGAGTTCAGCCGCGGCAAGTTCCCAGGCACGCGCTGGTACAACTACGGCAACGCGGTGGACGACCAGGGCCAGCCGGTGCGGCGGGCCGATTGGTCCTTCCTCGCACTTGATCGCGTGGTGCAGGCGGCGATGGCGCGCGCCGGGGCCACGCGCGGGGTGTTCTCCATCTACGGCCATTCCGCCGGCGCCCAGTTCCTGCATCGCTACCTGCTGCTGACCGGCGCGCCGCTGGCCGAAACGCTGGTGATCGCCAATTCCGGCGCCTACACCCTGCCGCGCTCCGACCGGGCATTCCCCGAGGGGCTGGCCGGGATCGCGCTGGGGCCGGAGGTGCGCGCCTCCGTCTTCCGCCGGCATGTGGTGGTGCTGCTGGGCGAGGCGGATACCGACCCGAACCACGCCACACTGCCGCGCCAGCCCTGGGCGATGGCGCAGGGCACGCACCGCTTCGCGCGCGGCTGGTTCTTCTTCGATACGATGCGCCTCGTCGCGGAGGCACAGGGCGC
>CAMDAM010000493.1 GCA_945888575.1 Asaia bogorensis | reverse complement strand
GCCCGGCCGGTGCGGCCGATGCGGTGCACGTAGTCCTCGGAATGGTGCGGCGCATCGAAGTTGAACACATGGCTCAGCCCGCCGATGTCGATGCCGCGCGCCGCCACGTCCGAACAGCACAGCAGCCGCAGCTCGCCGGCCTTGAACTTCTCCAGCGTCGCGAACCGCACCGGCTGCGCCATGTCGCCATGCAGCGCGCCCACGCTGAAGCCGTGCTTGCCCAGCGACTTGTAGAGGATATCCACGTCTTTCTTGCGGTTGCAGAAGATCAACGCGTTCTGCACGTCCTCGCTGCGGATCAGCCGGCGCAGCGCCTCGCGCTTGTCCATCTCTGCCACCAACACCATCGCCTCGGTGATCGTGGTGGCAACGGAGGCAGCGCGATCAACAGCCACCAGCTTCGGGTTCTGCAGGAACGCATCGGCCAGGCGCTTGATCTCCGGCGCCATCGTGGCGCTGAAGAACAGCGTCTGCCGGTTGAACGGCAACAGGCTGACGATCTTCTCGACATCGGGGATGAACCCCATGTCCAGCATCCGGTCCGCCTCGTCGATCACCAGCACCTTCACGTCCGAAAGCAGGATCGACCCGCGCTCGAACATGTCCATCAGCCGGCCCGGCGTGGCGATCAGCACGTCCACGCCGCGCATCAGGATGTCCTTCTGGTCGGACATGCTCTCGCCGCCGATCACCAGCGCGTGCGTCAGCTTCAGGTACTTGCCGTATTCGATGAAGTTCTCGGCCACCTGCAGCGCCAACTCGCGCGTCGGCTCCAGGATCAGGCTGCGCGGCATGCGCGCCCGTGCGCGGGAGCCCGAAAGGATATCGAGCATCGGCAGGGTGAAGCCGGCCGTCTTGCCGGTGCCGGTCTGCGCCGTGCCCAGCAGGTCGCGGCCCATCAGCACATACGGGATCGCCTGCGCCTGGATCGGCGTGGGCTTGGTATAGCCCTTCTCCAGCACCGCCTTCACGATGGCGGGCGAAAGCCCGAGATCTGCGAATCCGTTGCTCTCGGGCTCCGGTTCGTTGTCGTAGTCCTGCTCGGCCTGCGAACGCTCGGGCTCCGCCGGCATCGCATCCGGCTCCGTTGCCGCGTCGTGCGACGCTGCTTCAAGCGCGTGGTCAGGGGACTCCGCCTCGGTCGGCGTGGTCTCGGTCGGCTGGCTGGTATCGTTCAAGCTGTCTGTGCTTCCATCGTGGCGCCACACTCTTGGCGTATGGCCGTGCCACAGCAGGCGCGCGGGGCGCGCGCATCCCTGCGGCGTATCGGCAAATGGCGGCGCAAAGTCAAGGTTTGGCTGCCCTGCACGCGAAAGGAGGCGGCGATGGAACGTATTGGGCGATGGGGAATGGTGGCCGCGACAGTGGCGACGCTGCTCGGCGCCGGCGCGGCAGAGGCCCACTGGCGCGGCGGCGTCTATGTCGGCGTGGGCCCGTATCCCTATTCGCCCTACCCAACCCACCGCCCATACTATGCGCCGCCGATCTATCACGCCCCGCCCGCCGCCACGGAAGGCTGCTACGCCGGCGCCTATGTCTGCCCGCTCGAAGGGCCGGCCGCTGTCGGCATGCCGTGCTCCTGCCCCACCGGCCGCGGCCAGGCCTGGGGACGCGCCCGCTGACCAACCCCACGCCCGACATCGCGGACTACGCCCTGATCGGCGATTGCCGCAGCGCCGCCCTGGTCTCGCGCGGCGGGTCCATCGATTGGCTGTGCTGGCCGCGCTTCGACAGCCCGGCCTGCTTCGCCGCCCTGCTGGGCACCCCCGGCCACGGGAGCTGGCGCATCGCGCCGCGCTCCACCGCCGCGCGGTCCCATCGCGCCTATCGTGGCCTGTCCCTGGTGCTGGAAACCGTCTTCACCACCCCCACCGGAGAGGTGGCGGTGATCGACCTCATGCCCATGGGCGGCACCGGCACCTCCCTGGTGCGCATCGTCGAAGGTCGCCGCGGCCGCGTGCCCATGCGGCTCGACCTCGTGCTGCGCTTCGACTACGGCGCCGTCGTCCCCTGGGTCACCCGCCTGCCCGATGAGGGCGGCATCCAGGCAGTAGCCGGGCCGGACCTCGTGGTGCTGCACAGCCCGGTGAAGCTGCATGGCGAGGGCCTCACCACCACCGCCCGCTTCACCGTCGCCGCCGGCGAGTCGCTCGCCTTCACCTTGGCCCATGGCCCCAGCCACGAAGGCCCGCCCGCGGTTCGTGCCCCCAGCGCGGCGCTGGAGGAGACCACTGATTTCTGGGCCCGCTGGCACCAGCACGGCCGCGTCGCCGGCCCGCATGAAGCCCTGGTCCGCCGCTCCCTGCTCACGCTCAAGGCCCTCACCCACGCCCCCACCGGCGGCATGGTCGCCGCCCCCACCACCTCCCTGCCGGAACAGCCGGGCGGCACCCGCAACTGGGATTACCGCTATTGCTGGCTGCGCGACGCCGCACTCGCACTCCGCGCGTTCATGCCCGCCGGCTATTTCGACGAAGCCCGCGCCTGGCGCGACTGGCTGCACCGCGCCCTGGCCGGCAGCCCCAGCCAGGTGCGCGTGATGTACGGCCTGGCCGGCGAACGCCGCCTGCCGGAATGGGAGGTGGAATGGCTACCGGGCTTCCAGGGCGCCCGCCCCGTCCGCGTGGGCAACGGCGCCGCCGGCCAGGTGCAGCACGATCTGTTCGGCGTGGTGATGCAGGCCCTGCTGGACGCCCGCGAAGGCGGCCTGCCCGCCGCCCCCGAAAGCTGGTCCCTGCAGCGCGCCCTCATCGACCACCTCGCCGCCACCTGGGAACAACCGGATGACGGCATCTGGGAGGTCCGCGGCGGCCGCCGCCATTTCACCTTCTCCAAGGTGATGGCCTGGGTGGCGATCGACCGCAGCATCCAGGCCGCCGAGCGCCACGGCCTGAAGGCGCCCCTGGCCGAATGGCGCACCCTGCGCCACCGCATCCACCAAACCGTCTGCGCCCACGGCATCGACCCCGAGCGCGGCTGCTTCACGCAAAGTTTCGGCAGCCCCGCGCTGGATGCCAGCCTGCTGCAAATCCCCCTGCTCGGCTTCCTGCCTGCCAGCGACAAGCGCGTCACCGCCACCATCGCCGCCATCGAACAAGACCTGATGCCCCAGGGCCTCGTGCTCCGCTACGACACGCGCGAAGCCATGGACGGCCTGCCCCC
>CAMDAM010000492.1 GCA_945888575.1 Asaia bogorensis | reverse complement strand
GATGCCCCGACGACCTCAGCCAGAGGCCCCATCGCGGTGCCGGCAGAACCGAAGATCGACGTGCCCAGACCCGACAGAAGCCCGCCACTGCCAGTCAGTCCGAGGGTCGAACCGATGCCGCTCAGCAGGCCGCCCGGACCGGTCAGCCCCAACGTCTCGCCGATGTTGTTGAGGCCGAGTAGGCTCGCCAGCCCCCCGCCACCCGATGCGGCACCACCGACGCCACCGATCCCACCAGTGCCGAAGATGCCCTGGACGATGGGGGTGACGATCGGCCGGATCACCGCCTCGGCGGCGATGCGCGCGAAGGTCGAGCGCGCCAGCCGGTAGAGATCGTCCATCACCCCGGCCCAGCCACGGCCGGTCTGGGCGAACAGGTCGGCGAAGCGATCGCCGGCATAGCGCACCACGTCGTCGGTGGTGGACTGGACCTGGCGCTCTTGCTCCTTACGCGCCTCGTCGAGCTTCTTCTGGTCCTCCTGGGCCGACTTGTACGCCGCCCGCTGCACCTCGATCTGGCGCACCGTCTTCTCGATCGCCTCAGCCTCACGCTGCTGGGCGGCGGTGCGCTTCTCGATCGCCGGGATGCCGGCCTCGCGGAGCTGCTTCTCGATCTCCAGGGCCACATTGAGCGCCGCCACCGCATTGCTGCCCTTGCGCTGGGCCTCGGTCAGACGCGTCTGGCGGTCGAGCTCGACGGCCAGCGCCTCGGATACCTTGGCCACCTTGGCTGCCTGGTCGTCGGCCAGCTTGGCGGCCTTCTGCCCCTCCTCGTTGGCCTTGGCCAGCTTGTCCTGGTACTCGCGCAGCGCGTCGGCCCGCGCCTTGGTGGCATCGAAGCTGGCGCCACCCGGCAGGGTGGTGACCCCGGCCGCCTCGGCACGCGCGATCTTCTGCAGCTGCTCCTGGTAGTCCCTTGTCGCCTTGAGCTTCTTGTCGTTGGCTTCGACGACCTCGCGCACCTCCTGCGCAGTGCGGGTCCGGGCGGCGTCGGCGGCCTTGGCCTGGGCGGTGACATACTCGCCGAAGCGCTGTTGCTGGGCATCGCGCTCGATCTCGGCCAGACGATCATTTGCGGCGCGATGCTCGCTCTCGGCCTGGCGCAACGCCGACTGACGTGCGGTCGCTGCCGCCTGCAACTGGGCACGCTGGATGGCGGAGTAGCCACGGGCGGGATCCGAGCCATCATCCATCGCAGGCCCGGTGCGCAGGGCCTCCAGGCGAGCGCGGGTGCGGGTGACATCGTTCTCTGCGGCCTGCCTGTCGGTCGGCGCCACATAGCGTTGCACCGCATTGACTGCGGCGGCGGCCTCAATGGCGGCCTTGGCGATGGCCTGGGACAGGCCGAGCGCCTTGTCGAGTTGGCTGGCAAAGTTGTCCATCGCCGCGCCGAGCACCCCGAAGGCGCGGCCCATCGTCGGCGGCAGCTTGTCGAACTCGGAGGCCAGCTTCTCCCCGGCGGCGATCAGGGCTGGCAGCACCCGATCGGCGGTGAGTTTGCCCTCGCTGCCCATCTGGCGAAGCTGGCCGATGCCAACGCCCAGCTCCTTGGCTAGCGCCTGCGCCAGTTGCGGCATGTTCTCCAGCAGCGAGCGCAGTTCGTCGCCCTGCAGCACGCCCGAGGCCAGCGCCTGGGCCAACTGCTGGGTGGCCGCACCGGTCTCCTCGGCCGAGGCACCGGCGACGATGCCGGCCTTCTGCAAGCCGCCGACCAGACGCAGCACCTGGTCGTTGGTGGCGCCCACCTCCTTGGCAGCGACGGCGAAGCGGGCAAAGGCGCCGGCGCTGTCGGCGACCGAGATGCCGGTCTGCTGCGACAGGCGGAACAGCCCCTCGAAGGCTCGCTCGGCGGCAGAGGCGGAACCGGTGGCACTGACCAGCCGCGCCAGGACGGCCGTGGCCGTGTCGCCGGCCTTGGCGATCTGCACGCCGGCAGCGATCGCGGCGGCGCCCATCGCCACGATCCCGGCAGTCAGCCCACCTGCTGCGACGGAGACCCCGGCGAACGTGCTGCCGACCGTGCCCAGCGAGCCACCCATGCCCTGGAAGGCACGGGTTGCCACGTCCGAGGCGCCGGCCAGGCGCTGCAACCCAGGCGATGCCGCGGCACTGGCCACTTCGACGCGGCGCAGCGCGGCCTCGCCCGCCACCCCGAACTGCTCGAGTTCGCGGCGGGCGCGGTCCGCCCCCTCAGTGGAGACGCGGATGCCGACGGTGCGGGCGGCGGCACCACTCACGATTTGATCTCCCGCAGTTCGGCAATGGCGTTGCGCGCGAACCAGCCCGGCACGCGCGAGCGCACGCCCGCCACATCCAGCCGACGGCGCAGCGACACCCGGCGCATGAGGAAGAACATCGGCACGAACCCCTGGGCGAGGACGTCCCGGCGCCGCTGTGCCTGGCCCTTGCGATGGCCGGTCAGCACCTCGGTGCCACTGCCGACGAACAGGCGCAGCCGGTTGCGCGTGCGGCGCGATGTCCCCGTGGCGGCGGCCACGCGCAGGCACCAAAGGGCGGTGCCGGGCCGCGACTTACTTGGCAGCACGAAAGCCTCGCCCCGCCGGCCGGCCTGCATCATCTGCGCGGGCGTCACTCGCAGTCCGCCACGACGACTGGCACCGCGTCGGCCACCGACAGCGTTGTAGCCGGTGGGGAAGGCGAGGTATTTCCGGCCGCGTGCAACGATCGACGCACCGCGATCGAAGGCATCGACGACCGTTGGCATGCGCGACCAGACCAGCGCGGCTGGCTTGAAGGTGGTCGGCGCAGTCCCGCCGGCTGGATACAGGTTCAACCGCCAGGCATTGGCGATGCTGCGGCCGCCATCCTTGAACCCCGCCGATCGTGCCTGGGTGCGAAGTTCGGTTTGCACCTCGGCACCTGTGGTGGTGACCGCACGACGCAGCGCGCCAGCGACGGCGCGCACCTCGGCCTGCATCGCCGGCTTGAGCCGGCCGAACACGGCGGCGCGCACGAAGCTCATCGCTGCCCCCGTAGCTTCTGCTCGGCCTCGTTCATGGCCGCGTGCATGGAGGCGAGCGCACTGAAGGCGTCGACCACCCAGGCGGCTTGATCGCCAACACCACCCGGATCGGGCCAGTGGGCGATACCGGTCTCGCCACGGCACGCCGCCCACAACCGGACGACCTCATGCCAGGCAGCAGCGATCGTCA
>CAMDAM010000491.1 GCA_945888575.1 Asaia bogorensis | reverse complement strand
GATGGGTCGGGGTTCATTTTCCGGGCGTATCATGCGTTGCCGCCGATGAGCCGGCCGGATGGGACGCCGGTGAATGCGGTGTTCGGGTTCAGCAACATGTTGTCTCGGTTGCTGAAGGATCATGTCGGCACGCATCTGGCGGTGATTTTCGATGCCGGGCGGCTGACGTTTCGCAATCGGTTGTACGACAAGTACAAGGCGCAGCGGCCGGAGCCGCCGGAGGATTTGCGGCCGCAGTTCGCCTTGGTGCGGGAGGCGACGCGGGCGTTTGGGGTGCCGGCGATCGAGCTGGAGGATTGGGAGGCGGATGACCTGATCGCCAGCTATGCCGTGGCCGTGGTGGCGCAGGGCGGGCGGGCGACGATTGTGTCCTCCGACAAGGACCTGATGCAGTTGCTGCGGCCGGGCATCGATATGCTGGACCCGATGAAGCAGAAGGCGATCGGGCTGGCCGAGGTGATGGAGAAGTTCGGGGTTGGGCCGGAGAAGCTGATCGATGCGCAGGCGTTGATCGGGGACAGCGTGGACAACGTGCCGGGGGTGCCGGGGATTGGGCCGAAGACGGCGGCGCAGCTGATCCAGGAGTTCGGCGACCTGGAGGGGATTCTGGCCGCGGCGCCGGGGATGAAGCCGAGCAAGCGGCGTGATTTGCTGATCGAGCATGCGGAGCTGGCGCGGATTTCGCGCAAGCTGGTGGAGCTGTGCTGCGAGGTGCCGCTGCCGGAGCCGATCGAGGCGCTGGTGGCGCGGGAGCCGGACCGGGAGGTGCTGGGGCCGTGGCTGGCGGCGCAGGGTTTCCGGAGTTTGGCCTCCAGGTTGGGGATGGAAGCGGGGGCTTCGGCCAGTGCGTTCGTGCCGCCGCCGGCGGCGGTGCGGGTGGGTGCGGCCCAGGGGGGGCCTCAGGGCAATCTGTTTGCCGAGGCGCCGGTGCAGGTGGCGGCGCCGAACGCGGATGGGAACGGGTTCGGGCCGTATGAGACGGTGACGACGCTGGAGGGGCTGGAGGGCTGGATCGCGGCGGCGCGGGCGGCGGGCGTGGTGGCGGTGGATACCGAGACCGACAGCCTGGATGCGATGCGGGCGCGGCTGGTGGGGATCTCGCTGGCCACGGCGGCGGGGAAGGCTTGCTACATTCCGCTGCGGCATGAGGGGGTTGAGGCGCAGGTGGAGGTGGAGGCGGCGTTGGCCGCGCTGTCTGGCCTGTTCGGCGATCCCTGCGTGCTGAAGGTGTTCCAGAACGCCAAGTACGACCTGATGGTGTTCCGTCAGGCAGGGCTGGAGATACCGGAGCCGGTGGATGACACGATGCTGGTGTCGTTCGCGATGGAGGCGGGGGCGCATGGACACGGGATGGACGAGTTGTCCGTGCTGCATCTGGGGCACACGCCGATCAGCTACGACGCGGTGACCGGGACGGGGAAAGGGCGGCTGAGCTTCGCGCAGGTGCCGTTGGACAAGGCGACGGCCTATGCGGCCGAGGATGCCGATGTGACGTTGCGGCTGTGGGAGGTGCTGAAACCTCGGCTGCGGGCGGCGAAGTCATTGGCGCTGTACGAGTTGGTGGAGCGGCGGCTGATTCCGGTGCTGCTGGAGATGGAGCGGGCCGGCATCAAGGTGGATGCCGATGAGCTGCGCGCGATGTCCAAGGATTTCGAGCTGCGCATGGCGGCGATGGAGATCGAGATCCACAAGCTGGCCGGCGAGACCTTCAACCTCGGCTCGCCGAAGCAGTTGGGCGAAGTGCTGTTCGACCGGATGAAGCTGCCGGGCGGGAAGCGGATGAAGACCGGGGCCTGGGGCACGGATGCCGGGGTGCTGCAGGGGCTGGCGGAGCAGGGGCATGAGTTGCCGTCGCGCATTCTGGAATGGCGGCAGCTGGCGAAGCTGAAATCGACCTATGCCGATGCGCTGGTGGGGCAGATCAACCCCGACACGGGGCGGGTTCACACCAGCTACGCGATGGCGGTGGCGAGCACGGGGCGGCTGTCCTCCACCGATCCGAATTTGCAGAACATCCCGGTGCGTACCGAGGAGGGGCAGCGCATTCGGCGCGCCTTCGTGGCGGAGCCGGGGCATGTGCTGGTTTCCGCCGACTACTCGCAGATCGAGCTGCGGCTGCTGGCGCATGTGGCCGATATTCCGCAGTTGAAGGAGAGTTTCTCCAACGGCGAGGACATCCATGCGCGCACGGCGAGCGAGGTGTTCGGCGTGCCGATGGCGGGGATGGACGGGGCGACGCGGCGGCGGGCGAAGGCGATCAATTTCGGGATCATCTACGGCATTTCCGCCTTCGGCCTGGCGCGGCAGCTGCAGATCCAGCCGGGGGAGGCGAAGGCCTATATCGACCTGTATTTCCGGCGCTATCCCGCAATCCGCGACTACATGGAGACGACGAAGGAAGAAGCCCGCAAACTCGGCTACGTGCTGACGCCGTTCGGGCGGCGGTGCTGGATTCCGGGGATCGGCGACAAGAACCCGGCGCGGCGTGGCTATGCCGAGCGGCAGGCGATCAATGCGCCGCTGCAGGGGGGCGCCGCGGATATCATCAAGCGGGCGATGGTGAAGCTGCCGAACGCGCTGGCGGAGAGCAACCTGGGGGCGCGGATGCTGCTGCAGGTGCACGACGAATTGCTGTTCGAAGTGCCGGAAGCCGCCGCCGCGGGGCTGGCGGAGCTGGCGCGTGGGGTGATGCAGGAGGCCGCCGTTCTGTCCGTGCCGTTGGTGGTGGAGACCGGGCAGGGGCTGAGTTGGGGGGAGGCCCACTGAAGCAAGGATTCTTCTTTTTCTGAAGAAAAAGAAGCAAAAAGACTTTTATGAATAGGTGCGAAGAGGCCCGGGTCTAAAGTCATAAAAGTTTTTTGGTTCTTTTTTTCAAAAAAGAACATCCTTGCTTCTGAGCACTTTTGCTGTGGCCTCATCCGCGGGATAGAAAGCCTCCAGCGCCAGCTCGGCCAGCGTGATGTCCACCGGGGTGCCAAAGACGGTGACGGTGCCGAAGAGGCTGAGCACGTGCTCGCCCAGGCGCAGTTGGAGGGGGATGACGAGGCCGGATTCCGTGGGGGCGGGGTGGTCGGTGCCGCCGGGGTAGGCGGCGAGTTCCTGCAGGAGATCGGAGAGCACCGGGTCGGCGGTGGCAGCGATCTGTTGGCGCAGGCGGGCGAGGATATGGCCGCGCCAGACGGG
>CAMDAM010000490.1 GCA_945888575.1 Asaia bogorensis | reverse complement strand
GGCAGGTCCATCGCCGGGTTGGCCGACAGGAAGCCGCTGGGCTTCAGCATGAAGCCGGCATATTCCACCGGCATGATCGGCATGTCCTCGGGCTTGCAGACATGGGTGTGGCCGAAATTGTGCCACACCACGATATCGGCGTTCTCGATGGGCCGGTTCGCCTCGATCCACGCCGGCAGCCCCTCGCCGCCCGGATGCTGGTTGGGGAACTCGCCGGCCGGGAAGCGCTCGGCGGGGTCATAGGCGGTCACCCACAGGTGTTTGGTGGCGAACCCTGCCCTGCCCCGGATCGCGCTGCCTTCCTGTGCCAGCAGCAGCGGCGAATCCGTCACCGCCAGCTTGTACGCCGGTGGATTTCCGACCACGTTCCTGTTGTTCGGATTGAAGATCTTCCAGAACCGTCCGCTGCGCCCATCCGCCTCCCGCGCTGCGTCGCGCTCGCGCGCCAGCACGCGGCTGGTGGTGTCGAACACGTTGCCGTACGGGTTGTCCTTGCCCCAGGGGCGCGGCACGAAGCCGTGCTCGCTGATCGAATTGCCTTCGCCATCCAGGCTCATGTGCAGCCGGGCGCAGAAGAAATGCTGGTGCGTCGGCCCGCCCAGCCCCTCGCCGATCATGCCGCCCCAGGGATAGGGCTCGCCGGGCATCACCGCGGCGGTCTGGATGATGCCGGTAAGCTTGGCTTCCAGCTGGATCGTGCCGTCCTGATAGAGGTACCAGTAGAACCCGTAATCGTAGTTGCCGACGGTGGCGAAGAAGCTGATCACCAGCCGGCGCGAGCGCCGAACCTCGCGCACGTCGTTGCGGAATTCGTAGTGCTTCCAGAGGGTTCCGTAATCCTCTTCATGCATGCAGATGGCATTTTCCATCATGAACGGTGCGCCGTGGTCATCCGCCGCCGGCACGTTGAAATAGTGGATCGTGCCCAGGCAATCGCAGCCGAGTTCCAGGCTGTTGGCGAGCTTGCCCAGGCCGTACTCGCCGGCATCGAAGGCGTTCTTCCAGAAATGGTTGGTGGTCGGGTCCGCATAGGGCACCACCATCTCGGCAATGGAGGCGCGATGGATGATCGGCCGCGCAACCCCTTGATCCACGAACGAAAGCCGATGCAGCACCAGGCCTTCGCGCGGCGTGAAGCCTACGCGGAAGCGCCAGTTCTGCCATGAGACGTCCCAGCCATCGACCGTGAACGAAGGCCCCTCCGGCTGCACGATCGACAGTGGCTTCACGTCGGTGCGCATCGGCGGCAGCGAATCCGGGTCGTAGTTGCGCTTGGTGCGCGGGATCGGGATCGCCACGGGATCGTCCACCAGCGTCAGGATGCGCTCGTGGATAAGATCCACCACCGCCACCACGCCCTCGATCGGGTGGGCGTAGCCATTGTCCTTGGGGCTTTCCCGCCAATACGCCACCGCCCGCACCAGGCGCTGGCCGACTTCCTCCGGAAAGCCAAAATTGCCGGCCGAGAACGGATCGACCTGCACCAGCGGCAGGTCGGCATCGGTGATGCCGCGCCGCTTCACGGCGGCCACCCAGCGCGGATCGGATTTCACGATCCGGTCCAGCTTCATGAACTCATCGAGGATGATCGGCGGCTGCCCGGCCGTCTCCACGCGGCGGAAGGCCTCCACCGCCCCTCCGGTGAGATCCACCAGCACCTCGAAGATCCCGCCCGAGGCGGTATCCAGCAGCACCACCCGCGCGGCCCGCGTTACCCCCTGCCCCGGCGCGAAGGCCAGCACCGCCGCCTTGGCTGGCTCCACCAATTCCAGCAGCGTGAAGCGCATGGTGGCCTGGAAGGATTCATGGGCCGTGACCAGGCTTTGCACCGCGGCGATCTCGCCCTCGGTCAGGGGATCGAGCGGGTGGCGAACCGTGGTGGCGGCGAGCGTGTCCATAAGGGCTCCGGATGCAGGGGCGTTGCGGCGCAGCATGCCGTGCCGCCAGCCGGCCTCCAAGGACAAACCTAGCCCGCGACCTCCACCACCATCCCGTCCACTCCGGCCTCCACCCCGTCGGGCAGGTTCGCCGCCATCCAGGCCCAGTCCATGTCGATGCCCATGTGGGTGAGGATGGTGCGGCGCGGGCGCAGCCGCTCCACCCAGCGCAGCACCTCCTCCAGCTTGGCGTGGGTGTTGTGCGGCTGGCGCTGGAAGCAGCCCACCACCCAGGTGTCCACGCCGGCCAGCACCTCGAAGGCGCGCTCGTCCAGCCGCACCACGTCGGTGGAATAGCCGAACCCGCCGATGCGCAGGCCCAGCGTGGTGACGACGCCATGGTCCTGGGCGAACAGCCGCACCGGGAAGCCGGCCGGCGCAATTTCGTCCTCCGGCGCCACTTCCACAGGCTCCATCACCGGGCGGTAGAAGCCGGGTGGGCGCCAGGGGCGAAACGCGTAGTCGAAGCGCGCGGTGAGATCCCGCATCGTGGCTGCGGTACCGAAGGCCTGGATCGGCCGGCCGACGATCCGGTTCAGGATCCGCACGTCGTCCATCCCCAGGATGTGGTCGGCATGGGCGTGGGTGTAGAGGATCGCATCCACCCGCCCGATCCCGGCCGCCAGGAGCTGGAAGCGCATGTCGGGCCCGGTATCGACCAGCAGTGTGCGCCCTTCGGCCTGCACCGTGATGCTGGTGCGGGTGCGCCGGTTGCGCGGCTCGGCGGGGTCGCAGGCGCCCCAGTCCCCTGCCCCGTCCGCGCCGCCGATCATCGGCACCCCGGCAGAGCCGCCGGTGCCGAGCAGTGTCACACGGATCACGCCGCCTTCCGGAACAGCCGGCGGAAATTCGCCGTCGTCAGTGCCGCGATCTCCTCGGGCCCCATGCCGTGCACCTCGCCCAGCACGCGCGCGGTGTGCGCCACGTGGCCGGGCTCGTTGCGCTTGCCGCGGAACGGCACCGGGGCGAGGTAGGGTGAATCCGTCTCCACCAGCAGCCGCTCCTTGGGCACGTCGCGGGCGATGTCGCGGATTTCCTGGGATTTCGGGAAGGTGAGGATGCCGGAGAAGCTGATGTAGCCGCCCAGCTCCAGCGCCGCCTCGCACAGGCCGCGGCCGGAGCTGAAGCAGTGCAGCAGGAAATCAAATCGTCCGTCTTCCGCCTCTTCGCGCAGGATCGCGGCGATATCTTCGTCGGCGTCGCGGGCATGGATGCAGAGCGGCAGGCCGGAGAGGCGGGCGGCGCG
>CAMDAM010000489.1 GCA_945888575.1 Asaia bogorensis | reverse complement strand
CGATCTTCTGCGGGCCGACGATCTGGTTGGCCACCAGCAGGTCGGTGATCCCCGCCTCCACCAGCACCTCGGCCTCGCCCAGCTTGGCGCAGGTGGAGCCGATGGCGCCGGCTTCCATTTCCTTGCGCACGATCTCCGGCGTTTTCTGGCCCTTGAAGTGCGGGCGCCACTGGATGCCGTTGGCACGGCATTCCGCCGCCGCGCGGGCGATGTTCGCCTCCATGATGTCGAGGTCGACCAGCAGGGCAGGGGTGTCCAGCTCGTCTACCGAAACCCCAGCCTGTGTCACGTGGTCGTTCATCGCGGATGGCTCCTGTTCGTTCCCCGGGAGCCTAGACAATCCGCGCGGTTTGGGAAGGCCGCTACTTCGCTTCCAGCAGCCGCCAGGTGGAGGTGGCGAAGGCCATCAGGTCGCCATCCGGGTCGGTCATGCGGGATTCGAGATAGTTGATGCTGCGGCCGCGGCGCAGGAAGGTGGCGTGGGCCTGCACCACGCCGGCGCGGGCCGGCTTGATGTATTGGGTGTTCATCTGCAGCGTCATGCCCACGCCGGCCTTGGCGGTGAGCAGGTGGCCCATGGAGATATCGAGCACGGTGGCGATCAGCCCGCCATGCAGGGAACCCTGGGGGTTGAACATGAAGTCCTTCACTTCGAACTTCACCGTGCAATCCGCCTCGCCGTAGCTGATGTCGAGCCCCAGCAGGCGGGCGAGAAAGAACGTGCCGAAGCCCGGCGAATGGGTGCGGATCGCCTCCTCGAAGGCTGCGCGGGCCTGGGACTCGTCCATGTCGTGATCTCCGTTCTTGCCCGCACCTTGTACCCATTCCCGCCCGCCCCAAACAGGGCCATCATGCGGCGAGACGACGGGAGCCAACGCCATATGACCACCCTGCTGGACGTGCGCCTGCCGCGCACCCTCAACACGCTTGTGGAGCGCTTCCAGGAACCGGAATGGCCCGGGATGCTGGTGGAAGCCTGGGTGTTCGAGGATCGCGGGGCCCGCCGCGCCGCGGAGGCCACGCTGCGCGCCCGCGGGTTCCAGGCCAGTTTCCGCAGCGCCTACAAGCCGCTGGTGCACGCCTTCCTGGAGGAGATCGACCTCGCCGGCGTGTCCGCCGTCACCATCGGGCTGCCGCCAGAGAATGCCCAGCGCTTCCAGGTGGAGGCGTTCCCACTGCCTGGCCTGATCGCGCCGATCCCGGTGGAGTATGTCGAAGGCCGCACCGCGGAGCATTACGAGGTGACGCTGGTGCGCAACGGCCAGCCTGAATACCTCTACGTCTATGCCCCCAACCGGCGCCGGCCCGATCCGGTGGGGCGCGACGCGCTTTCGCCCACCGGCTGGCTGCGCACCTTCCCGCCGGGCTGCCCGGTGCCAAATCTCAACGCCGCGCTGCGCACCGATTACGAGGACGCCTTCGATGCGGTGATCGCCTCCGTGCGCGCGCATCGCTGGCCGGCGGCGACGCCGTTCTTCGAGACGCTGGAAATCGCCGTCGGCATCGGCGGCATCGAGCGTAAGCTACCCTGGCACGACGAATGCCTTTCCACGCGGGAGGCGCTGCATGAGGACCTGTATTTCTCGCTGCTGGAGCTGTTCCAGCAGATCGGCGGCCGCCCGATCGGCACGCGGGATTTCCAGCCCGGCCAGATCGTGCCGCTGATCGACGCTGCTGGCGGCGACACCACGGTGCGCGTTTCGATCGTGCCGCACGTGCCGCAGCCGCAGCGCGTGCAGGAGCCGGAGCGGCTGGATCTCGCCAGCAAGCCGCTGACGGAGATCGAGATCGCGGGCCATCTCGCCCAGCTCGGCGGGGAGGCGTTTGGCACCACCTCCGTGCAGGGGCGCCCGGTGCGCGGCCTGCATTTTGCGGGCAACGGGCCCGGCCTGGTGATCACCTCCGGCCAGCATGCCAACGAAACCTCCGGGCCCATCGGGGCGCTGCGGGCCGCCCCGGCGCTGAAGCGCATGCGGGCGCATTTCGCCCTGCTGCCGCAGGAGAACGCGGACGGTTACGCGCTGCATCACCGCCTGCGGGCCGGGAACCCGCGCCACATGCACCACGCCGCCCGCTTCACCGCGCTGGGCGACGACCTGGAGTTCCGCGCCGATGAGGCGCCGCTGGAACGCGCCGCCCGGTTGGAGGCATTCCAGCGCACCGGGGCGCGGCTGCACATCAACCTGCACGGCTACCCCGCGCATGAATGGACGCGGCCGCTGACCGGCTACCTGCCCGGCGGTGGCTATTCGCCCTATGCCCTGCCGCGCGGTTTCTTCCTGATCCTGCGCCACCATGCGGGGCTGGAGGCGCAGGCCCATGAATTCATGCAGGCCCTCACCGCCCGCCTGATCACCGACCCCGCACTGGCCAAGCTGAACGCGGAGCAGATCGCTGCCTATCAGGCGCATCTCGGGCCCATCCCGAGCCCGGTCTACAACGGCATCATCTGCGAGATCGGCGAGAACACCCGCCAGATCCCGCCCTTCCAGCTGATCACCGAGTATCCGGACGAGACGATCTACGGCAACGCCTTCCGCCTCGCCCACACGACCCAGCTCAACACCGTGATCCACGCGGTGGAACTGCTGTTGCAGCACAACCTGCTGGCGTTGCCGGAGCACGTGGCCCAGGAGAGCGTGGCATGAGCGAGCCCAAGGACCCGAACGCCCCCCTCGCCGAGTGGCTGCGCGCCCGCTACGGCGAGGCGATCCCGGATGTGCCCGCGGAGGCCGACACGCCCACCCTGCGCAGCATGGCCCGCCACCGCACCATGCGGCACTACACGGACAAGCCCGTCGATCCCGCCCTGATCCGCACGCTCTGCGCCACCGCGCTCGCCGCCCCGAGCAAGAGCGACCTGCAGCAGGCCGATATCGTCATCGTCGAGGCCCATGCCCAGCGGGAGGCGCTGGCCGCCCTGCTGCCGGACAACCCCTGGGCCCGCGCCGCCCCGGCGTTCCTGGTGTTCTGTGGCAACAACCGCCGCCATCGCCGCCTGCACAAGCTGCGCGGGCATGACTTGGCCAACGACCATCTCGATGCCTTCTTCAACCCGGCGGTGGAGGCCGGGATCGTGCTCGGCACCTTCATCGCCGCGGCCGAATCGCTGGGCCTCGCCACCTGCCCGATCTCCGCCATCCGCAACCACCCGGAGCAGGTGGCGCAGGTGCTGACGCTGCCGCCGCATGTC
>CAMDAM010000488.1 GCA_945888575.1 Asaia bogorensis | reverse complement strand
AAGACCACGACGCTCCGTTGCGTCGCCGGCCTCGAACACCCGACGGATGGCGAGATCAGTCTGGCAGGCGAGCCCATCTCCGCCCCCGCCCGCGGCATCCTCATGCCGCCACGCCTGCGCAACATCGGCATGGTGTTCCAGTCCTACGCCGTCTGGCCGCACATGACGGTACGCGAAAACGTCGCCTATCCGCTGAAATCGCGCGGCCTGTCCCGCGCCGACCAGGACCGCCGCATCGCCGATGCGCTGGCCCTGGTCGATCTCGGCGGCTACGCGGACCGCCCGGTCACACAGCTCTCCGGCGGCCAGATGCAGCGCGTGGCGCTGGCCCGCTCCATGGTCTACGAGCCGCGCCTGCTGCTGCTGGACGAGCCGCTCTCCAACCTCGACGCCCAGCTTCGCCTGCGCCTGCGCGACGATCTGCGCCGCATCGTCAAGAAGGCCGGCCTCACCGCGCTCTACGTCACCCACGACCAGACCGAGGCCGTGGTGCTCGGCGACCGCATCGGCGTGATGCGCGACGGCAAGCTGCTGCAGATGGCCTCGCCGGAGGAGGTGTACAACCGTCCCGCGGACCTTTTCGTCGCCGCCTTCACCGGGGCCTCCAACTTCATCGCCGGCCAAGTCACAGCCCGCGATGGCGAGTATGGCACCGTCCGCACGCCAGATGGCTCCACGCTGCGCGCCTGGATGCCCGCCAACGTCGCCCCCGGCGCACAGGTCCAGGTTGCCGTACGCCCGGAGAACATCCGCTTCGCCGAGGCGGCCGGTCCCGACAACCGCGTCACCGCCCGTATCGCGGCCCAGCGTTATCTCGGCATGCAGACCAGCTACGACCTGTCTGTCTTCGGCACCACCATCGAGGGTGTCGAAGTCGGCACCGCCGCCCGCTACCCCGTCGGCAGCGATGTCACCGTCGCACTCCCCCCGGAATCCTGCTGGGCCTACGCCGCCTCCGCCGATGACGCCCAGGCAATGACCCCTCACTGAACGACACTGCCTGGACGCTCAACCACCCATCCCCTAACCTGCCGTCCAACCCAGTAGAAACGGCAGGAAATGACCATGTCCGACGCACCGCTCGTCCGCCTCGAACGCCACAACGACGTCGGCGTCATCACCGTCAACAACCCGCCAGTTAACGCCCTCTCCCCCGGGGTCCCCGAAGGGATCGTCTCCTGCTTCCATGAGGCAGAGGCCGACCCCGCCATCAAGGCCATGGTCCTGATCGGCGATGGCCGTAGCTTCATCGCCGGCGCCGATATCCGCAACTTCGGCAAGGGCCGCCCCCCCATCCCGCCAGGCAACCGCAGCCACGACGTGCTCGACCGCTCCACCAAGCCGATCGTCGCCGCCATCCACGGCTACGCGCTCGGCGGCGGGCTCGAGAACGCCATGGGCTGCAACTACCGCATCGCCAAGCGCAGCGCGAAGGTCGGCCTGCCGGAGGTCCTCATCGGCATCCTCCCCGGCGGCGGCGGCACCCAGCGCCTACCGCGCCTGATCGGCCCGAAGGCCGCACTCGACCTCATCGTCTCCGGCCGCCATGTCCCCGCCGCCGAGGCGCTGACGCTCGGCATCGTCGACGCCCTCGTCGAGGACGACCAGGACCTGACGCAGGCCGCCATCGCCTTCGCCCGCGCCAAGGCTGACATCCGCCCGCTGCCGCAGATCAGCAGCCGCACCGACAAGCTGGAGGAGGCCAAGTCCGACCCCGGCATGTTCGACGCCAAGCGCAAGGAAATCGCCCGCCGCGCCCGCAACCAGAAGGCGCCCTACAACTGCATCCTCGCCGTCCAGGCCGCCACCGAACTTCCCTTCGCCGAAGGCCTCCAACGCGAGCGTGACCTCTTCAACGAGCTCGAGAACTCGGATGAAGCCCGCGCCCTGCGCTACGTCTTCTTCAGCGAGCGCGAAGCCGCCCGCGTGCCGGGCCTCGACCCCGCCACCTCGATCCGAGAGATCAACACCGCCGCCGTGATCGGCGCCGGCACCATGGGCGGCGGCATCGCCATGGCCTTCGCCGATTTCGGCGTCCCCGTCCGCATCCTCGAAGCCACCCAGGAAGCACTCGACCGCGGCATGGGCCGCATCCGCTCCAACTACGAAACCTCGGTCAAGCGCGGCAGCCTGGCCGCCGACGAGATGGAGCGCCGCTTCGCCCGCATCACCCCCGTCCTCTCCTACGATCAAATCGGCGACGCCGACGCCGTGGTAGAAGCCATCTTCGAACAGATGGCCCCGAAGAAGGAGGTCTTCGCCAAGCTTGACGCCGTCATGAAGCCCGGCGCCCTCCTCCTCTCCAACACCTCCGCGCTCAACATCGACGAAATCGCGTCCGCCACGAAGCGCCCGCAAGACGTGGCCGGCGCCCACTTCTTCTCGCCCGCCAACGTGATGAAGCTGTTGGAAGTCGTGAAGGGCGCCAAAACCTCGCCCGACACCATGGCCAGCACCATGGCCATGGGCCGCAAGATCGGCAAGCTCAGCGTCGGCTGCGGCAACTGCGACGGCTTCCTCGCCAATCGCTCCCGCGCCCCGTTCAACGCCGAAATGGTCATCATGCTCGAGGAAGGCGCCCTCCCCGAGCAGATCGACAAAGTCATGGTTGATTTCGGCTACCCCATGGGCCCCTTCGCCGTGGGCGACCTCGCCGGCCTCGACATCGGTGCCGAAAGCCGCAAGCGCCGCGCCGCCGCCGACCCCAACTACCGCAAGCTCCCGATCGCCGACCGCTTGGTCGAAATGGGCCGCTTCGGCCAAAAGACGGGTGCCGGCTGGTACCGCTACGAAAAGGGCGACCGCACCCCCTACCCCGACCCCATCGTCAAGCAGATCATCGCCGACGTGGGCAAGGAACTCGGGATCGAGCAGCATGCCTTCACCGAGGAGGAAATTCTCCGCCGCCTGCTGTTCTCGTCCGTCAACGAAGCCTGCAAGATCCTCGAGGAAGGCATCGCCTACCGCAGCAGCGATATCGATGTGATGTGGCTCCACGGCTTCGGCTTTCCGCGCTATCGTGGTGGCCTGATGTTCTGGGCCGACCAGATTGGCCCCAAGGCCATCTACGACCAGATCAGCGTTTGGCACCAACGCTACGGCAACCGCTGGGCCCCGTCGCCCTACCTCCGCGCGCTCGCAGAATCCGGCACAAGCTTCCGCAACGCAAAGCCGGGAAAGTAGGAAGACGCTTCTCCGTT
>CAMDAM010000487.1 GCA_945888575.1 Asaia bogorensis | reverse complement strand
GGGGCGAGCTCGAACAGCACCTTGCCGCGTTCCACCGGCGAGCCGAGCGTCTGGCGCAGATCGCCGCTGACCACGATGGCGTCGAACGGGGCGGCGATGCGGCTGCGGGCGAGCTTCTCCTCGGCGAGGCTCATCTCCGCCTCCGCCTGGGCGAGCTGGGCGGCGACCACGGCCAGCGTGGCGCGTTCGCCCTTGGCCAAGGCCTCGCGCTGCTTCTGGGCGAGCTTCTCGCGCTCGGCGATCCATTTCAGGCGGTCGAGCACCAGGTCGCGGTCGTCCAGCGTGGCGAGCGTGTCGCCCTGCTTCACGACGTCGCCGGCGCGGACGGGGGCGGAGCGGAGATAGCCGTCGAACGGGGCGACGGCGGCGCGCTGCACCTCGCCTTCCACCACGGCGCGGGCGGCAACGCGGTATTCGCCCTGCACCAGGGCCAGCGTTGCGACGAGGGCCAAGGCCAGGACGGTGCCAAGCTTGAGGGCAGGGCGGGCGGGGCCGAACAGGGCGCGCAGCCCGTCCTCCAGCAGGTCCCGGGCGCGGCCGCTGATCCAGCGGCGCTCGGCGGCGTGCAGGCCGATGACGGGGCCGGTGAGCGCGGCGACGGTTTCGGCCAGCGCCAGTTCGTCGGGCGTGAAGGGGCTGGCATGGCGCTCCAGCGTGAGCACGGCCGTGGGTTTGCCACCGGGGCCGGGCAGGACCACGGAGGCGAGGCCGCCGCGGGTGCCCGATGCCGTGTGCAGCGCGCGGTGGGCGACCGTCACGCGGCGCGGGCCGCCTTCCGGTTCTGGCAGGGCTAGGGTGGTGTTCTGGGTGAGGGCCTCGTCCATCGCCTCGGCCAGGGCGTCGGCGATGCGGCTGCCCTTCTGGAAGTCCGCGGCATGGGAGACGGCCTGCAGCGCCACGCCGTCGCGGCGGGCGAGGCCAAGGGCGGCGCGGTCGCAGGACAGGCGCGTGGCGAGCGTGTTGACCAGTGCCATGGCACTGGCGGTAAGGCCGCGGTGCTCGCCGGTGGCGGCCAGGATATCGAGCCCCGTGGCGGCGATGCCGATGCGGGCGCGGGCGGCATCCAGCGGCTGGCGCCAGCGCCAGGCATCCAGCCACCCGGCGGCGGAGCGCAGCTGGCGGCCGATCGCCTCCGGGTCGGTGCGGTCCATGCCGCCGGCCACGGTCAGGGTGACTGCGATCACGGCATTGTGTGCGCCATCGGGGCCGAGCGGCTGGGCGACGAACAGGGCCATGGTGCCCTGGATCGGGGTGCGGCCCCAGGCGGCGATGGTGCGGGCCTCGGCCAAGGCGCGCTCGGCGAGGCGGGCGAGATCCGAATTGTCGCGGGCGGAGGGCGTGCCCGGGGCGGGCCAGCTGGCCTGGGGGTGGGTGCCGCCGTCGGCGGTGCGCAGCAGCAGCAGGCCGCCCGTGGCGCCGGCCAGGGATTCGCATTGCAGCGCGAGCCAGGCGGCGAAGTATTCGGCCTGGGGGGCGGTGTCGTCGTGCAGGACCGCCCAGAGCCGGGCGCGCCGCTCCGTCGCCCGGTCCCCCGGGGGGGCGACGGGGCGGGCGGCGGCGTCGCGAGGCGTCGGGGTCGTCTCCGACATCGTATCCCTGGGGGTGGTGGCCGGCGGCAAGGCGCCGCGCGGCGATATTGGACCAGCGGACCGGGCGCATAAAGCGCAAAGCGGTCGTGCCGGCTGCGACTTGCCGTGGCTGGCCTGGCTGGCGCAGTTTGGAGCCTTGGCAGGGGGTGCGATGCGGGGAGTGCGCGCGATCGGAGTGGCCGTGGCGATGGTGCTGGCAGGACCGGCATCGGCGCAGCCGCTTGCCGCGCGCAGCTTCGATTGCGTGATCGAGCCGGAGCAGGTGGTGAAGCTGGCCAGCCAGGCCACTGGGCTGATCACCCGGCTTGATGTGGACCGCGGCGACATGGTGTCCAAGGGCCAGGTGCTCGGCACGCTGTCGGACGAGGTGGAGCGGGCGAACCTGGCGCTGGCGCGGGCGCGGGCCACCAACGACCACGACATCGCGGGCAACCAGGCCCGGCTGGCCTATCTGCAGCGAAAGCATGGCCGCGCCAGCCAGCTTGCCACCGGCAACCTCGTCTCGCGCAACACCAGCGAGGAGGCGGAAGCCGAGATGAAGGTGGCGGAGAACCAGCTTCGCCTGGCGGTGCTGAACCGGGAGGTGGCGCAGCTGGAGGTGGCGCAGGCGGAGGCGCTGCTGCGCCAGCGCGTGCTGGTGAGCCCGATCGACGGCGTGGTGATGGAGCGCCTGCTACGGGTGGGCGAGTTCCGGCACGACCAGAGCCCGGTGTTCACGCTGGCGCAGGTGGACCCGCTGCGGGTGGAGGTATTCGTGCCCGCCGCCCTGCACGGGCAGGTCCGGGCAGGCATGACGGCCCAGGTGGTGCCGGAGTTGCCAGGGGCGCAGGCGGTGGCCGCACGGGTGTTGGTGGTGGATCCGGTGATGGATGCAGCCTCCGGCACGTTCGGGGTGCGGTTGGCCTTGCCCAACCCGGACAAGGCGTTACCGGCCGGCGTGCGCTGTGCCGTGCGATTTGGCCCAGAATCACGCTGAGTTCCTTGCTGCGCACTTCGTTTTTGTGATGGCACGGCGCCCGGCCCGGCAACGGTTGCGCATTGCGGCGCAGCGCATGCGGGTGCAAGATTAATCTGTCGCAAGGAGAGGAGGCGGTGCCGCCCGGACTTGCGATTGCAAGGGCGTGGCCGCGCCTTGGCACCATGCTGTGCCCACGTTCCCGCGGCCTTGTCGCCGGACGGCGTTGATTTCTGTGACGGAGTACCGCCATGCCCTGGCCGTTCGGACCCGACGAGATGGGCGACAGCGCCGGCGACCGCGATGGACGGGACGCGAACCGGCATGACCGGCGACTGAAATGGCGCAAGCAGCGGCGCTCGGCCAAGCATGAGGCAGCGCCGGCCGCGCGCCCGGCGGCCAACCCGGTGCTGTTCGAATCCTACGAGCCGCGGCTGCTGCTGTCTGGCGTGCCAGTGGGCACGGTGCTGGCCAGCGGCACCGGCAGCGCCGAGTTCCTGGATGCCGACGACACCAAGGTGACGGCGACGCTGACCGGGCCCGGCCAGTTCCAGGTGGTGCAGGGCGCCGCACTGCCGACCCTGCTGATCACCGGCACCGATGCCTCCAGCACCTTCACGCTCAGCGGCGCCGGCGGCAACGGGCGGGTGAACCTGGA
>CAMDAM010000486.1 GCA_945888575.1 Asaia bogorensis | reverse complement strand
CCTGCGCATCGGCATCGGCCGCCGCATGGCCATCACCCACCGCCCCGCGGCGATGTCGCCCGATGTCGTCGCCGCCTTCCTGGAACGCGCCGGCGGCGCCTGGGGCCTGCGCACGGACCTCGTCGCCCGCGTCTCCAACGCGCTGAACTGGTGCCTCGATGCCGTCCAGGTGGCCGACCTCACCCAGGGCCCCGTCACCCTCACCTTGGCCTACGACGAATCCCGCCTCGACGTCCGCCTCACCTACACCGGCACCCCGGTCCAACTCTCCGACCGCCCCCCCACGCCCGAGGAGATGCTGCTGGACGACGCCGCCCCCGCCCGCCTCGCCGGCCACATGATCCGCCGCCTGTCGGATCGCGTCACGGTGCGGGAGAAGGAAGGTGTCGTGGAACTGCGGATGACGCTGAACGACTAGGCCCCGGCGATCGCCCTGATATCCAAAACCCCGTCATCGCGAAACGCCAGCTTGCCCCGCGAAGCCGCCACCCGCCGGTGGGTATAGAAGGTGAGCCATGCGGGATCGTCCTGCAGCAGCCGATAGCAACGCCGGTACAACGCCTCCCGCGCCGCCATGTCCGTCACCACCCGCGCCTGGTCGATCAGCGCCTCGATCGCCGGGTTGCAGTAACCCAGCCACCAGCTGCCCGCCACCCGGCTGTCGATCTTCTCCGCCAGCACCCGGAACGTGCTCAGCGGTGAGCTGTCAAACAGGCACAAATCCGCGATATCGCTCGCCCGCACCCGCTCGGCATACCGCACCCGATCCGGCTCAATCCGCGCCGTCAAGGTCACGCCGACTGCCGCCAACTGCGCCTGCAGCACTGGTAGCAACACCGGCGCCTCATCCGGCAGGCGCGTCGGCCAATCCGCCACCAAGGCCAGCCCACCCGCATACCCCGCCTCCGCCAGCAACGCCTTCGCCCCCACGGGATCGAACGCCACCCCCGGCGCCGCGGCATCGAACCCGAAATGCCGATCGCTCACGAACCCCACCAACGGCTCCGCCGCCCCCTGCGTCACCGCCGCGATCATCGCCGCCCGATCAATCGCCATCGCCAGCGCGCGGCGCACCCGCCCATCCGCGCACGGCCCCTGCGCCGCGTTCAGCAAACAGATGATCGCCGTGGGATCGCTGACTTCGGCCGTCGCGAAACCGGTTGCAGCGGTCCCTACGCGCGTCGCAATGTCCGCCTCGCCCGCCTGCAGCGCACGGCCACGCCCTTCCGGCACCCCAACCCACCGCAACGCCGGCAGCCCCGCCCGCACCGGCGCCATCACGACAGATGTTTCGTCCACCGAGTCCAGCCGCCACGGCCCGGTGCCGATCCACCGCCCCGCCATGCTCTCCGCCGCCATCGCCGCCGGCGCCATCACCGCCCCGGCGCAGACGACATCGAGAATGTCCGCGATGTCCCGCGTGGTCACCAGCCGCAACGTGCGTGAGTTCACCACCTCCACCTCGCACCCCGCGAGATACTGCGCC
The DNA here is from genome assembly GCA_945888575.1 of Asaia bogorensis. Lineage (GTDB taxonomy): Bacteria > Pseudomonadota > Alphaproteobacteria > Acetobacterales > Acetobacteraceae > CAMDGX01. The sequence goes on along the minus strand of CAMDAM010000486.1, from coordinate 1,749 downwards.
CACACCCCCGGCGCCCCCAGCGTCGCCCCCACCGCGGGATCGGCCATCCGCATCAGCGAAGCCGCCACCGCTGCCGCATCGCAGACAGTGCCGTCATGGAACACCACCCCTGGCCGCAGCCGGAACAGCGTGCGCCGGGCATCCTCCTGCACCCATTCCTCCGCCAGCCCCGCCACGAATCGCCCCGGCCCCACCCGGCGCACCAGCGGATCGAACACCGCATCCAGCAGTGCCAACGAGTCGGCGCTGTCGGTGCAGTCCTGCGGGTCGAACAGCGCGGCGCGGGTTTGGGCAATGGTCAGCACGCTGGGCATCCTTGTGGCGGTGGCACAGACCGCACTGTAGATTGCCGGCATCGTTGCGCGAAGGAGGCCCCGATGTCCGCCACCACCCAGCAGGCCCAAGTGCCGGACTTCAACCTGCTCGACCCCGCCTTCATCGCCAACCCGTACCCGATCTACCACCGCCTGCGCGCCATGGCGCCGGTCTGGCGCTCGCCGATCGGCTTCAACGTGGTGACCCGATACGACACCGCCGCAATGGTCCTGCGCGACCGCCGCTTCGGCAAGAATTACGTCGAGAACATCACCAAGAATTACGGGCCGCAGATCGTCAACGAACCCGCCTATGCCTCCATGTCCCGCACCATGCTGGTGCTCGACCCGCCCGACCACACCCGCCTGCGCAGCCTGGTCACCAAGGCCTTCACCGCCCGCCGGGTGGAGGAAATGCGCCCCCGCATCCGTGCCGTGGTGGATGCGCTGATCGATCGCGTTGAACCGAATGGCCGCATGGACGTGATCGCCGATTTCGCCCACCGCCTGCCGATCATCGTGATCTGCGACATGCTGGGCATCCCCGAGGAAGACCGCGAGCAGTTCTTCACCAGCAGCCGCGTCAACGGCCGCCTGGTCGACCCCGTGCCGCTCTCGCCGGAAGAGATCGCCGCCGCCAATGCCAACACCCTGGCCACCAACGAATACTTCGACAGCCTGTTCGACCGCCGCCGCCGCAACCCGCAGGACGACCTCACCACCCAGCTCGTCCAGGCCGAGGAAGCCGGCGACCGCCTGACACCGGAGGAGCTGCGCGCCAATGTCGGCCTGCTCTTCGCCGCCGGGCACGAGACCACCGCCAACCTGATCGGCAACGGCCTGCTCGCCCTGCACCGCAACCCCGACCAGTGGCAGGCGATGAAGGACAATCCCGCCCTGATCCCGAACGCCATGGAAGAACTGCTGCGCTACGACAGCTCCGTGCAGATGACCGGCCGCAGCGTGCTGGAGGATGTGGAACTCTCCGGCGTGCCCCTGCCCAAGGGCGCCCAGGTGGTGTGCTTCCTCGGTGCCGCCAACCGCGACCCCGCCGCCTTCGCCGAACCCGACACGCTGGACATCACCCGCCAGAAGATCACCCCGCTGTCCTTCGGCGGCGGCATCCATTTCTGCCTCGGCGCCCAGCTCACCCGCATCGAAGCCCAGGAAGCCTTCGCCGGCCTGATCCGCCGCCTGCCCACCCTGGAACTGCCGGACCGCGACACCCCACGCTGGCGCCGCAGCTTCACCCTGCGCGGACTAACCACCCTGCCGGCGGTGTGGCACTGAAGGAAGAAAGGCCAGGGCTCTGCCCTGGACCCGCTGGGGCCTTAGGCCCCAGACCCCTCGACCTTTTCGGCCTTCGGCGGGGAGGGGCCGTCGAGGCGGTTGAGAGACCCGGGCGGCCCCTCCCCGCCGAAGGCGGAACTTATTG
>CAMDAM010000485.1 GCA_945888575.1 Asaia bogorensis | reverse complement strand
TGTCATCGCCCATGCGCCGCAGGATCGCCGGCGTGTGGTCGTTGAACGCCAGCAGATGCACCCGCCCGGCCGCGATGTCCGCAATCGCCATCTCCAGCGCATCGAGGTTGTAGGCCTCCCAACGCAGATGCACGCGCATGTCGCAGGTCCAGGCACGCGCGGCCAACCCGTCCAGCATCGCCCGCCACGCATCGGCACTGCGCAGGCCCGGCTCCCAGGACAGCGTCACGCCGTGGAACGCGGTCGTCACGCCGCAGGCCAGCAGCTGCCGCTCCGTCTCCTCCAGCGCGAGATCGGTCGGAAACCCCACGCCCGGCCGCGGCTGGAACTGCCGCTCGAACGCGTCGCCATGCATGTCCACGATCCCAGGCAGCACCAGCAGCCCGCGCGCATCCAGCACCTGGGCACCCCCCGGCGCCCCGCCATCGATCACGCCGTCGCGCAGCGTCACCTCGCCCTCGGTCAACCCACCCTCGGCCAGCACTTTCCCGCCGGTGATCCGCAATGCCCGCATCGTCCCGTTTCCTTGCAATGTCCCGGCCGCTCAGGGCTCGAAGACGAGCTGCACGCGCGGAGTCGGATAGCGCGAGAGGCCGAACTCGACCACCGCGCCCGCCGCATCCACATTGATGTTTTCCGTGATCAGCAGCGGCCGGTTGCGCGGCATGCCCAGCAGCGCCGCCTCCGCTTCCGTCGGCATGCGGGCCGAAACCCGCGTCACCTGCCGCCGGTAATCCTCCACCCCGGCCAGCGCCAGCGCTTCGGAAATGCCGGCCCCGTCGCGCAGCGCTGCCAGCAGCTTCGGAAACCGCGCCGCCGGGAAATGATGCACGCCGATGCTCACCGGGCGCCCATCGGCCAGGCCCAGCCGCTCCAGCCGCACTACCTTCGCACCCGTGCGGATGCCAAGCCCGGCCGCCACCGCCTGGTCGGCCGGCACCTCGCGCAGATCCAGCGTGCGGCCCGAAGGCTCCTTGTTGTGCCGCCTGATCCATTCCGAGAAGCGGGTGCGCGGCCCGATCGTGTAATCCAGCACGTCCTCGGCCACGAAGCTGCCGCGCCCCTGCTCCACCCGCACCAGCCCGTTGCGCGACAATTCCTCCAGCGCCCGGCGCACCGTGTGCCGGTTCACCCCGAATCGCGCCGCCATCTGCGCCTCGGTCTCCAGCTTGGCGCCCGGCGCCAGCGCGCCCGTCGCGATCTCCTGCTCCACCGCTTCCACGATGCGCCGCCACAGCGCCACGCCGCGCACGCCCATCGCCCGCGCGCCAGCCTCCATCGTCATCGGAACTTCATCCACGCGCTGCGCCTGATCGTGCACTCATGGCTTGACGATACAGGCCACGCCCGGTAGCTGTCTAGTTGTCTAGATATCCGCTTCACCGGAAACCACCGTATGCCAACCCCCGCGCCAGAGACCGCCGCCCGCCAGCGTTGGATGTCCGTCCTCGCCCGCGCCAGCGCCGATGCCATCGCCGCCCAGCTTGAAGGCGCCCCCACCCTGCCCCCCAGCACCGTTCTGCGCGGCCCCGAATCGGGCCTCGTCATGATGCGCGGCCGCGCCGGCGGCGGTGGTTCACCCTTCAACCTCGGCGAGATGTCCGTCACCCGCTGCACCGTGCGCAACGCCCAGGGCTTCGTCGGCCACGCCTATGTCCAGGGCCGCGACCAGCATCAGGCCCGCCTCGCCGCGGAGCTGGACGCCGCCCTGCAAGACCCCGCCCGCCACGCCGCGCTGGCACAGGCCGTCATCGCCCCGCTCGCCGCCACCCAGCAGGCCGCGCGCGACGAAGCCGCCGCCAAGGCCGCCGCCACCCGCGTGCAATTCTTCACCATGGCCACGATGCGAACCTCATGAACATCGATCTCCCCGGCTTCGCCGACCCGGTCGCCCAGGCCCAATCCACCTTCCGTGCCGTGCTCGATGCGCTGGCCCGCCCCGGCACGCTGCACCAGGCCGGCACCGCCCTGATGGCCCCCGCCCCGCTCGCCCCGGCCACCGCCGCCGTGCTGCTCACCCTGGTGGACCACGACACGCCGCTGCACATCGCGCCAGACTGCGCGGAGGCCACCGCCTGGCTCGTCTTCCACTGCAGCACCGCGCCAGCCGAATCCGCTGCCGCCGCCGCCTTCGCCGTCGCCCGCACCCTGCCCGACCTCGTCACCCTGAACGCGGGCAGCGACGAAGCCCCGGAATCGTCCACCACCCTGGTGCTGCAAGTCGCAGCGCTCGGCACCGGCCCCGCCTTCACCCTCTCCGGCCCCGGCCTGAAATCCCCCACCATTTTCCGCGCCGAAGGCCTGCCGCCCGACTTCGCCGCACGCTGGGCCGCCAACCACGCCCTCTTCCCGCGCGGCATCGACCTCATCCTCTGCGCCGGCACCACGCTTGCCGCCCTCCCGCGCAGCATCACCGTCCGGGAGGGCTGAGCCATGGCCTACGTAGCCGTCAAAGGCGGCGAGCGCGCCATCGACAACGCCCACGCCTGGCTCGCCGAAGACCGCCGCGGCGACCCCGCCGTGCCCGAACTCTCGCTGGCCCAGATCCAGGAACAGCTCGGCCGCTCCGTCGATCGCGTCATGGCCGAAGGCTCGCTCTACGATCCGCATCTCGCCGCGCTGGCCATCAAGCAGGCCCAGGGCGACATCATCGAGGCCGCCTTCCTGCTGCGCGCCTACCGCACCACCCTGCCCCGTTTCGGCTACGCCACCCCGGCCGACACCGCCGCCATGCAGATCCGCCGCCGCATCTCCGCCGTCTACAAAGACCTTCCCGGCGGCCAGGTGCTCGGCCCCACCTACGACTACACCCACCGCCTGCTCGATTTCATGCTGGCCGCCGAGGGCAAGCCCCCCGCCCCCGCCCCCCTGGCCGAGGCCACCGAGCCCACCATGCCCCGCGTCTCCGACATCCTGCGCGGCGAAGACCTGATCGAAGGGGACGGCAACCCCAACCCGGCGCAGGAACCCGGCGACCTCACCCGCGAACCGCTGGCCTTCCCCGCCAGCCGCGACGTGCGGCTGCAGGCCCTGGCCCGCGGCGACGAGGGCTTCCTGCTCGCCATGGGCTATTCCACCCAGCGCGGCTACGGCGGCAACCACCCCTTCGTCGGCGAAATCCGCGTGGGCGAGGTGTCCGTCGAGATCGTCCCGCCGGAGCTAGGCTTCGCCATCGACATCGGCGACGTCACCCTCACCGAATGCCAGATGGTCAACCAGTTCAAGGGCAGCAAAACCAAGCC
>CAMDAM010000484.1 GCA_945888575.1 Asaia bogorensis | reverse complement strand
GTGCCGGCGCCGGGGCTCAAGGGGCGGCCGGGTCGCCCGGCAGAACCGTCAGCCGATGCAGGCGGATGCCGGCCCAGCGCACCGGCATGGGCTTGCCGCGAACGCGCGGGTCCACCGGCTCCGGGATCTGGATCACCACCCGCACGATACTGCCGGGCTCACCCACCGGGGGGATCTCCAGCGTCATCGGCGCCACGTGCGCATCGGCCAGAATCAGCTCCTGCCGTATCTGGGGGGCGGCGGACCAGACATTGGGCCCGGCGCTGGCCAGAACCCGGTTCGGCCGCCCCTCGCGTGCCCCGATCCCCTCCGCCTCCAGCCTCAATCGCAGCTTTGCGCCTGCCGGCAGCTCGGGCATCCGGAACAGCAGTACGGCGCGCGGCCCGTTGGACCAGTAGCGCTCCTCGCGATCCCGCACCCAGCCCCAGCCCAGGAACGGCAGCAGCGCGTCCCCCTCCACCGCCAGGTCTTGCCGCAACGGCTGCACCCCGGCACCGATCTCTGCCATCTCCCAGCCCGTCGCCGGGTCCGTCGCGCATAGCATCATGGCCTCGCCCCGGCGGCATCGCGCACCCGGGCCCAGCAACTCACCCCGCAGGCTCGCCATCGCCCTGTCGCCTACATAGGCCCGCACCTCGCCGGGCCGCAGCTGCAGTTCCAGGGCATCGCTGGTGATGGTCTCGCATGAGCGCTGCGCCGGCTCGCGGGACACCCGCACGTCGTTCAGCGCGATGCCGGCCCGGATCGCATCCAGCCGCAGCCGGTCGTACGGGCCCGTTGCGGGCGCGGGCGGGCCGCAGAAGGAAACCGCCGTCAGCAAGGTTGTCCGCGCCGGCAATGCCACGTCGCCGCGCCTGTCCTCCCCGGTCGTGACATAGGCGTGCACGGCCGCGCGCAGGGGGGCGGCATCCACCCATTGCAGTAGGGCCGCAAGCGCCAGCACCGCCACGGCCCAGGGCGGGCGCACCCGTTGGGCGACAATCGCCAGCGGCACGATCGCCAAGAGATACGCAACGGGCCAGAACAGCCGGCCACTGGCCCGCACCGGCCCCATCATGCGCTCTACGATGTTCGCCTCGATCAACACGACAGCCCACGGGCCAAGGTACACCTTGTGGGTCACCGCCATCCCGGCCAACACCAGCAGTACGGCGACATGCCCGATCCACAGGCGCCAGGGCGGCAGGGTCGCGCGGCCGGACAGCAGCAGCCCCACCGCCACGGCCAACAGCAGCAGCCCTCCGGCACCGAGGTAGTTCAGCCCCTCGTACTGTCCCGTCGTCGCGTCGATCACCGGCAGATCCGGCCCGAACACCCCGGAACGCTGCGGCCAGAACGGGGAGGCCAGGTTCATCGAATAGTGGCCGTAGCCGTAATCCCCTCCGCCGGTCACGCTCGCCAGGAACGCGAACAGGCCATAGGGGATGGCCGTGCTGGCCACGAACCCCGCCACCGCGCGCACCACGCCACGGCGCGCCAGAACGCGCGCGATCAGTGGGGCCGCAAACAGGGGGCACAGCAGCACGAAGAGGAACGGATGGATGAAGATGGTCACCGTCGCCAGCACCACCGCCTGCCACCACCGCCCCCCGCTGCCCCCCACCATCCGGATCGACCACCCGAGGCCCAGCAACAGCAGGAAGTGGCCGACGAGATTGATGTGGCCAAGGTTCTCATGCGCGATCCGCGCCAGCAGCGCCGGAAAGGACAGCGCGATCACCGATGCCGCCAGCGCCGCGGCAACCGACCGGGCGCCCAGGCTTCGCACGAGATACACCGCCGCCACAGGCTGCAGCACCAGGCACAGGCCCAGCCAGGCGCCGAACAGGTTCACCGGCCGCCCGACCACGCCGGCCGCCAGCTTGGCCAGCACCGAGACCAGCGGATTGCTGTCGGTCAGCGCAATGCTGACCCCTTCAGGCCAGCGCAAGGTGCGGGCGAGCAGCGGCGGCCACTGCCAAGGCTCCTGCTGGAACGCGATGTGTCCGGTCAGGTTCTGCGCCAGGTCGTCCGGCGGGGAGTTCCAAACCGCGCCCGTGCCCAGCAGAACTTCGAGCGGCACCAGCAGCCAGACGAAACCGGCGCCCAGCAGCGCGGCCGCCATATAGGTGGATGCAGACCCTCGCACCTCGACTGATCTCCAGCAGTTCGTTCCGCCCGACAAAAGCACGGTCCCCCGCCCCCCGCCACTGCGGCCCGCACGCTCCTTGCTGCTATCGTAACGAAAGTCGCCCCTGCCGCCGGTCTGCCGGCATGCGTCGCGGCTCGGGCCGCCGCAGGCTCGGCCCCGGCGGCGCCACCTCGCCCATCGCCTCGGCCACCAGCGTCTCCGCCTCGGCCAGCAGCGCGTCGTCGCCTTCGCCGCTGCGCACGCTCTCGCGCCCGATCTCCAGCAGGATCGGCACCGCGAGCGGGGAGACGCGCGAGAGGCTGACATGCCGGATGCGCCGCTGGATGCGCTTCAGGAACTCGGCGATCCGGCCGAGGTCGGTCAGCCCCCCCGCGGCATCGGCGCGCGTGGCGCGCAGCAGCACATGGTCCGGCTGGTGCTTGCGCAGCACGTTGTAGATCAGGTCGGAATTCACCGTGACCTGCCGCCGGCTCTTCTCCTGCCCGGGATGGTGCCGCTCGATCAGCCCGGCGATCACCGCCACATTGCGGAACGTCCGGCGCAGCATGGAGCTTTCCGCCATCCACGCCTCCAAATCGTCGCCCAGCATGTCCTCCTCGAACAGCCGTGCCACATCGGTCGGTGGCTGCGCGCTCCAGGTCGCCAGCACGTAGTCGGTGGCCACGAAGCCCAGCGGCTGGAACCCCATCCGCTCCATCCGTCGCGTCAGCAGCATCCCCAGCGTCTGGTGCGCGTTGCGGCCCTCGAAGCAGTAGGCAACCAGGAAATGCACATCCCCGCGCGGGAAGGTCTCCACCAGCAGCCCCTCTTTCCCCGGCAGGCGCGACAGCGACTTCTGCAGCCGCAGCCATTCCTGCACCGGCTCCGGGAAACTCGGCCAGGTCGCGGGATCGTTCAGCATCGCCCGCACCCGGGCGGCGAGGTTCGTGGAGAGCGGCATCCGCCCCCCGGCATAGGCCGGCACTTTCGGCTCCCCGCTGCCGCCCTCCACCACCTCGATCCAGGTCTCGCGCAGCCGGAGGAAGCGCAGCAGCCTTCCGGCGAACATGAAGGTGTCACCCTCCACCAGACCGTTGACGAAATACTCCTCCACCTCGCCCAGCGTGCCGCCGCC
>CAMDAM010000483.1 GCA_945888575.1 Asaia bogorensis | reverse complement strand
ACCTCGACGTTGAGGCCAGCGCGCTTGAGCATGTCGGCCGCCACGTCGCCCAGCGTCTTCACCGAGGTGAGGTCGGTGGCGTGCAGCAGCACGATCCGCTCGCCCTTGTAGCCGGCGGCCTCCAGCTCGCGCTTGGCGGCGGCGAAATCAGGCTTCGCGGGGATCGCCTCGAACCCCGCGGTGCTGGCCATTGGCGTGCCGGGCGGGAAGAAACCGGAGGGCACGGTGTACATGGCGGGATCACCGGCGGAGGCGGCCTCCATGAAATCCGTCTGGTTCAGGGCCTTGAACAGCGCCCGGCGGGCAGCCGGGTTGTTGAAGGGCGGCTGCAGGAAGTTCAGCCGCATGCAGCCCATGGAGCCGGCGGGGTCCAGCACGTGCACGTTGAGCCCGGCGCGCGTGAGCAGCTGGCGGAAGTCACCGCCGACCGACTCCCACCAATCCACCTCGCCAGACTGCAGCGCCGCGGCGGCCGTGCCCTGGTCGGGGATGATGCGCCACTCGATCCGGTCGAAATGCGCGACCTTCGGGCCGGCGGTGCCGGAGGGCGTGCCGGACGCGCGCGGGACGTAGTCGGCAAACTTCTCGTAGGCCACGAGATGGCCGGCATTGCGCTCGCGCGCCAGGAAGCGGAACGGACCGCTGCCGACCACTTCGGTGATCTGGGTGAAGGCATCGGTCTTGGCCAGGCGCTCCGGCATCATGGCCGCGAAGTTGCTGGGCGGCTTGGCCAGCGCATCGGGCAGGAGCGGGAAGGCGCGCTTCAGGCGGAACTGGATGGTCTTGTCGTCTGGTGCGGAGACCTCGTCGGTGACCGCCATCAGGGTCTGCCCGAAGGTGTCGCGCTTGCCCCAGCGCTGGATGGAGGCGACGCAATCGCGCGCCAGGACCTTTTCCCCGTCGTGGAACTTCAGACCGTCGCGCAGGGTGATGCGCACCAGCTTGCCGTCGTTCTCGACGGTCATGCCCTCGGCCATCTGCGGCGTGGCCTTGTAGTCGCTGTCCATGCCGAACAGCGTGTCGTACACAAGGTAGCCGTGGTTGCGCGTGACGTAGGCCGTGGTCCAGATCGGGTCGAGCACGGTGAGATCGGCGTGCGGGATGAACTTGAGCACCCGCGCGCCCTGCGCTGCGGCAATGGACGGGGCGGCAAGGCCGACACTCGCGGCCCCCAATCCCTTGAGCAGACTGCGTCGCTTCATGTGGTAGTCCCCTGTGGTGAAGCCTGTTCGAATGGTAGGCGGTCCGCGCCCGGCGTTTGGCCGTGGCGGGGGCTGGCAGTCCCTGTCATGGCAGCCTAGCGGAATTCGCATCGCGCATGCACCCCCTATCGTTCCGCTTGTTGGGCTTCCCTTGGCGGCGGCGGCGGATTACTCCGGCCCCCATGCAGGCCGTGCTCGAACGACTCCTGGGAGAAGCGCTGGCACGGCTGGCGATGCAGTTCCTGCGGTTCGGGACCGTTGGGGCGGCAGGATTCGTGGTGGACACGGCCGTGGTGTATGCGCTGCGCGGCGCGATCGGCATCTATACCGCCGGGGCCGCAGCCTACTGCGCGGCAGCCACATTCGGGTGGGTTTTCCATCGGCTCTGGACGTTCCGGTCGGCAACGCGCAGCAGCGCCGGGCGGCAATGGATGTTGTTCCTCGCCACGCAGAGTGCAGGATTCGTGGTGAACCGTGGCGTGTTCGCCCTGCTGGTGACGTTCAGCCCGTTCTGCGCCGCCTATCCGGTGGTGGCGATTGCCGGTGGTGTCGCCGCTGGCATGTTCCTGAATTTCGCTGCTGCGAAACGCTTCGTCTTCGCGCAAGGATAGTCGTCATCCGGGCTTGGACATATCGCGCCATACCGGGGGCTCTGCACGAAGGACCACACGCATGAACCTCTACCCCGGCCTTGTGGCCCTGCAGGACGAGATGACGGAGTGGCGGCGGGATTTCCACGCCCATCCGGAGATTGGATTCGAGGAGCACCGCACCAGTGCGCTGGTGGCAGAGCGGTTGGAATCCTGGGGGATCGAGGTTCATCGTGGCCTTGGCGGCACCGGAGTCGTCGGTGTGCTGCGCGGCACCAAGGGCGCTGGCGGCGGCAACCGGGCGATCGGGCTTCGGGCGGATATGGATGCCCTGCCGATGGAGGAGGCGAATACCTTCGCCCATCGCTCCCGCACGCCAGGCCGGATGCACGCCTGTGGGCACGATGGGCATACGACGATGCTGCTGGGGGCGGCGAAGTACCTCGCCGAGACCCGGAACTTCTCCGGCACTGTCCACTTCGTGTTTCAGCCGGCTGAAGAGGGCCTCGCGGGTGCCAAGCGCATGCTGGATGACGGGTTATTCGAACGCTTTCCCTGCGACTCGATGTACGGAATCCACAACTCACCGGATGTGCCGTTGGGGAAGGTGCGCGCCATTACCGGCACGGCGCTGGCGGCGATCGACTATTTCGTGGTGACCCTGCGCGGCAAATCGACCCACGGCGCCACGCCACAGAACGGGATCGACACGGTGTCCATCGCGGCACAGGTGATCGGTGTGATTAATGCCATTCCCTCGCGCCATGTGAATGCGCTGGATTCTGCGATCATCAGCATCGGCATGATCCACGGCGGGACGTCCAACATCGTGATCCCGGAGACGGTGGAGATCCGCGGATCGGTGCGCACCCTAAAGCCTCAGGTTCGTGACCTCGTGGAGGAATTGTTCCATCGCGGAGTCGGGCATTGCGCCGCGGCGCATGGAGGGACGGCGGAGATTGCCTACAACCGTGCTTATCCGCCGACAATCAATACGGCGGCTGAAACCGACCGGGCTGCGCAAGCGGCCGCCGCGGTGCTAGGTGATTCGAATGTGCTGCGGGGCGGGCAACCGATCCTGGCTGGCGAGGATTTCGCTTTCTACCTCGAGCGCACGCCAGGTGCGTTCCTATTGTTCGGGCAGGGCGAGGAGGATCGTTTCCGTGTGACGCCGCACAACTCGTATTACGAGTTCAACGACAATCTGCTTCCGATTGGGGCGAGTTTCTTTGCCCGCATGGTTGAGCAGGAGTTGGGATAGTCCGGCCGAAAACGCCAACGCCCCGTTGGTTTTCACCGACGGGGCGTTATGGCTATCTGATATTGGTTGCGGGGACAGGATTTGAACCTGTGACCTTCAGGTTATGAGCCTGACGAGCTACCGGGCTGCTCCACCCCGCGTGGGTGATTTGGATGTGATGTTGGGTGCATTGGAAGACCTGGCGGCGACCTACTCTCCCACG
>CAMDAM010000482.1 GCA_945888575.1 Asaia bogorensis | reverse complement strand
GCCAACGCCTCCGAGGCCAGTGCCGAGGCTACGTTCAAGCTGTGCTCGCGCGTGATGCAGCGCGTGGTGAACCTGCCCAAGCCCGTGATCGCCCAGGTGCATGGCGTGGCGACCGCGGCCGGATGCCAGTTGGTGGCCAGCTGCGATCTTGCGGTGGCCGCCGAGACCGCCCGCTTTGCCACCCCTGGGGTGAATATCGGGCTGTTCTGCTCCACCCCCATGGTCGCGCTGTCCCGCGCCGTGCCGCGCAAGCACGCGATGGAGATGCTGCTGACCGGAGACATGCTGGCCGCGGATCGCGCCCGCGAGATCGGGCTGGTCAACCGGGTGGTGCCGGAAGCGGAGCTGGAAGCCGCCACCACTGCGCTGGCCCGGCAGATCGCAGCCAAGAGCCCGCTGACGCTGGCCATTGGGAAGGAAGCCTTCTACCGCCAGGCCGAGCTGCCACTCTCGGATGCCTACACCTATGCCTCCGCCGTCATGACCCGCAACATGATGGCCCACGACGCCGCCGAAGGGATCGACGCCTTCCTGGCCAAGCGCCCGCCGATCTGGACCGGCACATAAAACTCTCGGGGAGCAAACCAATGGACGCCCAAACCGCGAAGCCCGTCTTCGACCGCACCACCCAGGATGTCGGCAACATGGTCGAGCTCGGCCATGTCAACGTCCGCGTGCCAGACCAGCGCATTGCCATCCTGTTCTACGTCCAGGGCCTCGGCCTCACCCGCGACCCATATCTGCAAACCGGCGTGGACAACATGTGGGTGAACGTGGGCATCAGCCAGTTCCACCTCCCCGTCGGCCCCGCCCAGGTGCTGCGCGGCACCACCGGCCTGGTGATCCCGGACCCCGATGCGACGGAAGCCCGCCTGCGCGCCGTCGCCCCGCGGCTGGAAGGCACGAAGTTCGCCTACAAGCGCAGTGGCGACACCACGGAAGTGACGTGCCCCTGGGGCAACGCCATCCGTGTTCATGCGCCGGATGCGAAACGCTTCGGCCGCATGAATCTCGGCATGCCCTATGTGGAGGTGGATGCGCTGCCCGGCTCCAGCGAGGGGATTGTTCGCTTCTATCAGGAAATCATCCAGTCCGGCGGCACGGTCGGCGAGGACAGCATGGGCAAATTCGCCCGCATCCCCATCGGGCTTTCCGAAAGCGTGCTCTACCGCGAGACGCCGCGCGCTTCCGTGCCGTTCGACGGCCACCACATTCAGGTTGCCTTCGCTGATTTCTCCGGCCCGCATCGCAAGCTCCAGGCCCGCGGCTTGATCACCGAGGAATCCAACGAAAGCCAGTACCGCTTCCAGGACATCGTCTGCCTGGACACCGGGAAGGTCCTCAGCACCATCGAGCACGAGGTCCGCTCCATGCGCCACCCGATGTTCGCGCGGCCCCTGGTCAACCGGAACCCGGACAACACCAACAACCGCTACGCCGCGGGTTGGGAAGCCGGCATGTGGCGGATGCCGCCCGCGGATATCTAGGGAAGAAAGCGGTTCTTCTTTTAAAAAAAGAACCAAAAAAATTTCCCCCGTTTGCAGATCGTCCTGAAGCGGGCGCAAACGGTTAAAGTCTTTTATGATTCTTTTTTTCAGAAAAAGAAGACTCTTGCTGAAGGACCTCCGGATGCCCCGCAGCGACGTCTTCCACCCCGACTTCAAGCCCGCCCCCTACTGGTGGGAAGCCTGGAAGCCCACCGACGAACACCCCACCGAAGTCCCGAAGCAAACCCAGGTCGCCATCGTCGGCGGCGGCTATGGCGGGCTCGCCACCGCGCTGGAGTTGAACAAGCTCGGCATCGAATGCGTGGTGCTGGAAGCCAACGCCCCCGGCGAGGGCGCCTCCTCCCGCAACGGCGGCGGCGTCTCCGGCGGCGTCAACATCGGCAAGTCCATCACCGGCTCCAGCCTCGACCCCGAAAGCCCGCGCGCCCATGCCCTGCTGTCCGACGGCTCCGATGCCTTCGCCACCATCGAGAACCTGATCGCCCAGGAAGGCATCGACTGCTTCTGGCGCCGCTCCGGCCGCTTTGTTGGCGCCTGGACGCCCAAGCACTACGACAGCCAGGCCAAGAAGATCGCCCGCCTGAACGAAAGCGCCCAGTCGGGCGCCTACATGCTGCCGCATGAGCGCCTGCGCGAGGAAATGGCCAGCGACTTCTACTATGGCGGCATGGTGGTGGAACGCTCCGGCCAGCTCCACCCGGCCCTCTACGTGAAGGGCCTGATCGACCGCGTGCGCGCCCGCGGCATTCCCGTGTGCGGCCATGCCGGGGTGCAGAAGATCACCCGCCAGAACAGCGGCTGGCTGGTGAAGACCGCCCGCGGCGACCTGGAAGCCGCCGAGATCGTCATCGCCACCAATGGTTACACCGGCGACGTCACCCCCCAGCTCAAGCGCCGCGTCATCCCCGCCAGCAGCCACATCATCGCCACTGAGGAACTGCCGGAGGATCTCGCGCGCAGCCTGATCCCGAAAAACCGCACCCTGGCCGATACCCGCCGTATCCTCAGCTATTACCGGCTCTCGCCGGATGGCAGGCGCGTTGTTTATGGCGGTCGCGCGCGCTTCACCAATGCGGGGCCGGAGGTGTGCGCGCCGATCCTGCATCGCTTCATGACCGACCGCTTTCCCCAGCTGAAGGGCGTGCGCGTGACCCATGCCTGGTCCGGCAACGTTGCCTTTACGCTCGATGCGCTGCCCCATTCCGGCCAGATCGACGGCATGCACTACCTCACCGGCTGCAACGGCTCCGGCGTGGCGATGATGACCTATCTCGGCACCCAGACCGCACGGCGTATCGCCGGCGTCGCCAACCGCACGCACGCGTTTGAGGAAGGTGATTTTCCGGATCACCCGCTCTACACGGGGAATCCTTGGTTCCTGCCTGTCATCGGCACCTGGTATCAGATCCGCGACCGCTGGGACCGCATGCGCGCCTGACTGCGCTGCAACGGTAGGGTGGGCTTCAGCCCGCCCCCACCGTGGCGGGATCGAATCCCAGTAGGAACACCCCCGCCGCATCCGCCAGAGTCACCGCCTCCGCGCGCTCGGCCAGCATCGCCCCCCCGGCCTCGAACGCCACCCCGCGCAGCCCCGCCGCGATCGCGCCGCACACCGTCTCGGCCCCAAGCGTGGGCAAATCCGCCCGGCGCTCCTGCCCGGGCTTGGTGATCTTCACCAGCACGCCACCGGGCCCTTCGCGCCGCAGCGCGGCACAGCGCGCCAGCATCGCATCCGTGCCCTCGATCGCCTCCACGGCCA
>CAMDAM010000481.1 GCA_945888575.1 Asaia bogorensis | reverse complement strand
TTCGCGGCGCTGGCCGGCGCCAGCATCGCGCTGGGGCTGAAGCTGCGCGGGCCGAAGCGCGCGCCCACGCTGAACACCCCGGGCTCCGGCCTGGTGGGGCGGCCCGCCACGGCGCTGGAGTTCCATGGCCGCAACGGCCGCGTGCGCGTGGGCGACAGCGACTGGAACGCAAGGCTTGCCAACGGCGCCGATCCCCAGGCGCCGCTGCGCGTGGTGGGGGTGGACGGCACCACACTGATCGTCGGGCCCTGACTCAGGTTTCTTGACCGCGTCGGGCGAACCAGCGTTTCCTTCCCCCAATCACAACACCCGGCCGCCTGCCTGGCAGGGGTGACCATGCGAATCTCAGGATGGCTTGGCGCGCGCTGGCCGTGGGGGTGTCGCTGCTCGCACTCTCCCCCGGCGCGATGGCGCTAGGGCAGCTTGACCAGTCCGGCCTGGTGGGCAAGCCCGAGGGCATCGGCATCGTTACCGACAGGGCGAAGTGGCCCACCAGCTTCAACGAGGCCCCGTCGCTGGCCGCCCTGGTGCGTGAAGGCAAGCTGCCGCCGGTGAAGGACCGTCTGCCGCAGGACCTGATGGTGATCCAACCGGTGCGCGAAATCGGCAAATACGGCGGCACCTGGCGCCGCGGCTTCACCGGCCCGGGCGATGACGAGAACGGCAACCGCCTGAATGCCTCCGATCGTCCGATCCTGGTGGACCACACCGGTACCAAGCCGCTGCTGCCGAGATACGCCGGCGACGTGGAAGCCGCCAACACCGCCGCCCGTGCGGCCGGATTCGACAACTGGCTGGTGCGCTTGCACTTCATGAAGGACTGGACGCGCAACCCCGCCGTGCCCGTGCTCGGCCCCTGGCGCACGCTGGAGCCGATCAACCGCGCCAGCTGGGTGATGGAGCGCAACCCGTACTACTGGGCCGTGGACACCGCCGGCAACCAGCTGCCCTACATGGACCGGGTGATCATGACCCTGGCCGAGAACCTGGAAGTGCTGAACCTGCGCGCCATGGGCGGCGAGTATGACCTACAGGAACGCCACATCGACATCGGCAACTACACCGTGAAGCTGGGTCTCGCGCTGAATGGCGCGGACGCGATCTACCACTTCAACCAGAGCTTCGACGGCGACGCCGAGATCGCCAAGTAGCTGCGCAACGCCGATTTCCGCCGCGCGCTGTCCTTGGCCATCGACCGCAAGCAGCTCAACGAAACCTTCTGGCTCGGGGTGGCCACGCCGGGCTCCGCCGCCCCCGGCGAGGCGATGCCCTACTTCCCCGGCCCGGGCTGGCGGGAGAAGTGGTCCACCTACGACGTGAAGCAGGCCAACGAGATGCTGGACCGCATCGGCCTCGCCAAGAAAGACGGCCAGGGCTTCCGCGTGCGCACCGATAACGGCCAGCGCCTGCGCATCCAGGTGCAGGCGGTGCAGGCCTTCCTGCCCTGGCCTAGGATCAGCGAGATGGTGGCCGACCAGTGGGCCAAGGTGGGCATTCAGGCCGACGTGCGGGATACCGAGCGCAACCTGGCCATGACCCGCACCGCCAACAACGAGCACCACATCATGGTGTGGAACAACGGCGGCACCGAGCTGCTGTATCTGTTCCCGCGCCACGCCATCCCGGTGGACCCCACGAAAGCCTATATGGGCCCGCTGCACGCGCAGTGGTTCGCCTCCAACGGCGCCGCCGGCCGCAAGCCGGAAGACGAAAACATCCTGCGCATCATGGACCTGTTCCGCAGCGCCGCCGGCCAGCAGGCGGAAGACCGGATCAAGACCGCGCAGGAAATCTGGAAGATCCTGATCGACCAGCAATACGCCATCGGAACGGTGGGCCAATCCCCGGCGCTGATGGGCGTGCGGCTGGTGAGCAACCGTCTGGGCAACATCCCAGACCGCAACTGCATCGCCCAGCATTGCCGCACCCCGGGCGGCGCGCATCCGGAGACGTGGTTCTACAAGAACTAGGCTTGGCGCCCCTTCCCTGCCGCGGCGGGGAAGGGGCTTCAGCCCCGCGCGACGTCCTGCTCCATCAGCAGGCGGATGTAGCGGGTGAAGGGGATGCCCTGTGCGCGGGCACGGGACTTCACCGCCTCCAGCAACGCCTCCGGCACGCGCATGTTGATCTGTGCCGCCTTCCTCTCGAACTCGAAGGAGGCGGGGCGGAAGCCGGAGAGGTCGTACTGCGACAGGTCGGCCTCCGCCACGAAGCGCTCGGCTGCGTCGTCAGTCGTCAGCGCCGGGATCGTCTTGAGCTTGCCTGGCATAGAGGCGAACCTCCTTGGCATGCATGAAGCGCGCGCTGTTCGGGCGGATCAGCCAGTGTGGGCGCTGCGGATGTATATACAAAAGCAAGTCTGGCGTGTGGTGGGTGACGAAGGTTTCATGGGCGGCGGGCTTGTTTACCAACGGCGCAACGGCCAACTTCAAGGGGCCATGAAGATGATCTTCCTCCGCGACCCCCGCCTCGGCGGGCCCACCCTGGACATGTCGCCGGACGGCGAGTTCCGAACGCCGCCGCGCGCGCCCTGGTCCGCCAAGCTGCTGCGCTACGCCATCGTGGTGGCGGTACTCGCGGGCATGCTCTCCGTGGCCGCCCTGGTGCTGTGGGCGGCGCTGATCCTGATCCCGGTGGCGATCGGGGCGGCCGCGTTGGCCTACGGCGTGTTCCGCTATCGGCTGTGGCAGGCGCGCAAGCAGCGCGGCATGGTGTACAGGCAGTAAGGAAGGGTCTTCTTTTTTCTGAAGAAAAAAGAAGCAAAAAAGACTTTATCCGTTTGCGCCCGTGCCGGGACGATCAGCAAACGGATGAAAGTTTTTTGGTTCTTTTTTTCAAAAAAGAACCGCTTTCTTCCTTACTCCGCCGCAAGCTTCGTCTGCTGCCGCATTTCCTGCGCCAGCAGCGTATAGCTCCTCCGCCGTGCCTCCGGGTCGTGCGCGGTGGAGAGCACCACCATGTCCTCCACCTGCAATTCCGCGGCCAGCGAGCGCAGCTTGCCGGCCACCACATCCGGCGTGCCCCAGAAGCTTTCCGCGCGCAGGCGCTCCAGCTTCAGCTTCTCGGCGTTGGAATAGTCGTAGGCGGCGGCTTCCTCCGGGGAGGGCAGGGGGGCGAACACGCCGCGGTCGCGCCAGATGCGGGCGAGCGCACGGCTGCTGAACAGGCGTTCGGCCTCGGCCTCGGTCTCCGCCGTGATCGCCCAGACACACACGGCGCCCATCGGGTTCGGGAAGCGTTCGCTGGGGCGGTAGCCGGTGCGGTAGATGTCCAGCGCCT
>CAMDAM010000480.1 GCA_945888575.1 Asaia bogorensis | reverse complement strand
GCGGTGTTGTCGCTGATGATGATCATCAGCATCGTGAGGTCGCGGATGGTGGGCTTGAGGCCGGCATCCAGCTTCTGGATCACGCCGGAGCCGACGATGCGCTGGGCGTCCGTCATCTCGATGCGATCGGACATCTTGAAGCGGCCTTCGTCGGCTTGGCGATAGACCTCCACCATCACCGGGATCTTGTAGGTGCTGGCGGTGGGGAACAGCTCGTGCGGGTTGATCGCGACGGTCTCGCCGGTGGGCAAATGGGTGGCGGAGAAGCCGACCTCGATGCCCAGCGGGGCGAAGGCGGCTTCGATCTGGGACTGGACGGACATGGCGCTTCCCGCGGCTGATGTGGCCGGGATGCTGGCCCATTCCCGAAGGCGGCGCCAGTTGGCACAGTGGGCGGGCAAACGGAGGAAATCGATATGGGCATGCTGGACGGGAAGATCGCCATCATCACCGGGGCGACGAGCGGGATCGGCGAACGCTCCGCCGAGCTGTTCATCGAGGAAGGGGCCACCGTGGTGCTGGCCGGGCGGCGGGCCGAGCTGGGCGAGGCGATCGCGGCACGGCTGGGGCAGAACGCCAGCTTCGTGCAGGCCGACGTGGGCGCGGAAGCCGATATCAAGGCGTTGATCCAGGGGACCGCCCAGCGCTTCGGGCGGATCGACGTGCTGTTCAACAATGCCGGGCACGGGCTGCCGCCCTTCCGCATCGCCGATGCCGACATCGCCACCTGGGACACCATGATGTCGGTGCATGTGCGCGGCGTGGTGATCGCGATGAAATACGTGGCGCCCATCATGCAAAGGCAGAAATCGGGCAGCATCATCACCACCGCCTCCGTGGCCGGGTACCGCGCCGGTGGGTCCTCCCATGCCTATTCCACCGCCAAGGCGGCGGTGCTGCACCTGACGCGCTCCGTGGCGGCCGAACTGGGTGAAGATGGCATCCGAGTGACCTCGATCTCGCCCGGGGCGATCGTGACCGGAATCTTTGGCAAGGGCATCGGGCTCGACCCCAACGTGGCTGACCAGGAGCTGGCGACGCTGGAAGCGCGGTTCAGCAAGGCACAACCGATCCCGCGGGCCGGCGTGCCCGACGATATCGCGCGGGCGGCCGTGTTCCTGGCCTCGGACGGGGCAAGCTTCGTGAACGAGGCGGATATCGTGGTGGATGGCGGGGCCATCTCCGGCCGGCCGTTCAGCCAAGGGGTGGGGGCGCGGAAGGAAATGACCGAGGCGATTTCGAAGGCGGCTCACGGGAGGAAGTAAGGGCGGGGCTTTGCCCCGCACCCCACCAGGGACCTGAGGTCCCTGGACCCACATCACTCAAGACATGAGTCATCGCCGCGCGAGGCGGGGGCCGAAAGACGGATTCGTGATGAAACGGCACGCGCGTCGCCTATGGCGGCGCGCGGGCAGTACGAAGGGGGAGGGGCGCGGAGGCGCGCTTACCCGAACGGCGCATGCCGCGGCCGGGGAGGCCGCGTAGGATCCAACCGATCCAGGCGCGCTGGCGGCGCAAACGGCGCAGGGCGCGCGGATGGAGTATGGGCGCGAGGTCATCGATGGTTTCGCCGGTGGGGGAGAACTGCCAATCCCGAAGCGGGGTGCGCCGCCGGGCGCTGGGGATGGGGCCCAGGGAAAATCCGGCCATGGCGAGAAGGGCCATGACGGACCTGTTGCGGGCGAGCGCCGCCAGCAGGGCGAGCAGCAGATGCAGCAGGGGGGCCGAAAAATGGACGTGCTTCGTCGCCTCCGCCATGCGGCGGAGGGCGTCGGCTTCGACCGGAGCGGCGACAGGGTTTGACATTCCAGATAACTATGCCACACGTAAACACCGATGGAAACGATTTTTATCCGCATATCGGGGTTTTGGTTAAATTTTGTGACTTTTCCGGATTCCTTGGGTGAAGGGGTCTGGGGACTCAGGCCCCAGCGGGCCTTCCTTTGCTCATCGCCCGCGGCCGACGCGGCGGACTTTGCGGGGGGCGGCGATCCAGATGGCGGCGATCGAAACCAGGCTGGCCAGGATGCCGAGTGCGAAGCCCGGGAGGTCGCTGCCGGTGATGTCGTGCAGCAGGCCGTGGACGAAGGGGCCGGCGGCGCCGCCGGAGAGGGCGCCGATCATCAGCGTGCCGAAGATGGTGCCGAAATGCGGGCCTTCGAACACCTCCGCCACGACGGGGCTGAAGACGGAGGTGATGCCGTAGCCGAGCAGGCCCTGGGCGAGGACCATGGCCCAGAGGAGCGCCCAGGCGAGCGTGCCCTGGTGCGGCGCATAGGCCAGGGCGATGAGCAGCGTGTAGGTGAGGACGAAGCCGGTGCAGCCGATGGCCCAGACCGGCTCCCGCCCGATGCGGTCTGACAGGATGCCCAGCGCGATGCCGCCGGGGATGCCGGCGAGGCTGGCGATGCCGAGCACCCAGGCGGCCATGGTGGGGGAGGTGCCGAGGCTGACGAGGTATTTGGTCTGGTGCACCTGGACGGCGTACCAAGCGTACATCGCGGTGGCGTTGGCGAGGACGAGCCACCAGAAGCGGGCGGTGCGCAGGGCACGGGCGAGGGTCCAGGTGGTGGCGGCCCAGACGGGGTCGACCACATGGACGGAGCGGCGGGCGATGGCGCCGGCGGCGGTGTCGCCATCGGGCATGAGGCCGAGATCCTGCGGGCGGCGGCGGATGAGGAGGTTCAGCGGGGCCAGGACGACAAGGGTGATGCCGGCCAGGGTGAGGCAGGCGGTGCGCCAGCCGGACGCGGAGATGATGCCCTGGACCTGCGGCAACAGCACGATGGCGCCGATGCCGGCGCCGGCATAGGCGATGGAGATGGCGAGGCCCCGGCGGCGGGCGAACCAGTTGGGCAAATAGAGCGCCTGGCCGGAATAGCCGACGGCGCTGGAGCCGGCGCCGACGAGCAGGCCCTGGGAGAGGTAGAGGTGCCAGGGCTGGGTGGCGAGGCTGGCCAGCGCCAGGCCGGCGGCAATGGCCAGCACGCCGAGCTGCATGAGCCAGACAGGCCCCTTGCGGTCTACCAGCCGGCCCATCAGCGGGCCGAGCAGTGCGGCGGTGAGGAAGCCGAAGGAGAAGGCGCCGGCGGTGGTGGCGCGGTCCCAGCCGAACTCTGTGATCACGGCGGGGAAGAGCAGGGAAAAGGCGGTGCGGGCGTTGACGCCGATCGCCATGGTGACGAAGGCGACGGCGACGACGATCCAGCCGTAGAAGAAGGGCAGGCGGCGGGCGAGGGTGTCAATCAAAGGAAGGATTCTTCTTTTTCTGAAGAAAAAG
>CAMDAM010000479.1 GCA_945888575.1 Asaia bogorensis | reverse complement strand
GCATCCGCTTCCGCGTTCGTGGCGGCGCCGCCCTCGCCGAAGCGTGCGCGCTGGGCCTGGCGCGCCCGGGCCACGCGGGCGGCCACCACGGCGCTGGGCTCGCCCGGTGGGGCGCGGGAGAGCTCGCTGGGCGGGATCGGCTGCACCTCTACCGTGAGGTCGATGCGGTCCAGCAGCGGGCCGCTGATCTTTCCCTGGTAGTCCTCCCCGCAGCGCGGCGCCCGGCCGCATTCGCGTGCGGCATCGCCCAGGTAGCCGCAGCGGCACGGGTTCATCGCGGCGACCAGCTGGAATCGCGCGGGATAGGTCACGTGGGCGGCGGCGCGGGAGACGGTGGTGCGCCCGGCCTCCAGCGGCTGGCGCAGCGCCTCCAGCGCGCCGCGCGGGAACTCCGGCAGCTCATCGAGAAACAACACGCCGCGATGCGCCAAGGAGACCTCGCCGGGCTTGGCGCGCTGCCCGCCGCCGGTGAGGGCCGCCATGCTCGCGGAGTGGTGCGGCTCCCGATACGGCGGGCGCATCACCAGCCGCCCGCCTTCCAGCATGCCGGCCACGGAATGGATCATGCTCACCTCCAGCGCCTCCATCGGCGCGAGGTCCGGCAGCAGCCCCGGCATCCGCGCGGCGAGCATGGACTTGCCGGAGCCGGGCGGGCCGATCAGCAGCAGGTTGTGCCCGCCCGCCGCGGCGATCTCCAAGGCGCGCCTGCTGGCCTCCATGCCGCGCACCTCGGAAAGGTCCGGCATCGCCGGCCCCTCCGCCAGCCCCGCGGCGGCGGGCGGGGAGAGCACCTGGGTGCCGCGGAAATGGTTCACCAGCGCCAGCAGGTCCGGCGCCGCCAGCACCGGGAACTGCGCCCCGGCCCAGGCCGCCTCGCCGCCCTGGGCTGCCGGGCACACCAGCCCCAGCTCCCGCGCATTGGCCGCCATCGCCGCCGGCAGCACGCCCACCACCGGGTTCAGCGTGCCATCGAGCGAAAGCTCGCCCACCGCGGCGAACTCGCCCATCTCCTCGCGCGGCAGCACGTCCATCGCCGCCAGCACGGCGAGCGCGATCGGCAGGTCGAAATGGCTGCCTTCCTTCAGCAGGTCGGCAGGCGCCAGGTTGATCAGCACGCGCTTGGGTGGCAGCGAAAGCCCCATCGCGGTGAGGGCCGCGCGCACCCGCTCACGTGCCTCGCCCACCGCCTTGTCCGGCAGGCCCACCACCAGGAAGGCGGGCACGCCGGGCGAGATCTGCACCTGCACCTCCACGGGCACGGCCTCGATGCCGGAGAAGGCGAAGCTTTGGATGCGGGCGATTGTCAAATTGACGAAACTTTTGGTGGATGAAGGATGTAACGCGAAAGGGGAACTAGCTCTCCGTGGAACACCAGGAATTCAGGCCAATTTTTACTATAATTGACAGTAACATACCTAAAACCGGAATTAGGACCGCGGCGGCGACGCCCACAATAGGCGAAAGGGATGCGGCAATTGTAGCTATCAGTGTTGTCTTCGAACCATTCCAAGATTTTTCGATCTTTAAGCGAAGCGCCTTGTAATCGCTGTCACCGCAAAGCAGTTTATGGCACTCGCTCTTCACTTTCTGCCATAAGTTAGCTGATGGCTTGGCCCCACCGAATGGCACAGTGTTTGACGTCCCCCCTTGGCTTAACCATAACTCGGCGACCTGTTCGAGATTTTTTCCCGAGTTGAGCAACTCACGAATCGTAGCCAATGATGGCTGTGGTACGGAATTCAACCATGAATCGGCATCTCCGCCAATAATATCGCCGAAAACACTCATATCAGGCTCCTGAGGTATTCGGCAGAAATTGCATGGGTGGTCTGGTGGAGAGTAAACGGATCTACGCCTCCCAGACTAATACCGCCTCCTCCCGAAGGAGCATAGCTTCCGATCAACATAGCGCATACCGCTTGGCTGCCTTGTCGAAATACTGGGCTACCAGATTGGCCTGGCCGACTCTGTATATTTAGAACAATATGTTTAGTTCTGATTCCGGAAGAATCCAAGATGATTTTTGCGCCAACTGTTGTAGTCTGATGAGTTAAAACGAGCCGGCCGTCCGGTGCGTGAGGGAACCCAACAAGATTTATCGGGTCTGAAATATTCAATATATCCGTATTGGATATATCATACCATCTATTAAATTCGCCCGAAATTTGTAGAACCGATACATCGCGAATGGGATCGAATGTTTTTATTATGACAGGTATTTGCCTTGCGGATCGATCTGTTGTGTCTTGATATCCATTTATTTGTGATTTAGGAATAATAATGCTTAGATTGCTATCATCTTGGGTAGATACGTGTGCGGCTGTTGCAACTAAATTTGGCCCAATCGCAAAGCATGTCCCGTATAACTTCAGCCCGGTGGGGTCTCGGCGCCCAATACCGAACACAAGTTCATTGACTGGAATGCTGGATTTTCCGGAGGACATCAGCTTCTTCCTATCGTGGTCCACTGGTAAAACTTCTTTGCGCATCAGTAAGCTTGTTCTCAGCAATGAAATTAGGTCCCGGGTCAGATTTAGTCAACGTTACATATTCAGGACGGAGGCAAGATGTCCACCAGCACCACCTCCGGCGGCACGCCCAGGCGCACCGGCAGTCCGCTGACGCCCAACCCGCCCGTAACGATCATGTGCCGGCCATTCTCCACCACGTGGCCATAGGCGTAGCGGTTGCCGAATTTGGACGGCACCACCGGCGAATATCCCGCCAGCCGCACCTGCCCGCCATGGGTGTGGCCGCACAGCGTCAGCGCCACGCGCGCCGGCACGGTGGGGAAGATGTCCGGCTCGTGCGCCAGCAGGATCAGCGGCGCATCGCCCTGCACCTGGCGCAGCATGCCGGGAAGGTTGTGCAGCCCTTGGAAACGGCCGCGCCCCAGCCGGATCGCGAGCATGGAGGCGACGCCGCCCAGCCAGAATGCCGTCTCACCCTCGCCCAGGCGCACCGCCCGGTTCTCCAGCAGCCGCAGCCCCGCATCCCGCATGGCGCGCCGCCAGAGTTGCGCGCCGTTCCAGTAATCGTGGTTGCCCAGGATCGCATACTGCCCCATCGGCGCCCGCAGCCGCCCCAGCGCCGCGGCCGCCTCCTCCGGCAGCACCACGCGGGTGATGAAGCGGTGGCTGGCGTGGTAGTCGCCCAGCACCACGGCGAGGTCGGCGCGCAGATCGTTGGCCGTGTCCACGATCCGCCCGATGCGCGACAGGCCCATATAGGGCTCGCCCACATGCAGGTCCGCCAGCACCGCGATGCGCAGCTTCAGCCCCGG
>CAMDAM010000478.1 GCA_945888575.1 Asaia bogorensis | reverse complement strand
CGGCCGGCGGTGATCCATGGCGTGCAGCATGTTTTCTCGGCGCCCGAGTTCCTGCCCGGCTGGCCCGGCGAGGATCGCGGCACCCGCATCGTGCTGATCGGGGAGGCCCTGCCGCCGCATTTCGCCGCCCGGCTGCTGGATGCCATCATCGCCGAGGTTGAGGACGAAACCGCCCGCCAGGAGCCGTGATGCACCGCGCCGACCACGTTCTGCACGACCGCCGCATCTTCACCGCCCGCGAGCTGGCCGCCATTCCGGTGGACGACAGCGGCGGGCCGTTGGTGCGCGTGGTGCCCGAGCCCGGCCTCGTCTTCGGGCCGCCGCTGCCCTACGCCTGGTTGCGACAGGGCACGCTGGACCGCCTGCGCCAGGCGGTGCGGGCGCTGCGCGCGGAAGACCCGATCGCGACACTGCAACTGCTGTATGCCTATCGCTCGCTGGCTGCCCAGCGCGAGGGCTTCGCTGCCTCCCGCGCCCGGGCCGAGGCCGCGCATCCCGAATGGAGCGCGGAGGCACTGGATGAGGAAGCGCATCTGTTTGCCGCGCTGCCTGCCGTGGCCGGGCATCCCACCGGGGGCGCCGTGGATGTGACGATCCTGCGGGCCGGCGCGGCGCTGGACATGGGCACGGGGTATGGCGACTGGGCCTCGCCGCTCATTTTCACGTTTGCCGAGGGCCTGACACCGGCGCAGCAGGCCAACCGCGCCCTGCTCCGGCGTGCCATGGTGGCGGCCGGGTTTGCACCCTTCAATGGCGAGTGGTGGCACTTCACCTACGGCGACCGGGAATGGGCGGCGGTGTGGGATGCCCCGGCCGCGCTCTATACCCAGGTGGCGGAGCCGGAGTAAGCAAGAGTCTTCTTTTTCTGAAGAAAAAGAAGCAAAAAGACTTTTGTGAGTTTGATGCGGACGGTGCCGCACCAAACTCATGAAAGTTTTTTGGTTCTTTTTTTCAAAAAAGAACCGCTTACTTTCTTAACTCTCTTCCCATGATCCGCTCATACACCTTGATCATGGCGCTGGTATCTTCCCCGCCGAGCCCCTGCGCCCGCGCCGCGCGCAGCAGGTTGAGCACGTTGGGTGCCACCATGCCGGGGACGCCGGTCTTGTCCGCCAGTTGCACCGCCAGGCGCAGGTCCTTGTGGGCGAGGTCGAGCGCGAAGCCGGGCTGGAAGGTGCCGGCCATGGACTTGGTAGCGATGGAGGTGAAGGCGCCGGAGGCGCCGGAGCTGACGGAGACCACGTCGGCGAGTTTCTGCAGGTCGATCCCGGCGGCGGCGCCCATCATCAGGCCTTCGGCGGCGGCGGCCATGTTGCAGAAGGCGAGCATGTTGTTGATCAGCTTGGCGACGCTGCCCATGCCCACGGCGCCGACGTGGAAGGCGTTGGCGGTGAAGCTGGCGAAGAGGGGGCGCTGCGCCTCGAAGGTGGCTTCGTCGCCGCCGACCATGATCGCGATGGTGCCTTCCTCGGCCTTGGCGACGCCGCCGCTGACGGGGGCTTCGAGCATGGCCACGCCCTTGGCCGCCAGGGCGGCGGCCATGGCCTGCGCGGTTTCGGGGGAATTGGTGGAGAGGTCGATCACCACCGTGCCCGGCGCGGCGGTTTCCGCCAGGCCGCCGGGGCCGGCGATGACGCGTTCGACGATTTCGGGGATCGGCAGCGAGGTGAACACCACGTCGCAGCCGGCCAGTGCGGCGATGCTGTTGGCGGAGGTGGCGCCCAGCGCGGTGCAGCGGGCGACCGCGGCGGCGTCGAGGTCGTGCACTACCACCTGGTGGTTGGTGTTCTTGATGATGTTCCGGCACATGGGCCCGCCCATGTTGCCCACGCCGATGAAGCCGATTTTCATGCTGTGATCCTCCCGGGGTGGGAGGATAGCGCTACCTTTGCGCCCGGGTGAATGGCGGCGGGTAGCGCACCTCGCCCGTGCGGCCGGCCAAGGCGCCGGTGACCAGTTCCAGCGCCATCAGCTTGCCCGGGGCGTAGGGGGTGCGCAGGTGCGATATGACCGCGGCATCGAAGCCGAAGGGGCGGTAATAGGCGGGGTCGCCGAGCACCAGCACGGCGTAGCTGCCGTGGGCGCGGGCCGCTTCCAGCCCCATCTGCACCAGCCGGCCGCCGATGCCCACGCCGCGATAGCCCTCGGCCACCGAAAGCGGGGCCAGGGCGGCACTGGGGACCTCTTGGCCGTCGACGGTGACGGAGAGGGTGCTGAACATGACGTGGCCGACGACGTCGTCGCCGAGCCGCGCCACCAGGGAGGCGAAGGCAAAGCCGCCGGCGCGCAGGCCATCGACCACCGCGGCTTCGTAGGTATCGCCGAAGGCTGCCTGGTGCAGCGCCGCAATCTTGGCACTCTCGTCCGGCTGCTCGGGGCCGAAGCTCAGCGTGCCGTCGATGCCCGATTGCGGCCGCACCATCCGGTCAGGTCCGCTGGGCGGGGGCCGGCACGGGCGCCGGGGTTTTCATCATGGTGCCGGTCATCGGGATGAAGAACACGCCCACGTCCTTGCGGGAGTGGATCTTGCCGTCGGCGTCCTTGGTGTAGACGTAGAGGAACTGGCCGCGCTTGAAGGGCTGGCCGATCGGGATCAGCGCGCGGCCGCCCGGCTTCAGCTGCTTGAACAGCTCCGGCGGCGCATACTGCGCGGCGCAGGTGATGATGATGATGTCGAACCCGCCTTCGACTTCCGGCCAGCCGAAATACCCGTCGCCGACGCGGCTCTGCACGTTGTCGTAGCCCAGCGGCGAGAAGATCTTGCCGACGGCGCGGCCCAGCGGCTCGATGATCTCGATCGAGTAGCTCGCCTTGCAGATGCGCGACAGGATGGAGCTCTGGTAGCCGCTGCCGGTGCCGATCTCCAGCGTGACGTCGCCTTCCTTCGGCTTGGCGACCTGGGTCATGTAGGCTTGGCCGAGATAATCGGACAGCGCGGAGCCGAAGCCGAGGCCCCAGGGCTTGGGTTCCGACTCATAGGCGTTGGAGGGCGAGGCGGCCTTGGCCTCGTACTGGTAGTGGAAATACTCGCGCGGCAGCTCGGCGAAGGCGCGCATCACCTCGGGGTCGGCGCTGCCCAGGCGCTCCTTCAGGTAGCTCTCGATCCGCTTCAGCGCCACCGGGCGGCGGGCCTGGATGGCGTTGAACGACGCCTCGGAGATATCCAGCGGCCGGCCGGATTTCGCCATCGCCTCCATGAAGGCCGCCCGCGTCCAGCCACTGCCGGCATTCACCGCGGCGTGGCCGGGGCGGGAGAGGATCGCCGGGGCAGCCAGCGCGACGGGTGCGGCCAGCAGGGC
>CAMDAM010000477.1 GCA_945888575.1 Asaia bogorensis | reverse complement strand
GGCGTGGCCAGCGCATCCAGCTGCAACGTCGGCAACCGCTCCCGCGCCCGCCCGATCTGGAACAGCGTGGCGCGCGAGCACGACCCCGCCAACACCGCCGCATGCCCTTCCACCTCCGGCAGCGCGCCGGGATCGCCGGTCACCGCCAGCTTGCCCGCCCGGCGGAAATTCTCCGGCAACCCGATCGCGATGCCGCTGCCGCCGGTGATCAGCGCATGGTTCTCCGCCGCCTCGCCGATCGCCTGCAGATGCGCGTCAGACACCGCATCCACGATGGCATAGCGCCGTCCCTGTTCCTTCAGCCCGGTCATCGCCTTGCGGATCGCCGCCGCGCCCTGGTCCACCGTGGCATAGGGCACCAGCCCCACCGTCCCTTCGGTCTGCCGGCCCAGCACCCGCACCAGGTTCGCATCCGTCATCGGCGTCAACGGGTGCTTCTCCATCCCGCTCTCGTTCAGCAGCACGCCACCCACGAACAGATGGCCCATGTAGACGCTGCGCCCGTTCACCGGGAAAGCCGGGCAGGCGAGCGCGAAGCCGCAGCCCAGCGCCTCCACCAGCGCATCGGCCACCGGCCCGATATTGCCCGCCTCCGTGCTGTCGAAGGTGGAGCAGTATTTGAAGAAGAACTGGCTGCACCCGGCCGATTTCAGCCACGCCAGCGCCGCCAGGCTTTCGCCCACCGCCTGCCGCACCGGCGCCGTGCGCGATTTCAGCGCCACGATGATGGCATCGGCCTCCGGGATCGGCGCGCCCGCCTCCGGCACCCCGATCACCTGCACCGCCCGCATGCCGTTCTTCACCAGCATGGAGGCGAGGTCGGTCGCACCCGTGAAGTCGTCCGCAATGCACCCAAGCAACGCCATGCCTACTCTCCCTCGATCGCCAAGCCCGGCGGCAGCGCGAGACTGTCGCGATGCCCCACCCGCATGGCAAGCCGCCCCTTGTCCACCTGCTTGGCCCGCAACCGCGCCCAGGCCCGCACCATCTCGCGCCGGTCACGCAGGCGCCGCGCCGCCACCTCGCCGTGGCTGGCCACCAGCATGTCCAGCATGTCCGCCGCATCGGCCGGAATGCGCCAGTTGCTCGCCGCCTCGCGCACCGTCCAGCCCCGCGCCGCGAACGCCGCCCGCAACGCCTCCGGCGATTTCGGCCCCAGCGCCACGCCCAGCCCCTTGTTCCGCTGCTGGTCACGCCGGAAGCCGGAAAACACCATCCGGTCCACGGGGTGCGCGGGATACAGCCGGTCGCGCCCATCCACCGAAAGGCACGCCAGCAGCGGCTTCTTCAGCACCGCGGCCATCTCGGCCATCCACTCGGCAGACACCAGGTCCAGCAGCGCCGAACACACCACCGCATCACGCCGGTTCAGCCCCAGCCCGGAGAGTGGTGCTGCAAGATCCACCACCTCCGCCTCCACCTTCCACGCCCCCTTCGGCGTGCGCACCACCATGGAAGAAGCCGTCGCCGTCACCGGCAGCCCGCGCGCCGTCGCCCAGCGCGAGATCTCCGCAAACGCCCGCTCCAGCAGCGCCCCGTCGGCATCGGCCAGGGTCCATTCCTGCGGCCGGTCCAGGATCGGCGCCAGCCAGCGGAACAGGCTGCCGGTCCCCGCACCGAGGTCGATCAGCCGAGCGCGTGCCGGCAACGCCGCGCCCAGACGCTGCGCCAACGCCACGCTGCGCGAAGCCGCATCGAACGGCTCCCGCAGCGCCAGCCAATCGCCGTCGAAGGTCTCTGCCATCTACCCCAGCTTCGCCAGCGCGGCGGCGAACTCCCGCCCCTGCGTCGCCCAATCCGGCAATGTCTGCCCGGCCTCCCACGCCGCCTGCGCCATATCCGCCCGCAGCTCGTTGTCGAAGATCACCCGGCGGATCGACTTGGAGAAGGTCACCAGGTCGCCCACCTCGCAGATCGCCCCGGCCTCCACCGGCACCAGCGCGCCAACCGCGCCGCCCTTGGTGACCGCCACCGGCAAGCCGCGCTTCAGCGCCTCGGCGATTGCCATGCCGTAGCCTTCGTACTCCGTCGCCAGCGCGAACACGTCCGCGCCGCGCCACAACCCCTCCAGCGCCTCGCCCGTGGCCACGCCCACGAATTCCACCCGCTGCGCGATCTTCAGCTCCTCGGCCAGGTTGCGCAGCGTCGCCGCGTACACCGGGTCGGGTGCCCCGCCGGCGATGGTCAGGTGCCAATCGAGGTCGAACAGCCGCGCCAGCGCCCGCAACAGCAGCTCATGCCCCTTGCGCGGGATCAGCGTGCCGATCGACAGAATGCGGCAGGTCGGCCCGCCGGAGCCGGTGCTGCGCGCTGCCGCCTCGGTCCCCGGCACCACGCTCACGATCCGCTCCGCCGGCACGCCGAACTGCTTCGCCAGCGTCTCCGCCGTGGTCGGGCTGGTCACGATGCAGCCGGCCAGCGCCGGGAACATCCGCCCCTCCACCTCGCGCAACCACGCCGTGTCATCGGCGGAGAACCCGGCTTCCAGGGAGGTCGGGTGATGGATCAGCCCCACCGCCGGCCTCTCCAGCCCCGCCCCGAAGGCCGGCAGTCCGAGCCCGTCGATCACCGGGATCGCATCCGGCGCCACCTGCGCCATCGCCGCCCGCGCCGATTCCAGCGCCGCGCCGTCGGAGACCGGGTGCCGCCCCTCCAGCTCGATCACATCCACCGCATGCCCGGCCGCGCGCAACTCCGCCACGATCCGCCGGTCATACCCATACCCGCCGGAAATCGCCGAAATCGGCCCCGGCACCAGCAATGCGATGCGCATCAGTAGAGCGCGCCCTCATAAGCGGCCCAGGCGCCCGGCGCCTCGCGCAGCAGCACCTTCAGCCCCGTGGTCACCCGCCCGCCTTCGCCCAGCGTGCCGTCCTTCAGCGCCGCGGCCAGCAGGCCCCAGATGTGGAACGCCATGTATTCCGTGGTGGTGTTCTGGCCCGCGAACTGCGGCAGCGTGTCCAGGTTGTGGTAGTCCACCGTATCCAGGATGCGGCGCAGCTCCGTCTTGGCCAGGCCGATATCGATCAGCAGATTGTGCCCATCCAGCTTCGGCGCCCGGAACTCCGCCTCCACGGCATAGGTGGCGCCGTGCATGCGCTGCGCCGGGCCGAATTCCTCGCCCTGGAAGCTGTGCGCGATCATGATGTGATCGCAAACCGTCAGGCTGAACATTCTACCCATCCCCATACGAAACGACGTGGCAAAGCCCGCCGGCCAGCAGGCGCGGCATGGCCGAAGGCAGGTCCTCGAACCGCGTCGGCGGCTCCAGCAAGGCGTCGTACGCCGCATCCGCCAGCAGGTCCAGCGCCAGC
>CAMDAM010000476.1 GCA_945888575.1 Asaia bogorensis | reverse complement strand
GTGGCGTAGGCGGTCGCCCCAAAGGCGGCAGCCAACTGGATCGCGGTTACGCCAATGCCCGACGTGCCGCCATGGATCAGCACCTTCTCGCCGGCCGCCAGGCGCCCGGCCATGAACAGGTTCGCCCACACCGTGAAAAACGTCTCCGGTAACGCCCCCGCATGGAGCGCATGGTAACCTGCTGGCCACGGCAGCGTCTGCGCCTCCGGGGCCGTGCAGTACTCGGCATAGCCGCCGCCATTGGTCAGCGCGCAGACCTTGTCGCCGACGCGGTAGCCGCGAACATCCGCACCGGTCGCCACCACCTCGCCAGACACCTCCAACCCGATGAGTGGGCTGGCCCCAGGCGGGGGCGGATAGGAACCACTGCGCTGGGCCACGTCAGGCCGGTTCACGCCCGCCACCTGAACCCGGATCAGAACCTCGTCGGGCTTGGGCACCGGTAGCGCGGCGGAGGAGGGCCGCAACACCTCCGGCCCGCCGGGTTGGGCAGCCTCGATGATGCGCATCGTAGAGGGCAGGGCCATGCTGGAGTCCTCGCTTGGGCAGGAACTAGGTCACTCCATTGCCCCATGCCGTCAAGCGCCACTTGGGCAGGATGCCACGTCTCCTACCCCTCACACCCCGGCGGAACGCGCCGTGCCTGCGTTGCCTGCTCGAACGCATAGGCAATGCGCAGCAGCTTCGCCTCGCTCCACGCACGGCCGGCGAAGGTGGCACCGAGCGGGTAGTCGGGCGTCGCGGTCTTGCCCACGCCAGAGATGAAACCCGCCGGAACCAGCACGCTGGGATACCCGGGCTTGGCCGCGATGCCGGCGCCGGCAGTGCCCGGGAACAGCACGGCATCCAGAGCGTGCTCGTTCATGTAGGCATCCATGCCCATGCGGCCCGCCGTCAGAAGGTCGAGCCGGCGGGCATTCTTGTATTCGGCCTCCGACAGATCGCCCCTCGTCGCCTGGGCCGCGCGGAACAGGTCCTGGCCGAAGCGCAGGCATTGCTCCGGGTGCGCCTCGTTGAAGGCGATGATATCAGCCATGGACCTGATCCTGGTGCCACGCAGCCACTCGGTCAGGTACTCGTTGAGGTCGTGCTTGATCTCATACACGAACACGGTCGATACCCGCCGCACGTTATGGCGCAGCGGGCTTTCCGGATTGGTGTCCAGCACCGGCATGTCGGTGCCGGGCGCGCCGATCCAGCCCTCCACCGGCATGGGCGCCCGCACGATCACCGCGCCGAGGTCCAGCAGTGCCTCGATGGCCTGGTCCATCACCCTGCGCGCACGCTTCGACAAAGGGCCATAGTAGATGTCGCGGCCGGGATCCTCCGGCACGACCGGCACGCCGATGCGCATTCCCTTCGCACCGTCAGCGGTCAGGCCCGCGGTGTAGTCGTCCGGCCGTTTCATCTTCGCGGTCGCGGGATCGAGCGGATCAACCTGGGCCAGGACATTCAACAGGATGGCCGCATCGCGCACCGTGCGCGTCATCGGCCCCGCCGTATCCTGGCTGTGGGAGATCGGCAGGATGCCGGCGCGGCTGATCAGCCCCACCGTGGGCTTCACCGTAACCACTCCGGACTGGTTGGCCGGCGAGAGCAGCGAGCCTGAGGTCTCGGAGCCGATCGTCGCCACCGCTAGCCCCGCCGCAACCGCCACGCCGGAGCCGGCGGAGGAGCCGCCGGGCTGCACCACCGGGATGTTGTCCTTGAACAGATCCGGCGCCCAGGCATTGCGCACCTGCCCGCCAAGCGACGAGTAGCCGGAGGGCATGCCCACCGCGAGGAAGTTCGCGAACTCTGTCAGGTTCGCCTTGCCCAGAATGACCGCACCGGCCTCGCGCAGCAGCTTCGTTACGGTCGCATCGTGCCGCGCCTTCGCATCCGCCAGCGCCGCCGAGCCTGCCGTGGTGGGCTGCTTGTCGCCGGTGGCGATGTTGTCCTTCAGCAGGATCGGAATGCCCTCCAGCGGGCGCGGGATCTTGCGCTTGCTGGCATCGAGCTTGGCAGCAATCGCCATGGCGTCGGGGTTGACCACCCGCACGGAATTGAGCGCCGGTCCCGCGCGATCCAGTGCCTCGATGCGGTCCAGGAACGCGCGGGTCACGTCGGACACTGTTGTGGCGCCCTCGGAAAGAGCCGCTCGCACGGAGTCGATCGTGCTGTTCGACAGGTCCTTCATCTTGGCTTCCTTCAGGCTGCGTCAGCCACAAGCCGCGCGTAGAGCTCCGGGTCGGTCGCGCCCTCCGTGCTGAAGAGCAACACCCGGCTGTCCGGCCCCAGTGACAGGAGGGCTCGGGACGCCGGATCGGCGGCGGCCAGCAGCAGGGCGGCAAGCCCGGCCACGCCGGATTCGCCGGCGACAATCCCCTGGCGGGCCAGGATGCGCATGCAGTCCACCGCCGCCTCGTCGGGCACCGCCATGAAGACATCTGTGGCGCGCGACAATTCCTGCCAGGCGAGCAGGCTGGGCTCGCCGCAGGCCAGGCCCGCCATCAACGTGTCGAGGTCGCCAGGAATGGCCACGGGCACACCGGCTTCGGCACTGGCCAGCAGACAGGCTGCCTTGTCGGGCTCGGCCACCACAAACACTGGCGGGGAGGCGAAGGTCGAGCGCAACTGAACGGAGACGGCGGCCGCGGCGCCGCCGACCCCACCCTGCATGAAGCAATGCGTCGGCGGCGGCCCTTCCCACTGCGCCAGGGCCTCCTCGGCCATCAGGCGATAGCCCTGCATCACATCAACCGGCACTGTGGTGTAGCCCTCGTACGATGTGTCGGAGATCACGAACCAGCCATTTGCCTCCGCATCGCGCGCCGCCTGGCGGACGGCGTCGTCATAGGTGCCGGGCACGCGGCGCACCTCGGCGCCGTAGCGGGCAATCGCATCAACGCGGCCCTGGCTGACGGTGGCATGCACATAGATCACGCAGCGGCAGCCAAAGCGCTGCGCGCCCCAGGCCACGGAGCGGCCGTGGTTGCCGTCTGTGGCACAGCAGACCGTCAACTCGCGCGTGGTATCTAGGAAGGTGCCGGCCACTAGATCGCCGGAAGTTGCCCGGGGCTCCACACCGCGCCTCGCCAGTTCCGCCGCCAACGCCTGGGCCACCGCATATGCCCCCCCGAGGGCCTTGAAGCTGCCCAGGCCGAATCGGGTCGACTCATCCTTCAGCCGCAGGGTGGCGATGCCGGCGTCGGCGGCGAGCTCCGGCAGGTCATGCAGTGCCGTTGGGGCATAGCCGGGCCAGGATGTGATCTCCTCGCGCGCGCGACGGAAGCCGCGATCAGGCAGAACGACGATCCCCGGGGTTCCGGCATTCGGGTTCGGGAATACGCGAAACGGGT
>CAMDAM010000475.1 GCA_945888575.1 Asaia bogorensis | reverse complement strand
AACGCCATGCTCAAGAAGCTGGACGTGAAGTCCACCTTCATCGACGGCCTGCGCGTCACCGACCAGGCCACCATGGACGTGGTCGAAATGGTCCTCGCCGGCACCGTCAACAAGCACGTCGCCGGCCTCATCAACCGCGCCGGCGCGCTGGCCGTCGGCATCTGCGGCAAGGATGGCGGCCTCATCACCGCCGAAAAAGCCCGCCGCACCCGCAAGAACCCCGAAACCGGCGCCACCGAGGAAATCGACCTCGGCTTCGTCGGCGACCCTTCCCATGTCGATGTCCGCGTCATCCATGCCCTCACCGGCGCCGGCCTCATCCCCGTCATCTCCCCGGTCGGCGTCGGCAAGGATGGCCAGACCTACAACATCAACGCCGACACGGTCGCCGGCGCCGTCGCCGGGGCGCTAGGCGCCATGCGCCTGCTGATGCTGACGGATGTCCCCGGCGTGCTCGACAAGAGCAAGACCCTCATCCCCGAAATGAC
Source organism: Asaia bogorensis (assembly GCA_945888575.1). Lineage (GTDB taxonomy): Bacteria > Pseudomonadota > Alphaproteobacteria > Acetobacterales > Acetobacteraceae > CAMDGX01. The sequence continues at coordinate 2,857 of CAMDAM010000475.1, read as the reverse complement.
CCTGGCCGATGTCCGCGCCCGCCTGGAAGACGGCACCATCACCGGCGGCATGATCCCCAAGGTCGAAAACTGCGTCGATGCCGTCCAGCGCGGCGTCAAGGGCGCCGTCATCCTCGATGGCCGCCAGCCGCATGCGTGCCTGCTGGAGCTCTTCACCGAAGGCGGCTACGGCACTTTGATCCGGGGTTAAGCAAGCAAGCGGTTCTTTTTTGAAAAAAAGAACCAAAAAACTTTTATGACTCAAGGGCGCCCGGGATGCCGGGCGCCCACACCACCCACGCCCTCAACCCCTCCCCCAACACCTCGAACGCCGCCCGCACCGCGGCATTCCCGCGCTGGTCCTCGTGCATCGCCAGCCACATCTCCAGGCCCAACTGCACCTCCGCGGCCAGAACCGGCACCAGCTCAGGCACCTCCGCCGCCAAGCGGTGCTGCATCGCCCCAATCCCCAGCCCAGCCCGCAGCAGCGCCGACTGTGCCAGGTCACTGTCGCTGCGCACGCGGAACAGCGTCCGGTCAATCGGCAGCGTCCCCGCCGCCACCGCGCGCGCCGAGCCGTCGTCGCGGTCGAACCCGATCACATGGAACCCGCCCAGCTCGGTCACCGAGCCCGGCACGCCATGCCGCGCCAAGTAGTCCCGATGGGCATACAGCCCCAGCCCCACGCGCCCGATGCGCCGCGCCAATAGCGCCTCCTGCCGCGGCCGGAACATCCGCACCGCGATATCCGCATCCCGCCGCAGCAGGTCGCCGGCCCGGTTCTCCAGGGCCAGCTCCAGCACCAGCCCGGGGTGGCGCCGCTGCAGATCCGCCAGGATCGGGGGCAGCACCTGTGCCCCCATCACCTCGCTGGCAGTGATCCGCACCGTGCCGCGGGCAGGATCGTCCGCCCCCTCCGCCGCGCGCAGCAACGCCGCCGCCGCCTGCTCCATCGCCTCGGCCATCGGCCGCATCGCCAGCGCGGCTGCCGTCGGCACCAGCCCCGCCGGCGCGCGGGTGAACAGCGCCTGGCCCAAATCCTCCTCCAGCGCCGCGATGTGCCGCCCCAGCGTCGGCTGCGCCAGCCGCAACCGCCGCGCCGCCGCGGAAAGGCTGCCGCCGCGCAGCACGGCCAGGAAGGATCGGATCAGCGTCCAGTCGGGATCACGGGCCATACGAAAATGTAGGGTAACCGCACGGAATTGGCGAATTCCGTAGAGGCCCAGCACCGGGGAAACTCCGCCCACCCAAACGGAGCCCCCGCATGCTTCCCCGCAAGGCCCTCATCCTCGGCATCACCGGTGCCATCGGCGCCGCCGTCGCCACCGCCCTGCACCGCGACGGCTGGTCGATTGCCGCCCTGTCCCGCCGCCCCGCCACCGCGCCAATCCCCGTCGAATGGCACCAGGGCGACGCCCGCGATGCCGCCGCCGTTCGCCAGGCCGCCGAGGGCGCTCAGCTGATCTTCCACGGCGCCAACCCCCCGGGCTACCGCAACTGGCGCGAGCACGGCCTGCCCATGCTCGCCGCCGCGCTGGCCGCCGCCGAGACCACCGGCGCCCGCCTCCTCTTCCCCGGCAACACCTACGTCTTCTCCCCGACCAGCGGCGCCGTGGTGGACGAAACCACCCCCCACACCCCCGCCACCCGCAAGGGCACCGTCCGCGCGGAGATGGAGGCGATGCTCGCCGCCTCCTCCGCCCGTACCCTGGTCCTGCGCGCCGGCGATTTCTTCGGCCCCGGCGTGGTGAATTCCTGGTTCGCCCAGGTCCTCGCCAAGGGCGGAACCCAGGCCCGCACCCTGCGCACCCTGGGCCAGGCCGGCCACGCCTGGGCCTACGTGCCCGACCTCGCCGAGGCCTTCGCCCGCCTCGCCGCCATCAGGGCCACGCTCCCCGCCCACGCCACCTACCACTTCGCCGGCCACTGGGACGAAACCGGCCGGCAGATGGCCCATGCCACGCAACTGGCCCTCGCCCCCCGCCACGTCCCCATCCGCCCCTTCCCCTGGTGGCTCACCCGCCTCGCCGCCCCCTTCGTGCCCTTCCTGGCCGAGGCGCAGGAGATGCGCTGGCTCTGGAACCACCCCCTGCGCCTCGACAACCGCGCGCTGCAGGCCGCCATCGGCCCGGAGCCGCACACCCCGCTCCCCACCGCCCTCACCGCCGCCCTCGCCTGATCCGTCAAACCCTCCCAGTCCAAGGAATCCCGTCATGACCCCCTCCCGCCAGGCGCTTGCCGGCCTGCTGCTGCTGCAAACCGCCCTGTTCGCCGTGCCCATGGTCGTGCTCGGCCAAGCCATCGGCTGGCCCGCCAGCCTCGGCCTGCCCGGCGCCCAGGCCCTGCCGCTGATCCACGACCAGGCCGGCGCGGTCCAGCTCGGCTACACCGCCTACCTGCTGGTCTCGCTCGCCCTGGTGCCGCTGGCCTTCGCCATGCGGGGATGGATGGCAGCACGGGGGCAGGGCGGCTGGCTGGCCGATGCGCTGGCCTTCCTCGGCGCCGCCGCGGGCATCCTCAAGATGCTTGGCATCGTCCGCTGGCTCTCCGTCATGCCCGTCCTGGCCGCCCAGCACGCCGGCGCCGACGCCGCCGGCCGCGCCATGCTGGAGACCAGCTTCACCGCGATGAACGCCTATGCCGGCGCGGTCGGCGAACTGCTCGGCGTCCAGCTCGCCAGCGGCCTCTGGCTGGTCGGCATCGGCACGGCCCTGCTGCGCACCGGCCACCGCTGGCTCGGCGCCTGGGGGCTGGCCGCCGGCCTGCTCTTCGTGGCCACCACGCTGCGCCTGGCCATCCCCCAGGCCGCCGCCATCCAATCGGTCGCCGTCCCGCTCGCCCTGCTCTGGTTCGTCGCCTTGGGCGCCGCCGCAGGCCG
>CAMDAM010000474.1 GCA_945888575.1 Asaia bogorensis | reverse complement strand
ACGCGGACCGGCATCTGGAAGATGTCGGCCATGATCTGCATCCAGACCAGGCTTTTGGAGCCGCCATCGGAGGCGCGCAGGCGGTGGATGGGGTGGCCGATTTCGCGGAAGACCTCGGCGTGGTGGCGGAGCGCGTAGCCGATGGATTCCAGCGTGGCGCGCCAGAGATGGCCGGTAGTGTGGTTCAGCGATAGGCCGGTGAAGGTGGCGCGGGCCAGCGGGTCGTGCAGCGGGGATTTCTCGCCCAGGGGATAGGGTAGGACGGAGAGGCCCTCGCTGCCGGCGGTGATCGCTGCGGCGAGTTGGTCGAGGCGGGCGTGGGGCTTGGCTTCGCCGGGGGCGAGGATGGTGGCGAGCCAGTTGAGCATGGAGCCGCCGCTGGCCATGCAGCCGTTGGGGACGTAGAGGCCGGGGATGGAGTGGTAATCCAGGTAGAGGCGGTCATCCGGCTTGGCCTGGGCGCTGGCCATGAGGATGTCCGCCGAGCCGCCGAATTTCAGCAGCACGTAGCCTTCTTCGGTGAGGCCGGCGGCGTAGGCGCTGGCGATGTGGTCAGCGCTGCCGGCGATGACCTTGGTGCCCGGGGGGAGGCCGGTGGCGTCTGCGGCTTCGCGGGTGATCTCGCCGAGGATGGTGTGGCCTTCCCGGACCGGGGGGAGGAGGGCTGGGTCGATGCCGGCCAGGGCGATGAGGGCTGGGTCGGGTTCGGCGGTGCGTAGGTTCAGGAAGCCGGCTTCCAGGGCCCAGTTGCGTTCGGCGGTGCGTTGGCCGGTGAGGCGCCAGGAGATGTAGTCGTAGGAGCCGGTGAGCGTTTTGGCGTTGGCGAGCGTTTGGGGTTCGTGGCGGGCGAGCCAGCGCAGCTTGGGGGCGGCGACCTGCTGGTTGAGGCCGTTGCCGGTGGTGGCGAGGAAGGCGGCTGGGTCTGTGGCGGCGAGGAGTTCGGTGAGCTCGGCGTCGCAGCGGGCATCGGATTGCTGGATGCTGGGGCGGAGCGGTTGGCCGTTGGCATCGAGCAGGACCAGGGCGGGGAGCATGCCGGCGACGCCGATGCCAGCCAAGGCGGTGCGGGCGCGGGGATCGGCGGCGAGGAGTTCCTGGCAGATTTCGCAGACGTTCTGCCACCACTGGCGCGGGTCGGCTTCGGCCCAGCCGGGGTGCGGGGCGCTGAGGGTGGCGGGGCGGGTGGCGAGGGCTGCGACGCGGTTTGGCAGCTCGATCAGGATGCCGATCGTGGAGGTGGTGCCGATGTCGAGGCCGATGGTGAACATGGCGGCTACCGGAGCGTGCCGACCTTGTCCATGAAGCGCTTCACGCGGGTGGGGTCGACGGCGTTCCAGGTATTGCCGTTGATCTTGAAGTGGGTGCCGACGACGGCGCCATCCGCCAGGGAGAGCATGGCCTGGACGTTGTCGAGGTTGACGCCGGTGTTGACGAAGACGGGGACGTCGGTGACCGCCTCGCGCACCTGGCGGAGGTCGGACTGGTCGACGGGTTGGCCGGTGAGGGGGCCGGAGACCATGATGGCGTCGGCCAGCGAGGAGAAGACGGCGGATTTGGCGCGTAGGCCGATCGGGCGGGTGTCCATCGGGGTGGCGAATTCGGCGTTGATGTTGAAGCAGAGCTTGAGGTTCGGCACGCCGAGGTCGCGGCGGGTACGGAGTGCGGTTTCGCAATCCGGCGCCCAGAGGCCCATGTCGGACGCATAGACGCCGGTGAAGATCTCGCGGACGAATTGGGCGCCGGTGGCGGCGGCGATGCAGATGCTCGCCGTGGGGTCCCAGAGGTAGTTGACGCCGAAGGGGATCTTGAGCGCCGGCTTCACCGCGGTGACGATGGCGGCCATGGCGGCGATGCTGGCGGGGGGCGCTTTCAGCGAATAAGGCCGGTCGTTTTCGTTGCCGAACATCAGCGCGTCGACGCCGCCCTGTTGCAGGGCCTCGATGTCGGCCAGCGCGCCTTCGATCAGTTTCGGGATGCCGCCGGCGGCATCGTAGAGCGGGGTGCCGGGCAGTGCGCCGAGATGGACCATGCCGATGATCGCCTTCTTGCGGTCGGCGAGGAAATCGAAGGGCATGGCGTGGTCCTTTTCGCTTGGGCGCGCGGCAGGTTTGCCGCCCCCTGCCCTCTCCCGCAAGGGGGCGTAGGCGGTTAGGGTGGTGGGTACGAGAGGGAGAGAACGAGATGGCGCAGAACATGCCGGCGGTTGGGTTGGTGGCGACGCCGGGGCGGCGGCGGCGGGTGGTGGAGATGGCGCAGGAAATCGAGCGGCGGGGTTATGCCGGGCTGTTCCTCCCGAGCCTCGGGGCGAATATGTCGCTCTGCGAGGCGTTGGCTTGGAATACCTCGACCATTCCGTTCTGCACCGCGATCGCGCCGATCTATGCGCGGACGGTGAGCGATTTCGCGGCTTCCTCCGCGTTCATGCACGAGGTTTCCGGGGGGCGGTTCTCCTTGGGGATCGGCATTGCGCATGGGCCGAGCCATGTGCGGATGGGGGTGACGCCGGGCAAGCCGCTGGGGGATACGCGCGGGTTCGTGGAGCGCTACCTGGCGCAGGAGGGCGTGGGGCCGCTGGCGCCGGTGGTGCTGGCGGCGATGCGCAAGCGGATGGTGGCGCTGGCCGGGGAGATCGGCCAGGGGGTGATCTTCGCCAATGCCTGTTTGAGCCACATGAAGGCTTCGCTTTCGGCGTTGCCGGAGGGGAAGCGGGCCGACCCCGGGTTCATGATCGCGGACATGATCCCGACCTGTATCAGCGACGATTTGGAGGCCGCGAAGGCGGTGAACCGGCGGACGCTGACCGGGTACGCCTTCCTGCCGAACTATCGGAACTACTGGAAGGAAGCCGGGTACGAGCAGGAGATGCTGGATATCGAGAAGGCGATCGACGAGGGGCGGCGGGACGATGTGCCCAAGATGCTGACCGATCGGTGGCTGGCGGATGTGACGCTGTTCGGGACGGCTACGCAGGTGCGGGAGAAGGTGGAGGCCTGGCAGGACGCTGGGGTGCGGACGGTGGTGCTGGTGCCTTCCTCGGCGAAGGGGAACCAGTTGGTGGCGATGGAGGAGATGTTCGCGACCTTCGGGTAGGAAGGAAGCGCGTTCTTTCTTGAAAGAAAGAACCAATACTCAGTTCATTTGAGGATCCGGAATTTTGCCGGTTCCCTGATGCGGAAGTTATCAGTCACTGCGTCGCAGAGGTTGTCCCATGGTTGCGGGACGGTTCGTCGCAAGAAGGTCAGGACCTCGGTCTGGAACGCGCGGAAGGTGGCGCAACATCGGTTGTGGGTGAGGGCCTTGTGCATCGCCCCCCACAGCCGCTCGATCGGGTTCAGATGTGGGCAGTAGGGCGGGACGAAGT
>CAMDAM010000473.1 GCA_945888575.1 Asaia bogorensis | reverse complement strand
TCCTGACCTTCTTGCGACGAACCGTCCCGCAAACATGGGACAACCTCTGCGACGCAGTGACTGATAACTTCCGCATCAGGGAACCGGCAAAATTCCGGATCCTCAAATGAACTGAGTATTGGTTCTTTTTTTCAAAAAAGAACCGCTTGCTTGCCTAGTGCAGCCGCGGCGCCCGCAGGAACGACGTGCGATCCGCGCTGGTGATCCGCACCGTGACGGGCGACCCGTCGCGCTTGAGTTTCAGGGTGATCGGGGTGCCGGCGGGTCCGGTGGCCCAGAGTTTGCGCCAGAGGGTGCCGAGGTCGGTGATGTCCTCTTCGCCGAGGGCGAGGATTCGGTCGCCTTGCTGGACGCCGGCTTTCGCGGCGGGGCCTTTTTCCGAGACGCCGCCGACGATGATGCCGCCTTCGCCTTCCATGGCGTAGAGGCCGAGCCAGGGACGGGGCGGCTTGGCGACGCGGCCGGTGGTGAGCAGGTCTTCCAGCACCGGGCGGAGATAGGCCACGGGGACGATCATGTTCATGTCTGTGCGGCGCTTGCCGTCGCCCTGCTGCAGGATCAGGGAGCCGGTGCCGAGCAGCTTGCCGTCCTTGCCGATGAGGGCCGAGCCGGACCAGAAGGGGTGGGCGGGGGCGGTGAAGATCGCGTTGTCCAGCAGGTATTCCCAGTAGCCGGCGAATTCCTGGCGGCCGACCACCTTGGCCTCGATGGCGTGCTGGCGGCCGCCGGCGGCGGCCATGACGGCTTCGGTGCCGACCTTCAGCGCATCGGAATCGCCGAATTCGATGGCGGGCAGGTTCAGGCGGCCGAGGGCCTGGACCAGGCCGAAGCCGCTGATCTGGTCGAAGGCCAGGGCGTGGCCGGGGACGGCGCGGCCATCATGGGTGATGAGCCAGACCGTCTCGGCTTCCGTGATCAGGTAGCCGATGGTGAGGACCAAGCCATCTTCGCGGATGACGACGCCGTTGCCGACGCGGTCTGTGCCCAGGGTGCCGGCGGTGAAGGCATCGGCGGGGACGTTGGCGCGCAGGCCCACGACCGACTTGAGCGTGCGCTCAAGGTCGAAGCCATAATCCTCCGGGTCTGGCTGGAGGTTGGCCGGGATTTCCCAGTCGGGGGCGGTTGCGGAGGAGTCGTCGTCGTTTGACATAGTTCCATCATATTGGGTGCGGGCGGGGTTGCGGCAACCGACCGCGTGCAATTCGGCGCGGGCGGGGTGGTAGCGAGACTGTGATCAGTAGGGCGCGGAGTGCCAACCGTCGTGGTTTGGCTCGTCCAGCGGGTAGAGTGGGCGGGTGACGTGGCGGAATTGCAGCCGCCGCATGTTGCCGACGGTGGCGCCGGGGGTGTCGGCGGCGAGGATGCGGTCGGCGTGCGGGCCGTAGGCGACGCGGAAATGGCTGCTGGATTTCACGAACACCAGGGCGGCCTGGCGCAGGACGAGGCCGACGGAGGTGTACATGCCGGTGTCCCACTCATAGCCCGGCAGCGAGCGCAGGGCGAGGCGGATGCTGCCGATGGCCAGCACGGCGGTGGGGCCGAAGCAGACCTCGCTGCCCTCTGCGCCGGCATCGTGCTGGGTGAAGATGCCGTCGGTGATGGCGCGAACGCGGCCGGTGACGGTGAGGGGCTCGCCATCGCCCGTGTAGCGGTGGCCGATGGTGACAGTGACATCCTGGCCGATGCCGGCGGCGATGGCCTTCGCGGCGCCTTCGGCATCGACGAGCGTGACGTAGGAGAGGCGCGGGGCGATGGTGGCACCGCCGGCAATGAGGGCGCGCAGCACGGCGGTGTTGTCGCCGGCCGCGCCGCCGGAGGGGCCGTCTCCGGTGTCGCCCACGATGGTGGTGCCGGGGGAGGTGAGGCCGATGCGTACGGCGTCTTCGAGCGGGGTGAGGTCGGGGATGAAGCGTTCGCGGCGGTCCCACGCCATGGTGACGAGATGGTTGGCGGCCTGTTGGGCGGCCTGCTGGTGGGTGTCGGCGCAGACGAGGGCGCAGAAGCCGAGGTCGGGCACGTCGATCCAGGGTTGGACGCAGAAGAGGGAGGCGTGCAGGACCTGGCCGGAGGCTTCCAGGGCGCGGGCTTCGGCGACGATCTCGGAGAGGGGGGGCTCGGCGGTGCGGGCGTTGACGGGGGAGACGATCATGTGGCGCTTGGCGAGCGCCATGACGGGGTGGCGGCGGCCGGCCAGCGTGTCGAGCAGGAGGCGGGCGGTGCGTTCGCCGGTCTCGTAGATGTCGATGTGGGGGTATTCCTGGTAGCCGACCAGGAAGGTGCGGGGCTGGAGCATGCGCGGGGTGATGTGGCCGTGCAGGTCCAGGCTGACGCCGATCCAGGTTTCCGGGGGGAGGGCCTGGCGGACCTTCTCGATGATCTCGCCTTCGGCGTCGGGCTCGTCCTCGATGACCATGGAGCCGTGCAGGGCGAGGAGGACGGCGTCGATTTGCCCGGCGCTTTTGAGGCGGTCGAGGAGCTCGTTGAGCAGCGTGTCGAAGCAGTCTCGGGTGAGGGGGCCGTTGGAGCCGGCATGGCCGGCCAGGAGCGGGACGGGGGTGGCGCCGGCTTCGCGGAGGACATCGAGGAAGGCGGGGACTTCGACTTTCGCCGTGCCGTAGGCGGTGAGGAGTTCGTCGCCCTTGTAGAGATAGACGGAGCGGAAGGTTTCCAGCGTGGTCTTGAAGGGGACGAAGGTGTTCGTCTCCTGCATCAGGGAGCCGATGGCGATGCGCATGGCGTGGGGGCTCCTTTCGGGCAGTGGGGGGCGTCAGGAAGCAAGAAAAAGATTTACCACAGAGACACAGAGACACGGAGAAGGAAGAAGGAGAAAGGAATTCGGAGCGCTGCTGCCTTCTCCCTTGTCTTGCTTCTCTGTGTCTCTGTGTCTCTGTGGTAAATCTTCTTTTTGCTTGTTTCCTTCCTAGCTGTGGACCCTAAGCCGTAAGGTCCTTCAGGGCGCGGCCGACGGCTTCGATGGTTTGGTCGACGATGGCCTGGTCGTGTTCGGTGCTGAGGAACCAGGCGCCGCGTTCCAGAGCGCGGACGCCGTGCTTTACCAGGGCGGTGGTGAACTCGACGTAGCGCTTGCGGTCGAAGGATTGCAGGTCGGCCCAGTTTTTCGCCGGTTCCGTCATGCCGATGGCGACGTGGAAGGCGGTGGGGAAGCCGGTGACCACGGCCGGAACGCCGGATTTTTCGAACTGGGCGCGGATGCCGTTCATCAGGTTTGTGCCATTGCGGTTGAGGCCTTCCCAGGTCTCTGGCTTGCGCAGGCGGTTCAGGGTGGCGACGGTGGCGGCCATGGTGATGGCCTGGCCGTTATAGGTGCCGCCGTGCATGACGCCCTTGGCGAGTTCATCGAGCAGGTCGGCGCGGCCGGCGATGGCGGC
>CAMDAM010000472.1 GCA_945888575.1 Asaia bogorensis | reverse complement strand
GATGGATGCGGAGCGGCGGATGCTGCTGGATCTCGGCATCCTGCCGCGGGCGGCGGACCGGTGCGATGCGCCGCGGGGGGAGCCGATCCTGGTGGGGGCCGGGGATGAGGTGCTGACGGCGGTGGTGACGGTGGCGGGGCAGGCCGGGTGCTGGGCGGTGGTGATCGGCACGGCGGAGGCGCGGCTGCGCGGAGTGGCGGACCCGGCGCCCTACTGGCAGCGGCCGGAGGCGCGGGCGGCATTGGCGATCTATGCGCTGGGGGCGGCGTTGGTGGCGCTGATCTTTTCCGGCGTGTGGCGGGCGTTAAGGCGGATGGAGCGTGTGGCGGGGGAGCGGGGCGAGGGGTTCGCGGCGGCGGCTGGAGTGCCGGAGCTTTCGGGGTTGGCGGCGGCGTTCGATGCCATGGTGCTGCGGCTGCGGCGCAGTGCGGAGATGCTGCGCCAGGCGGCGGAGGCGAATGCGCATGCGTTCAAGGGGCCGATCGGGACGATCCGCCAGGCGCTGGAGCCGCTGCGGCGCGATGTGCAGGCGGCCACCTGGCTGGCGCCGGTGGATGCGGCGCTGAACAGGCTGGATGGGCTGGTGCGGTCCGCCCGGGTGCTGGACACGGCGGCGGCGGAGTTGTTGGAGCCGGAGCTGGAGGAGGTGGATGTCTCCGAGCTGGCCTCGGCGGTGGTGGACGGGATGGGGGCGAGCCATCCCGGGCTGGTGGCGGGGGCTATCGCGCTGGGGGTTGTAGTGCGGGGGCAGGCGGAGGCGCTGGAGACGGTGCTGGAGAACCTGATCGAGAACGCGCTGGGGTTCGCGCCGCAGGGCTCCGTGGTGCGGGTGGCGCTGCGGCGGGAAGGGGTGGAGGCGGTGCTGACGGTGGACGACGATGGGCCGGGCGTCGCGCCGGAGCGGCTTTCGCACATCTTCGAGCGCTACTACTCGCATCGTCCGGGAACGGCGCCGGGGGCGCATTTCGGGATCGGGCTATGGCTGGTGCGGCAGCATGTGCTGCTGCTGGGCGGCTCGATCGCCGCGGCCAACCGGGAGGGCGGCGGGCTGGCGGTAACGGTGCGGTTGCCGGCACCCTGAGCGCCGGTTGATGCAGGTCATGGAGCAGCGCGCCTTCGCTACCATAGCATTCCGATGTTCCCTCCGTGAGAGGGTTCATGTGTCGGCGCCTCGGGTGCCGGGAAGCGTCAGAAAATGGCAGTTTATTTCTGGAACGTGTTCAGCGGTCTCTGGAACGACCCGGCGAGCTGGCTGGGTGGCGTGGCGCCCGGTAGCGGCGACCAGGGGGTGGTGGCGCATGGGGTGCTGACCAATGCGACGGTCGATTTCACCGACCTCACGGTGAGCGGGCAGACCATCTCGGTGATCGCGGCCAACCAGCTGAGCTTCAGCGGCAGCACGATCGGCGCCGATGCGTCGCTCACCAACCTGGATGCCGACGGGCTCGTGATGTCGTTCGTGGGTACCAACACGTTCGACGGGCCCGTCTTCCTGCAGGGGAGCACCCAGTTCTACCTGATCCCGGCTACCGCGGCCAACCTGGTCAACAACGCCTGGATCGACATCACCGGGCCGGCGAGCGTGATGGGCAGCGGCACCCTGACCAACAACGGCCTGATCCATGTGGGCGGCATCGCCGGGCAGGCCGGCGGTCTCGGCGTGATCGGGGGCGGGGTGAGCCTGGTGAACGCGGGCACTGTCACCGTGGAAGGTGTCGCGGACGACCCGGTGGGGAACACGTCGGTGCGCTTCGGCAGTGCCTCCGGCAACGGCACCGTCAGTGCGTCGCATGCCGAGGTGGCGTTCACCGGGGCAGTCACGGAAGGGCTGTTCCAGTTCAACGACGACAGCGCGATCCTGCAGCTGAACGTGGACACGGCGGAGTACAACGCGGTGATCGCCGGGTTCAAGCCGGGGAACCGCATCGACCTTGGCAGCACCCAGGCGGATGCGGTGGCCTATGCGGCGGACCCCGGCGGCTACACCGGCACGCTGACGGTGAGCTTCGAGGGCACCGCGGTGGCGGCGCTTCACCTGGATGGGTTCTATGCCGGGTATTCCTTCGTGCTGTCGGACATCGGCGGCGACATGGGCGTGACGACGGTGCCGTGCTTCGCGGCGGGCACGCTTCTGGCCACGCCCACGGGCGAGGCGGCGGTGGAGGCGTTGCGGCCGGGCGACGCGGTGCTGCTGGCCGATGGCACGACGGGCCGCGTTGTGTGGACCGGATGGCGCGAGGTCGCGTGCGGGCAGCATCCGCGGCCGCATGACGTGCTCCCGGTGCGGGTGCGGGCCAGCGCCTTCGCGGCGGGGGTGCCGCTTCGGGACGTGGTGCTGTCGCCGGACCATGCGGTGTTCGCGGCCGGCGTGCTGATCCCGGTGCGATACCTGCTGAATGGCGCGACGGTGCTGCAGCAGGCGGTGCGGCGCGTGACGTATTGGCATGTGGAGCTCGAGCGGCATGCGGTGATGCTTGCCGCGGGGCTGGCGGTGGAAAGCTACTTGGACACCGGCAACCGCGGCGACTTCGCCAACGGGCCGCAGCCGCGCCGCCTGCATCCCGATTTCGCCCCGGTGGACCCAATGGCGGTGTGGTCAGGGAAGGCGTGCGCGCCGTTGCGGCTGGAGGGGGCGGAGGTGGAGGCCGTGCGGCGGGGCCTGCTGGCCCGCGCCGGGGCGATGGGCTGGCGGCCGGTGGCCGGCGGGAAGCCGTGCGTGTTGGTGGACGGGCGGGTGGTGGCGCCGCGGGTGGACGGGGATTCCTGGCTGGTGCTGCTGCCGCTCGGGGCGCGCCGGCTGGTGTTGGAAAGCGGGGCGGGGGTGCCGCGGCAGATGCGCCTGGGGGCCGCCGATGGCCGGCGGCTGGGGGTGGCGGTGGCCGGCCCGCTGTGGAATGGCGTGCCGGCCGGGTTGGGCGATGCGCGGTTCGGCGCCGGGTGGCATGCGGCGGAACCGGACTGGCGATGGACCGATGGGGCCGGCACGATCGATGTGACGGGGCTGGCCGATATCGGCTTCACGCTAGTGGCGGCGGAACGGCACTGGCTGGCGCCGGTCGGTGGCGGGAGGCGCGCGGCCGCCTGAGCGTCGGCCGCGTGGCTACGGGTGATTTGCGCCGTCGAACAGCCAGATGCGGGCGGCGAGGTCGATCCAGCCGTCCTTGACCAGGGGGGTGATGGCCTGGGTGATGGCCTCGGCGGCCTGGGTGCGTTCGGCTTCGGTGCGCTCGCGCAGGAGGCGGCCGGTCTGGCCCATGGTGGTCAGGCCGGCGGCGGTGCGGGCGGGGTCGTCGCCGGGGAAGCGCATGTTGAAGTCGAAGGCGCGGACGCGGGCGGTGGGGTAGCCGGCATCGTGCAGGATGCGCAGGACGCGGGCGGGGTTGCCGAAGGCGAACTGGCC
>CAMDAM010000471.1 GCA_945888575.1 Asaia bogorensis | reverse complement strand
CACTCCGGATCGGCGATCCGGAGTGGCACCCCCTATCCGCGCGCAAACAAATGCGGGTCCAGGGACCTCAGGTCCCTGGCGGGGTGCAGGGGCAGAGCCCTTGCCGGGTCCAGGGCGGAGCCCTGGTCTTCCCTTCGGCCCTGCCTAGTTCAACGTCATCCCGGCATCGACCAGGAAGTTCTGCCCGGTCAGCCCGTTGGCTTCGTCGGACGCCAGGAACAGCCCCATGCGCGCCACGTGGCTGCCATCCAGCGCCACTTTCAGCGCCTGGTTTTCCATGATCTGCCGGTCGATCTCCGGCGTGCGCCACAGGCTGGCCTGGCGTTCCGTGTTGATGGCGCCTGGCACGACGGAATTGACCCTGATGCCGTGCTCGCCCAGTTCGCGCGCCAGGGTGCGGGTCATGCCGTTGATGGCGGCCTTGGCGGCGGTGTAGCCCACCATGCCGCCGCGGGCGCGCATCCAGGAGATGCTGCCCATCATGATGATGCAGCCGGCGCGGCGCGCGCGCATCTGCGGGATCACGGCCTGGGTGGCGAAGAACTGGTGATCCAGGTTCAGCGCCAGGGTGCGGCGCCAGTAGTCCGGCTCCACCTCGTCCAGCGTGTGCCGGTCGTCGCGGGCGGCGTTGTTGATCAGCACCTCCACCTCGCCGGCGGCGGCGATGGCCTCGCGCAGGGCGGCAATATCGGTCACGTCGCAGGCGATGAAGCGGGCCTGGGGTATTTCAGCGGTGAGGCGCGCGGCGGCCTTGGCGTCGATGTCGAGGAAGGTCACGCGCGCCCCCTGGGCGGCGAATTCGCGCACGTAATGGGCGCCGATGCCGCTGGCGCCGCCGGTGATCAGCACGGCGCGGTTCTGCAGGCTGGCGTAGCGGGCGGTGGAGGCGCTCATGCTGGCTCCAGGATGTAGCGGACGGTGCCGGACAGAACCTCGCCGGGGCGCAGGACGGCCATGCCATGCTCGGTGGCGCCGTCGATCCGGTTGATGCCGTCGGTCATGTTGGCCACCGGTTCGAAGGCGAAAAAGTCGCGGCCTTCCGGCGTGTAGAGAACGGCGTGGTGGAACAGTGCGTCGGCGGCGATGGCCAGGGAAAGCCCATGCTCCGGCCAGGTGATGCGCGCCCGCCCGCCCCAGTTGGCAAACACATGGTCCAGCACCAGCGGGCCGACAAGGCGGCCGGCGGCATGGTCCCATTCCGCGGGCACCGGCATGCGCGTGGTGGGGATGCGCTGGGCATCCTGTTCCCACACCTGCGCCGCGGTGAAGGTCAGCGTGGTGCCGGGTGTGCGCGGGAAGAACGGGTGGGTGCCGAGCGCCAGCGGGGCAGGGTGCTCGGCGGTGTTGCGCACCGCCATGTCGTGCCGCAGCGCGTTCTCGGCCAGCACGAAGCGCTGTTCCGCGGTGAAGGCAAAGGGCCACAATTCGCCGCCGGGAAACACCAGCCGCAGCGTGGCATGGGCGGGGCCGGAATCCGTCACCGTCCACGGCAATTGCCAGCCGGCGCCGTGAATGTACTGCCCGTTCAGCATCGCCGGCAGGGGGTAGGTGAGGCCGGCGAAGGAGAAGCGATTGCCCGCCACCCGGTTGGAAAGCGGCACCAGCGGATAGCTGGCGAGGCCCCGGGCATTGCCCTCTTCCAGCGCCCCTGGCTGCACCGGCCGCATCACCGGCACCGCGCCCAGGTGCCAATCCGCGATCGACCCACCGATGGCGGGCGCCAGCCGAAGCCGCGCCCGCCCGGCGGAAAGAGTCAGCAGCGGCATCAGCCGGGCGTGAGCTTGATCACCACGGCAGCGGCAGCGTCCACCGCTTCCTTCGAGTAGAGCAGCGGCACGTATTCCTCGGCCGCCCACTTCTCCGCCAGGGCGCCGTAATGCGGGCTGCGCGGATCACCGGACTGGCCCGGCGCGTTCACCGCCACCGAGGCATCCCAGTTGCCGACATCCAGCACCATGCGGAACGAAGCCCCGGACGTGACCCGGAAATCCGAAGGCCGGTAGCCCGCATTCATCACCGCCGAACCGGAGCCGGCCTTGGGCAGCGGGCCGACATCAGGGAAGCCCGCGCGCACCGCGGAAAGCGGATGCACGAAGCGGCCGTGATGAAGGCTGCCCCAGGCCCAGTTCGCCATATTGTCCCCCATCCGCGCCCGCGCATCGGCAAATGCGGCCGCCAGCGTGCGGGTGAGCAGCGCATCCCGCTCGCCCAGGCGCGCATCCGAGGTTTCGAGCATGCGCAGCAGGTATTCGTGGTCCCCGGGCGCCATCAGCGGGCGCACGGCGGGATCGGTCACCAGCATGTCCAGCATCGCCGGCTTCAGGTGCTTGGTCCACCACAGCTCGAACAGCGCGCCACCGGCGCTGTCGCGCGTCAGCATCCCGTCCCAGCCGCGCAGCAGCTCCAGCGCGCCGGCAAGGTCGCCTTCTCCGGAGAGCGAAGCGATCACCTTCTGCATCCGCAGCCCAGGCATCGACATGCTGTCCGTCTGCAGCTTCATCGACTGTTCCAGCGTGTGCTTGTCCTGCGCACCCAGCACCTGGTGGATCCGGTCGGTGCGCGAATGCTCCGACCATTCGAAGCCCAGGCGCTTCTCGTTGAAATCGTAGCCCGAAGGCACGTTCATCTCGTTGGCGGTGGCGAAGAAACCCTTCTCCGGGTTGATCTCGCGCGGCAGGTCTGTCGGCGCGATGAAGCCGTCCCACTCGTAGCGCCCGTCGCCGGGGATCGGCAGCAGCCCGTCGAAGTTGCGCCGGTACGGCACCATGCCGGAGGACATCCAGGCGATGTTCCCCGCCGTGTCGGCATACACATGGTTGATGGTCGGCGCGCGCCACTGCGAAACAGCAGCGGCATACTCCTCCGGCGTCTTCGCCTGCATGCAGGCCAGGCTGGTGTAGTAGGCCGCCGTGCCCGGCTCGCTCCACACGGAGCGGATGGCGTAGGCGCGGTTGTTCTTCGGGTCCTGCTTCACCACCGGCCCATGGCGGGTGAACTTCAGCTCCACCTGCTGGTCCGGCGCGCTGCGCACGCGCACCATCTCGCGCACCGTGGTCATCTTCTCCCAGCCATCGCCAAACTTGTACTCGTCCGGATTGGCGGGGTTCGTTTCGTACACGTAGAGGTCGGCCTGATCCATCGGGAAGATGGTCAACGCCCAGCCCATCACCTCGTTGTGCCCGAACGAAACGCCGGGAATGGCGGGCTCGCCGCACCCGATCACGTCCAGGCCGGGGCCGGTCAGCTGCACGATGTAGCGCAGCGAAGGCAGCTGGTGGGCGCGATGCGGATCGCTGCCCAGGATCGGCCGGCCGCTCGCGGTGCGGCTCGGCGCCACCACCCAGTTGTTGGACCCGTCGAGATAGACGTTGCCCTGCTCGTTCACCTTGGTCCACTTCCAGGCCTGGGCCATGGT
>CAMDAM010000470.1 GCA_945888575.1 Asaia bogorensis | reverse complement strand
AGCACGAGCGCGCCGGATTTCGGCAAAGCGGGCTTGGCGAAGGCGATGTCGAGCATGGGGAACGCTCCGGGCGAAAAATGGATGGCGCGGACTGTAGCAGCGCCCACGCGTTTATCCAGTCGCGCGGGCAGCACGATTGGCCTCCCCGGCCCAAGCCTGTAAGGAAAGACCCATGAACGACCGTATCCTCCTCGACCTCGCCTTCGATCTCGCCCGCCAGGCCGGGGAGGTGATCATGCAGGTCCGCGCCCGCGGCTTCGAAACCATGGAGAAGGCCGACGAATCCCCGGTCACGGAAGCGGACCACGCCTCCGAGGCCCTGATCCTGCGCGGCCTGCGCGCCGCCTATCCTGACATCCCCGTGGTGGCCGAAGAAGAGATGGCCGCCGGCCACATCCCGAAGGATGCCGAGACGCTCTGGGTGGTTGATCCGCTGGACGGCACGCGCGAATACGCCAAGCGCCGGGACGATTTCGCCGTCTGCATCGGCCTGGTCCGCCGCGGCGCCCCGGTGCTCGGCGTGGTCGGCCAGCCCGCCACCGGCGCGCTCTATGGCGGGATCGTGGGGCAGGGCGCCTGGAAGCGCGAAGGCGGCATCGAGCGCCCGATCTCCGCCCGCCGCCCGCCGCCGCAGGGCCTCTCCGTCGTCGCCTCGCGCCACTACGCCGACGACCCGCGCCTCACCCCCTTCCTGGAAGGCCGCCGCGTGGCCGATGTGGTGCACATGGGCTCGGCGCTGAAATTCTGCCTGGTGGCGGAAGGCAAGGCCGATCTCTACCCCCGCTTCGGGCCGACCATGGAATGGGACACGGCCGCCCCGCAGGCCGTGGTGGAAGCCGCCGGCGGCAGCGTGCGCGTGCTGGAGGGCGGCAGCGTGCTGCGCTACGGCAAGCCGGAATGGCGCAACCCGCCCTTCGTCTGCATCGGGTTGGAGTGAGCCAAACCCGCCTGCTGCCGGCGAATGCGGCCGGGATCGCCGAGGCCGCCCGCCTGCTGCGCGAAGGCGAGTTGGTCGCCTTCGGCACCGAGACGGTGTTCGGCCTGGGCGCGGACGCCACCAACGATCGCGCCGTGGCCGGCATCTTCGCCGCCAAGGGCCGCCCGCACTTCAACCCGCTGATCTGCCACTACCCCACCGCCGAAGCGGTCTTCGCCCATGTCGAGGCCGACGAACGCGCCCGCGCCCTGGCCGAAGCCTTCTGGCCCGGCCCGCTCACCCTGGTCCTGCCGCGCCGGGTAACCTGCCCGGTGGCGCTGCTGGCGGGCGCGGGGCTGGAGACACTGGCGGTGCGCGTGCCGGCGCACGACCAGGCGCTCGCCCTGCTGCGCGAAACCGGCCGCCCCGTTGCCGCCCCGTCGGCCAACCGCTCCGGCCAGGTCAGCCCCACCACGGCGGCGCATGTGCTGGAAGGCCTGGGCGGGCGCATCGCCGCGGTGCTGGATGGCGCGGCCTGCCCGGTGGGCGTGGAATCGAGCGTGCTGGACCTCACCGGCCCCAAGGGTACCGGTGGTGCCGTGCTGCTTCGCCCCGGCGGCCTGCCGCGCGCGGCGATCGAGGCGGTGATCGGCCGCGTCGGCACCGGCATCACCCCGGCCCAGGCCGAGGCGGCACGCGGCCTGCGCTCACCGGGCCTTTTGGTCTCCCACTACGCCCCGGGCCTGCCGGTGCGGCTCGATGCCACGCAGGTGGGGCCAGACGAGGCCCTGCTCGCCTTCGGCCCCCCTTTGCCCGGTTCGGCCACAACCTTTCAGCTCTCGAAGACGGGCGACCTCACCGAAGCCGCGGCGCGGCTGTTCGCGGGGCTGCGGGAATTGGATGCGGGCGGCCAGGGCCTGCGGGCCATCGCGGTGATGCCGATCCCCGTCGAAGGTCTCGGCGAGGCGATCAATGACCGCCTGCAGCGTGCCGCGGCCCCGCGTCCCTGAGGGTGTCCAGGGCGGAGCGCAGCTGGATCCGCCGCAGCATCAGCCCCACCCACAGCGTGCCCAGCACCAGGATCGCCAGGTTCACCGACAGCGTGGAACTGTGGAGCACGATGGAGGTCGGCGCCACCTCCGGGCAATCGGTGCATTCCTCCACCAGCGGTGCCCCGATGCGCAGCCCGGCCACCCCCGCCGGCAGCACCGCGGCATGCGCCACCGCCGCCGGCCAGGCCAGCTCGGGCAAACCCGCGCTGGTTCGGGCCGGGGTCTGGCCCTGGATCACCGCCGCACCGGCTGGCTGCGAGACGGGCGCAAGGGCTGGGATTGCCAGCATCAGGGCCAGGGCAACGCTTCGGAGATTGTGCAACAGCGACATGATCTCATCCTCGCGGCGGGCAAAGCCAAAAGCCTGCTGAGGTCAAGCCTGCAATTGCCGTGCCAGCGTGACATTTCAAAGATTTGACCAAACCCGAATCACCCGTCTGTAAAGAATGCCGACACCGCATTCATACATTCCATTGCAGGAACGGGACGCTGCCGGCGCAACGCACCCTCGATTGTTCACCGCCCGCGCACGGGATAGGCTGCCCGCGGAGGTCCCCGCATGCCCGACGCCATTCCCATCCCGCTGGCCGCCGCGCCGCCGGCCGCGCTGCTCGACCGGCTGCGCGCCATCCTCGGCCCCGCCGGCCTGCTGACCGATCCCGGCGACACTGCACCGCATGTGGAAGACTGGCGCCGCCTCTACCGCGGCCAGACCGCCGCGGTGCTGCGCCCGGCCAGCACCGCGGAACTCGCCGCCTGCGTGGCCGCCTGCGCCGAAGCCGGGGTGGCCATCGTGCCGCAGGGCGGCAACACCTCCATGGTCGGCGGCGCCGTGCCGGCGGCGGATGGCAGCGAGCTGATCCTGACCCTGTCGCGCATGAACCGCATCCGCGCCATCGACCCGGTGGACCTCACCCTCACCATCGAGGCCGGGGCGACGCTGAAAGCCGCCCAGGGCGCGGCGGAAGGCGCCGGCTGCCTGCTGCCGCTCTCGATCGGCTCCGAGGGCACCGCACAGGTGGGCGGCATCCTCTCCACCAATGCCGGCGGCAACAACACGGTGCGCTACGGCAATGCGCGCGACATGGTGCTGGGGCTGGAGGTGGTGCTGCCCGATGGGCAGGTGTGGAACGGCCTGCGCCGCCTGCGCAAGGACAACACCGGCTACTGCCTGCGCCAGCTCTTCGTCGGCGCCGAGGGCACGTTGGGCATCATCACCGCCGCCGTGCTGAAGCTGGTGCCGCGCCCGCGTGAGACCGAAGTCGCCCTTTGCGCCGTCGCCTCCGCCGAGGCCGCGCTGTCGCTGTTCAACCGGGTGCAGACGCACGACCCCGCCAGCATCCAGGCCTTCGAATACATGTCCGGCCTCGGCCTGCGCTTCGTGCTGAAGCACATCCCGGGCGTTTCCCTGCCGCTCTCCACCCCGGCCGACCACTACGCCCTGATCGAGCTGGC
>CAMDAM010000469.1 GCA_945888575.1 Asaia bogorensis | reverse complement strand
TTGCGCATGTGATTTCTCCCCGAGAGTACCTCCCAAAAAGTCCGAGGTACGGATTGTTTGGTGGACCGTGATATTGATGAACACACGCGGCGACCAAAGGCGCAAGGCGCAAGGCGCAAGGCGCAAGGCGCAATGTCGGTCGGATGATATTGTGTTCCTCGAGTCAAGCGATAATCCGCTCCACGACGACAGTCGGTACGCAGCTGGACCCCGCGTGGAGTGCGCCCCTGTCGTGGACAAAATGCTCAATCATCCCTTCATTTTGCTGTAGCGAACAATCGACTGAAATCTGGCGTTTTTGATCCGGCCTGTGCGAAGGCTTGCATGAGCGGGGCCTAGCGGTGTCAACGGCGGTGGAAAAACCGGCCAACTGGCGGCGCAAAAGTCTACCATCTCTGGCCGTGTTTCCTTGTTCGGTTGGAGTCCGTTTCCTCGTCCCGGCCTGACGTTTTCGAGGCGTCACGCGCAGCCGCGGTCAAGGATGGCCGCAGGCCACCGCGTAGCGGCGCGCAGCGTCCTTGACGGCGGCGAGCACGGCGGCAACCTCTCGTGAGGCGGGCTGGTTCTGCCGCGTTGGAATTGAGCGTGCTGTGAGCCTCTCTGTTCGGTAATTGCTGTGGAAGGAGACCATTCGTTCCCAGCCCCTCTCCCTCCGCCACGTTCCCCTGCAAAAACCCCCTCGATTTTAACGCTCAATCCATACTAAGCGGTTGGTGCTGTGTGTCAGGCTTGTGGCCGGCACGAAACGTGCGCACCCAAGGATTGAGCGACTTTGATTGATGCCAACCGGCTGCCCGGGCCTGCCGATCTGCCGATGCCGACAGATGTGCCGCCTGCGGATGGGCTGCGCTGGATCGCCGCCGTGCCGCGCCCCCCCGACCAGGCCCCGCCCGCCGATCTGCCGGAATGGCCCATTGGCGAAGGCTGGGCGGATCGCCCCATCCTGGCGCATCTGGCCGACCTCGCCGCACGGCAGCCGGATGCCCTCGCGGCCTCCGGCCTTGCGGGCGTGGTGGCCGCGGATGGGCTGTCCGACCTGTTGGATGGGGCGGTTCCTGTCCTGGAGGCGGATCTCGCCCGGCAGGCGGCCGACGCGCCGGCCCCGGTGCTGGCAGAGGATCAGCCGCTGATCCTGCTCTACCATCCGGTGAACCTGTGGGCGGCGCGGGCGCCATTGGCTTATGTGGCGCGGCTGGATGGCCAGTCGCCCGTGGCCGGCGCGGTGCCCGCGGGAGGGCGGGAGCGGCCGAATGCCAGGCCCTGACACCCCGCCGGTGCCGGCTGTTCCGCCCCCGGCCGTGCCCGGGCCGCTGCGGGAGGTGACCTTCGCGGACCCGCATCTGCTGGTGCAGGGCGTGCGGGTGGAGCCCATGCGCCGTGGCCAGCTGTTCGTGTTCCCGCTCCTGTTTCCCTGCGGCGACATCCGGCTGGTGTCGCGCCATGGGCAGCCGGCGGCGTTGGGGTTCAACCGCGACATGCGCCAGCTCGGTCTGCGCGTGAGCAAGTTGCGCGTGGTGCGGGGGGAGGAGGCGGTGGATGTGCCGCTCGACCACCCCGATCTGCACGAGGGGTTCCATCCACTGGAGCATGGCGTGGCGCGCTGGACCACCGGCGATGCGCTGCTGCCGTCGCACCTGCTGGGCGATGGCGCGGGGCCGGCGGAACTGCATTTGGCGTTGTGGTCGCTGCCGCGCTACCTGGCCGAGGAAACCGGCGATGCGGCGCTGTTCGCGCGGTTCGCGTCGCTGGGCGACGATTGCGAGCTGGGGCTGGTGCAGCGCGAGTTCGGCGCCGAGCCGATGGACCTGCTGCGCTGGGTGGGCACCGACATCGCGCGGCTGATCCTGGGCCTGTGCCGGCGGTTCGAGGGGCTGGGCGACCCGGCGCGCACGCAGCTGCACTTCCTCGAGGAGGAGAACGAGTATCGGCTGCGCGATCCGCTTTATTTCGGCATGCATACCTGGACCTTCGGGCGGCTGGCCGATCCGGCGGAGGAGGAGGCGATGCGGCTGGCCGGTGCGGCGCGGCTGCGGCTGATGCGGCGCAAGCTGCTGGCCGATATCGAGGGTGGGCGGCGCATTCTGGTGTTTGCGTCCCGCCGGCATGACTTTTCACGCGAGGCCTTCGCGGCCCTGCACGAAGCGGTGCGCGGCATCGGGCCGGCGCCGCTGCTGTGCGTGGCGTTGGCGCCGGCGCCAGACATGGTCGGGCGGGTGGAGCGGCTGGGCGATGGGCTTCACCTGGGCTACATTGATCGGTTCAGATCGGTGGCGAACGGGTTCTCCTACAGCACCTGGCGGCGCCTGTGCCGCGAGGCCGCGGCGCTGGTGGATGCCGATTCTCCCGCGCAACCAAGGGCCGATGCATGACCCAAAGCCACCTGCCCGCCCTGGATCCCGATGCAGTGCTGGAGGCTGTGGTTCGCATCATGGAACAGGTGTCGCGGCGCAAGCAGCCGGGCTGCGCGATGGGCACGGCGTTGCACGAGCTGGATGGGGTGGACAGCCTGCGGCTGCTGGAGACGGTGGCGCTGGCGGAGGAGCAGTTCGGCGTGGTGGTGGAAACTGGCGGGCTCGGCCAGATCGAGACGGTGGGTGATATCGTGCGCCTGGTGGCTGCGGGCCGGCGGGGCTGAGAGCCATGTTGGGCACCACGCTGCCGCGTGCCGATGTGTGGCGGCGGGAGGGTGCAGTGCCGCCGGTGCGGCAGGCGTTGTCGTTGCGGCCGCTGCTGGACTGCCTGGAGGAAGCCTGCCGGCATCCCGCTGGGCATCCGGCGATGGCGGGGACCTCTGGCCGTCTCTCCCGCCCCGATTTCATTCACATTGTGCGCCGGGTGGCGGCTGCGGTGCAGCGACGTGTGCCGGTGGGGGCGCGGGTGGCAGCCTTCCTGCCGCAGACGCCTCAGGGCGTGGCGGCGCTGCTGGGCTGCGCCAGTGCCGGGCTGGTGTGCGTGGTGCTCAATCCCGCCGACCCGCCGGAGCGGTTGCGGCTGACGCTGGAGGATGCGGCGCCTGCGGCGGTGCTGTTCGACGATGCGCTGGCCTTGCAGGTGCCATGGCCGGCGGGGGCGGTGGCCATCCCGCTGTCTGACTGTCTGGCCGGGGATGGTGATGTGGCGGCGGTGCCGCATGATCCCGATGCGCCGAGCATGATCCACTACACGTCCGGCAGCACGGGGCGGCCGAAGGGGATAGTACTGTCTTCGTTCAACGTGATGGCGCGCGCTTCGATGATGATGGAGCGGCAGGATATGACGGCTGCGGATCGCTACCTGATCCCGACGACGATCTCTGACGGCTCCTGCGTGGCGGCGCATATCGCCGGCGTGCTGTGCGGCGGCACGCAGCTGGTGGTGAGCTTCGCGGCCGAGGGGCCTGGCGGCGTGGTGCGGCTGGCGGCGCGGGAGGGGGCGACGATCCTGGCCGGGCCGACGGCGATGTTGCGGTC
>CAMDAM010000468.1 GCA_945888575.1 Asaia bogorensis | reverse complement strand
AAGATGGAACGCGACCCGGCCAAGCGCGTCGCGATGTACCATGAAATCCAGAAGCACATGATGGAGAATGGCCCGATGGCCTACATCTACCAGACCGTGCGTCCGATCGCCCTACGCAAGGAGATCAAGGGCTTCGCGATCACGCCGTTCAACGTCCGCTACGCTTCCGCCGGCAAGTAGCGCACGATGGCCGAGCCAAAGGCAGCGGCGGGGCAGCCCCCCGCCGCGGCACCCTCATCAGGAATGCCGCGCTGGGTGCGCCCGCTCGGGCGCCAGGTTTCCTCCGTGGTGGTGACATTGCTGGGGCTGATGGCGCTGGCCTTCTTCATCGGCCGCATGCTGCCGCTCGACCCTGTGATCGCCATCGTGGGTGAGCAGGCGGAGAAGGAAACCTACGACATGGTCTATCGCCAGCTCGGCCTCGACAGGCCGCTCTGGCAGCAATTCCTGTTCTTCATCCGCGACATGCTGACGGGGGATTTCGGCAACGCCCTGTTCACCGGCAACCGCGTTGCCGACGACCTCAGCCGCGTGTTCCCTGCCACGATCGAACTCGCCACCTTCGCCATCATGATCGGCGTTGGCATCGGCGTGCCCGTGGGCGTGCTCGCGGCCGTCTATCGCGACAGCCCGCTAGACCACTCGGTGCGGTTCATCGGGCTGTTGGGCTATTCCAGCCCGACCTTCTGGCTGGGCCTGATGGGGCTGATAGTGTTCTACGCCTGGCTCGGCTGGGTCGGCGGCCCCGGGCGCCTCGATGTCAGCTACATCGACATGGTGGAGCCGATCACCGGCCTGCTCACGCTGGATGCGCTGCTGGTGGGCGAGTACGACGTGTTCTGGAACACGCTCAACCACATGATCCTGCCCGGCACGATCCTGGGCTATTCCTCCATGGCCTATATCAGCCGCATGACGCGCAGCTTCATGCTGGAACAGCTGGGCCAGGAATACGTCACCGCCGCCCGCGTGAAGGGCCAATCGAAGTGGCGCGTGGTGTGGCGGCATGCCTTCCGCAACATCCTGGTGCAGCTCATCACCGTCATCGCCCTGGCCTATGCCTTCCTGCTGGAAGGGGCCGTGCTCACCGAAACCGTCTTCGCCTGGCCCGGCTTCGGCCGCTACCTCACCTCCGGCATCCTGGCCGGGGACATGAACGCGGTGCTCGCCTGCGTG
This sequence comes from Asaia bogorensis, assembly GCA_945888575.1. Classification (GTDB taxonomy): domain Bacteria; phylum Pseudomonadota; class Alphaproteobacteria; order Acetobacterales; family Acetobacteraceae; genus CAMDGX01. The sequence goes on along the minus strand of CAMDAM010000468.1, from coordinate 2,314 downwards.
CTGATCATCGGGGTGATCTTCGTGGCGCTGAACCTGCTGTCCGATCTTCTGTACCGCTTGCTGGACCCGCGCACGAAATGAGCGACAACACCTCAACACTGCGCGGCTGGCTGAGGGCGGAGGTCACCACCTCCACGCGGCATGCGGCCCTGCAGCGCTTCTACTTCGGTTGGCTGCGGCTGAAGGGCAACCCGCTCGCCCTGTTCGGCCTGGCGGTGCTGCTGTTCCTGATCGTGGTGGCCATCCTGGCGCCGGTGATCGCGCCGGTGGGCTTCAACGACCAGAGCCTGACCCGCCGCCTGCTGCCGCCCTCGGCCGAGCACTGGTTCGGCACCGACGACCTCGGGCGGGACGTGTTCAGCCGCATCGTCTGGGGCTCGCGCATCACGCTCTACATCTCCTGCCTCGTGGCCGTCATTGCCGCCCCGGTCGGCCTCGCGGTCGGCACCACGGCCGGCTATTTCGGCGGCTGGACCGACACGGTACTGATGCGCGTGAACGACATCTTCCTGTCGTTTCCTGGCCTGATCCTGGCACTCGCCTTCGTGGCCGCCCTCGGCCCGGGCATCGAGAACGCCGTCATCGCCATCGCGCTCACCGCCTGGCCGCCGATCGCCCGGCTGGCGCGGGCTGAAACGCTCACGGTGCGCTCGTCGGACTACATCGCCGCGGTGCGCATCCAGGGCGCCTCGCCGGCGCGCATCATCCTCAAGCACATCGTGCCCATGTGCATCCCCTCCGTGGTGGTGCGCATCACGCTGAACATGGCCGGCATCATCCTCACCGCCGCCGGCCTCGGCTTCCTCGGCCTCGGCGCCCAGCCGCCTTTGCCGGAATGGGGCGCCATGCTCTCCACCGGAAGGCAGAGCATGCTGCAGGCCTGGTGGCTCGCCGCTATCCCGGGCCTGGCGATCCTGACGACCTCGCTCGCCTTCAACCTGTTCGGCGACGGGCTGCGCGACGTGCTGGACCCGAGGTCGGAATGAACCAAACCCCTCAGCTGGTCGTCGAAGACCTACACGTCTGCTTCCGCACGCCGCAACGCATGGTGCATGCCGTGCGTGGCGTCTCCTTCAGCGTCGGCCGCGAGAAGGTGGGCATCGTCGGCGAATCCGGCTCCGGCAAGTCCCAGACCGGCCGCGCCATCCTGAAGCTCACACCCCCCAACGGCACCGTCTCCGCCAAGCGTTTGCAGTTCCAGGAACTGGACATTGCGGGCGCCAGCGAGCGCGAGATGCTGAAGGTGCGCGGCAGCCGCATCAGCATGATCATGCAGGATCCGAAATACGCGCTCGATCCCGTCATGCGCGTCGGCGCCCAGATCGCCGAGGCGATCCCGGAATCCCCGAGAACCTCGGCGGCCGAGAAGCGCGACAAGGTGATGGCGATGCTGGAGGCGGTGCACATCCGCAACCCCGCCCGCGTGCACGACCTCTACCCGCACGAGGTCTCCGGCGGCATGGGCCAGCGCATCATGATCGCCATGATGCTGATGGCCGACCCCGACCTGCTGATCGCCGACGAACCCACCTCGGCGCTGGACGTGACGGTTCGCATGCAGGTGCTGGCGATCCTGGACGACCTCGTCACCCGCCGGGGCCTCGGCCTGATCTTCATCAGCCACGACCTCAACCTGGTGGCCACTTTCTGCGACCGGGTGCTGATCATGTATGCCGGCCGGATCGTGGAGGAATGTGCCGCCGCCGACCTGCAGAACGCCAAGCACCCCTACACCCGCGGCCTGCTCGCCTCCCTGCCCCGCATCGGCTCGCGCCACCAGAAGCTCGCCGTGCTCAACCGTGACCCGGCATGGCTCAATGACTGACAGCATCCCCGAGAACGCCATGATCTCCGTGCGCGACCTGCGCGTCAGCTTCGGCAGCGGCGCCGGTCTGGTGCACGCGGTGGATGGCGTGTCGTTCAACGTGCAGCCCGGCGAGACCTACGGCCTCGTCGGCGAAAGCGGCTGCGGCAAGTCCACCATCCTGCGTGCGTTGTGCGGCCTGAATCCCAACTGGTCCGGCGATGTCACCATCGGCGGCGAGGCGATGACGCCGGTGCGCACGCGCAGCTTCTACCGCCGCGTACAGATGGTCTTCCAGGACCCCTACGGCTCGCTGCACCCGCGCCACACCGTCAACACCACCCTCACCGAGCCGCTCAATATCCACGGCATCGGCGACGCGGATGAGCGCATCACCCGCGTGCTGGTGCAGGTCGGCCTCGGCCCCGCCTTCCGCTACCGCTACCCGCACCAGCTCTCCGGCGGCCAGCGCCAGCGCCTGGCCATCGCCCGCGCCCTGATCCTGGAACC
>CAMDAM010000467.1 GCA_945888575.1 Asaia bogorensis | reverse complement strand
TGGTCGAGGTTGCAGAGGCATTGCAGGCCGTAGCGGCCGGCGCCGTGCATGAGGGTGTGGGCGGGGTACATCGGGGTCATGAGGTGGGCCTGGCCGGCGTCGGTGCCGATGGTTTCGACGCCGAAGCCGAGGACGCCGCGGTCGACGAGGAGCTGGACGGCTTCTGTGGTGGGGCCCGGCGTGTGGGCGCCGTCTTCCTGCACGTTGGCGTAGGCGGCGCCGGAGCGCTTGGACCAGTCGGTGCGGAAGAGGACCCAGGTGCCGGCTTGGATGGTGCCGTGCCGGGCTTCCCAGGCCTGGATGGTGGCGGGGGTGAGGAGGTAGTCGCCGTTGTCGGCCGCGTCTGCCGAGCAGTCGATGACGCAGGCGGGGGCGATGAGGTTCTGGACCGGGAGCGTATCGGTGGTGTTGTTGGGGAGGTCCTTGCCGGTGACCCAGTGGATGGGCGCGTCGAAATGGGTGCCGGTGTGTTCGCCGACGGTGATGTTGTTCCAGTACCAGCCTGGGCCTTTGTCGTCGTAGCGGCTGATGGTTTCCATGGAGAAGGGGGCGCATTGGCCGAACTGGGGCGGCAGCACGATGGTGGGGAAATCGGGCGAGAGGGTCTGGGTGAGGTCCACGACGCGGACGCGGCCGGCGAGGAGGTCGGCGGCGAGGGTGGCGAGGGTGGTCATGCTTGGTCCTTTCGGGGCGGGGCCAGGGGCTTTTCCATGAAGACGCTGAGGGGATCGTCCCAGTAGTCGGCGAAGGGGCCGCGGCGGGCGAAGCCGTGGCGTTCGTAGAGGCGCAGGGCCGCGTGGCTGTGGATGCCGGTTTCGAGGCGCAGGGCGGTGACGCCCTCGGCGCGGGCCGCGGCTTCCAGGGTGGCCATGAGGGCCTGGGCGCAGCCGGTGCCGCGGGCGGTTTCGGAGACGAACATGCGCTTGATCTCGGCGGTGCCGTCATTGGCCAGGACGATGGAGCCGCAGGCGATGGCGATGCCGTCGCGGCGGGCGACGAAGAAGCGGACGGTGGGTTTTTCCAGGCTCGAGACGTCGAGCAGGTGGTTGCTTTCGGGGGGGTAGAGGGCCTCGGAGAAGGCATCCGACGCTTCGAGCAGGGCGATCACTTCGGGTTGGCGCGGGGGTTCCGGACGGATTTCAAGCATGGGCGGGTTCGTGGTCCAGGGTGCGGAGTGTGGCGATGGCGCCGGCGAGGAGGGTGCCGTGTTCGTCGGCGAGGGCGGCTTCGCGCAGGCGGCGGATCCAGGCAGCGGCGTCCTCGCGGTGGGCGACGAGGGGGAGGGCGGCGAGGACTTGGTCGAACTTGGCGGTGCCACGGCTGTGGGTGTCGGAGTAGCCCTTCACCAGGCGGCGGCAGGCGAGGAGTTCGGCGGCGAGGGCGGGGGTGGCGGCGTGCACGCGGACGGTGGCGAGCCAGGCTTCGATGTGGGCGGTTTCGCGCGCGTGGCGCAGCAGGGTGCGGCGGCGGGGGCGCAGGCGGGCGACGAGCCAGAGCTGGAGGAAGCCCCAGAGCGTGTTGGTGCGGACGCGGCGGGGGCGTTCGAAAAGGGATTTGAGCAGGCGGCGGGCGAGGGGGGAGCGTTCGAGGCGGGCGCCGAGTTTGGCGGGGAGGGTGGCGAGGAGTTCGTCGACGCGGGGGTGCATGAACTCGGTGGTTTCGATCACCTGGGCTTGGGTGGCGGCGATTTCGGTGTGCAGGCGGGTGGTGCGGGTGGGGCGGGTCTTGAGGTCGGCGACGCGGATCGGGTCATCGTAGGCCATGGCGACGGCGATCCAGCGGGCGGCTTCGGTGGCCAGGGTGGGGTCGGACGCGAAGGGCGTGACGCGGTCGAGGTATTCGTGGGCGTAGGCGGCGTCCTGGTAGTCCGCGGTGCGGCGCAGGCCGTGGGTGAGCATCTCGCGGGCTTCGGTGGGGAAGTCGGTGAGCCGGGACAGGGCGGCGGCGTAGGCGCGTTGCTCGGCTTCGGGGCCGGCGATGTGGTGCGGTGGGGTGGGGGGGGTGGCGGGCGCCGGGGATGGTGCGGTGACGGCGTCGTGGCCGGCGGTGAAGGCGCGCAGGCTGGGCTCCACGGCGAGGCCGGCGCGGCGGATGGTTTGCTCGAAGGCGTCGCGGGGGAAGGGGAGGGCGGCGGATGCTGCGAGGGCACCGAAGAGGGCGGCGGAGATGACGCTGCCGGCGCGTTCGGCGGCGGATTGCATGTCGGCGGCCAGCAGGCGGTGGGCGGCGAGGGCGGCGGCTTCGAGGATGGGGGGGCTGGGGGCGGTGCCGTCGCCGGGCTTGATCTTTTCCGCCATCGAAAGGGCGCGATGGGTGGAGGCGATGAGGGTGGTGCGATTGGGGGTGACGAGGCCGCGCTGGATGGCGCGGCCGGCTTCCATCAGTTCGGCGGCGATGACGATATCGACGTCGCCGGGGACGGGCATGAGGGCGAGGACGGCGCCCGGGGTGTTGATGATTTCCACGTAGTAGATCGTGGCGCCGGTGCGCTGGGCGACGCCGGGGACGGAGGTGGATTGGGCGGTCCAGCCGGCGTGTTCGGCGAGGTCGACGATCCAGTCGGCGAGCACGCCGCCGCCCTGGCCGCCCATGGCGGTGATGGCGATGCAGAGCGGGCGGTTCATGAAACGGCGAGCACGCGGGCGCTGCGGCGGGATTGCAGCCAGGCGATGGCGCGGGCGCGCAGGGCGGCCAGTGTGCGGTCCCACCAGGTGGGGTTGTGGATGATGTCGGCGCGGTAGAAGGAGGGGCAGAGGACGGCGGCTTCCGCCACCTCGCCGCAATTGCCGCAGCCGACACAGGACTGGTCGATGGCGGCGACGGGGTCGGGCTTCAGCGGGTCGTTGCTCGGCTTGGTGCTGAGCGAGGGGCAGCCGGAGAGGCGGATGCAGGCGTGGTCGCCGGTGCAGACATCCTCATCGACGCCGAAGCGGGGTTTCACCATGCGCTCGCCCTTCTTCACCGCGGCGGCGAAGAGCGGGCGCTCGCGGCGCTGGCGGTTGAGCATGCATTCGCTGCTGGCGATGACGAATTTGGGGCCGGCGTCTTTCGTGGTGAGGGCTTCGCGCAGGGTGTCGCGCAGCTTGGCGACGTCGTAGGTGCGGTCGATGCGCCTCACCCAGGTGGCACCGACGCCACGCACGGCGTCCTCGATCGGGTGGTTGGTGCTGCGGCCTTGCGGTTCGGCGCGCGACGAGAGCAGGTCCTGCCCGCCGGTGGCCGCCGAGTAGTGGTTGTCGACGATGACGGTGACGCTGTCGTGCCGGTTGTAGACGGCGTTGCCGATGCCGTTGACCAGGCCGTTGTGCCAGAAGCCGCCATCGCCCATCACCGACAGCGCGCGCTTGCCGGCTGGCACCTGGATGGCGGCGGCCGACGCCGAGCCGAGGCCGTAGCCCATGGTGGAGGAGCCGATGTTGAACGGCTCGTTCAGCGCGAAGAGGTGGCAGCCGATGTCGCCGGTGATGTGGTGCGGGCCGAGCTCCTGCTGCACCAGCTTCATGGCGGCGAAAA
>CAMDAM010000466.1 GCA_945888575.1 Asaia bogorensis | reverse complement strand
CCACGCCGGAGTTGCTGGTGCTGGCCGGCATCGCCTGCCTGTTCCTGTTCCAGTCGCTGCTCTCCTTGCTGCAGTTCCTCGCCTCGCCCGAGGCCCTGCAGCAGATCGTGTTCTGGCTGTTCGGCAGCCTGATGCGCGCCAGCCTCGGCAAGGCCGCCATCGTCGCCGCCGTGCTCGCCGTGGTGCTGCCGCTATTGATGCGCGACGCCTGGCGCCTCACCGCGCTGCGGCTGGGCGACGAACGCGCCGCCGCCCTCGGCGTGCGCGTCGGCCCCCTGCGCCTGCGCTGCTTCGCCGCGGTCTCGCTGCTCACCGGCGTGGCCGTCGCCTTCGTCGGCACGATCGGCTTCGTCGGCCTCGTCGCCCCGCACATCGCCCGAATACTGGTGGGCGAGGACCAGCGCCATTTGCTGCCGGCCTCGGCCGCCTTCGGCGCGCTGCTGCTCTCGGTGGCTTCGGTGGCCAGCAAGATCATCGTGCCCGGCACGGTCTTTCCCATCGGCATCGTCACCGCCCTGGTCGGCGTGCCGTTCTTCGCCTGGCTGGTGCTGGCCGCCGGGCCGCGCGGGGGGTGGCGCTGATGCGGCTCGAAATCTCCGGCCTCACCGCCGGCTATGGCCGCCACCAGGTGCTGCGCGGCATCGATCTCACGGTGGAACCCGGCGAGGTGCTGGCCATCCTCGGCGCCAACGGCAGCGGCAAATCGACCCTGCTACGCGCCGCCGCCGGGCATCTGCCCCACCAGGGCACCCTGCGCTGGAGCGGCCCTGCCAGCTCCATCGGCTACCTGCCGCAGGACAACGCCGCCCGCGTGGCGCTCACCGCGTTCGAGGTGGTGCTGCTCGGCCGGCTGCGCTCGCTCACCCTGCGCGTGGCCCCAGCCGACCTCGAAGCCGCCGAGGGCGCGCTGGCGGAGCTGGGCATCGCCGCCCTCGCACAGCGCCGCCTCGGCGAACTCTCCGGTGGCCAGCGCCAACTCGTGTTCCTCGCCCAGGTGCTGGCCGGCAACCCGCAGGCCCTGCTGCTGGACGAACCCACCAGCGCGCTGGACATCGCCCACCAGCTCCAGGTGCTATCCCTGCTCTCCGCCGCCACGGCGCGCCGCGGCCTGACCACCATCGCGGTGCTGCACGACCTCAACGCCGCCGCCCGCTTCGCCGGCCGCCTCGCCCTGCTGCACGATGGCGTCGTGCTGGCAACCGGCAGGCCCGATGAGGTGCTCACCCCCGCCCTGTTGCGCACCGCCTACGGCGTGGAGGTGGCGATCCAGCCAGGTCCGGACGGCCAGCCCATTGTCCTGCCGCTGCGCGCAACAGCCGGCCATGTAGGGGGTTTGTAAGAAGTTGCTTCTATCTTACTGCGTGTGCCCAGCAGCGGCTTGTGCAACCGTGCGTTGCCGTGCTTCAGGGCAGGAGTGGAGTACCCATGTCGAACCTGATTGGCCTGCTGACGGGGCTCCGTTCCGACCGCAAAGGCGTCACCGCCATGGAATACGGCGTCATCGCCGGTGTCCTGGCCCTCACCATCGCCAGCACCTTCTCGGCGCTCACCAGCAAGCTGGTAAACGCCTTCAACGCCCTCTCCTTCTAGGAGCCCGCCCGGCTCAGTTCGGCAGGGCGGCGATCACCTCGTCCCACGCCACCAGGAACGCATCGGCGTGTTCGCGCTTGAACACCAGCGGCGGGCGGATCTTCACCACGTTGCGGAAGATGCCGGCATTGCTGGTGAGGAAGCCCTTGTCCTTCAGCCGGTTCACCACCTCCACCGTGGTCTCCACATCGGCCGAGCCGTCCGGCTTCACCATCTCCACACCGACGAACAGGCCGACGCCGCGCACATCGCCGATCCCCGGATGGGCACCGGCGCGCGCCTGCAGGCTCGCCTTCATATGCGCGCCCACCTCGGCCACGGAGGCCACCAGACCCTCGCTCTCGATGTAGTCGATCACCGCGCTGCCCACGGCGGCCTGCAGCGGGCTGGAGGCGAAGGTGTTGAAGTACCGCGTGCGGGCCCGGAAGATATCCACCAACTCCTTGCTCGCCGCGGTGGCCGCGAGCGGCAGGCCGTTGCCCATCGGCTTGCCGGTCACCACGATATCCGGCTTGAAGCCCGTCACCTCGTAGCCCCACCACTTGCCGGGCCGCGCATAGCCGGCCTGCACCTCGTCCGAGATCACCAACCCGCCATTGCGGTGCACCAGGTCGCTGGCCTTCGCCATGAAGCCTTCGGGGATCTCCGGCAGCCCCTCATTGGCCAGGATCGAGCACAGGATCAGCGCCGCGAACCCTTCCCCGCTGGCCTTCAGGCTGTCGATCGCCGCCTGTAGCTTGGCCAGGTAGGCATCGGTCAACTCCGCGCCGGAGAGCCCCTGCTGGATCGGGCGGTAGGTCTCGGGGAACGGAAAGCTGCGCACATCCGGCACCGCGTTGCTGCCCAGCGACAGGCGCGTGAGCTTGGAGACCAGTTCGGAATTGCCGTGATACGTCCCGTCGGTGCAGATGATGCCCTGCTTGCCGGTGGCAAAGCGCGCCATGCGCAGCGCCACCTCGTTCGCCTCGGTGCCGGAGCAGGAAACGATCACGCTCTCGATCGGCCCGGCGGTGTTCTTGCCCTTGTGCAGCCCGGCGAGCTTCTCGCAGAACGCCACGATGCCCTCGTGCAGGTAGCGGCTGTGCACGTTCAGCGTGGATTGCTGCCGCACCATCGCTTCCACGATCACCGGGTTGGCATGCCCCACGCAGGGCACGTTGTTGTACATGTCCACGTAGCGCCGGCCGGAGGGATCGTAGAGATACACGCCCTCGCCGCGCACCAAGTGCAGCGGCTCATTGTAGAAAAGCGGCGTGCCAGCCCCCATCGCCTGGTCACGGCGGGCCTGGAGCTGGTGCGGGGTGATGTCCATCGTCTGTCTCCGGCATTGCGGGCTTTGGCGGTAGCCCACCGCAACCACCGCCCGCTGTCCAGCCCCCTTGGGCCCGAATTCAGCTCAGCGCGGCGCGGCCAGCACAGCCGCCAGCGCGGCATGCAGATGCGCCGGCGCCACCGCCCAGCGCAGATCGTGCTCCCAGCCCGCCGTCTGCCCCGGCAGCGCCTGGCCCAAGACGCAGTCGTAATCGAGCCCCGACAGCGCGGCGAGGCGGCGGAAGCCCCAATGCTGGTAGCGGTCCATCACCAGCTCGATCACCGCGCAGGGCGCGCGGCCGAACACCAAGTTCGCGAGCCCCGCCCCATGCGGCGCCACCACCAGCTCCGCCTGGCGGAACAGCCCGGCCTGCTCCACCAGCGACATGCCCTCCAACTGCACCGGCACAACGCCCGCGCCCTCCAGGAAGCCGATCAGCTCCGCCTCGTTCGCCAGGGGCCGCCGCTCCGCGCCACGACGGTCGATCCAGATGCGGGCAGGGAAGTCCGGGTTGTACGGCATCTCCGGCACCAGCCCGTCCAGGAAGCGCTGCAACTCCGGATGCGGCCAGAACCCGTCGGCCATGCGCCATGGCACCAGCAGCCGGTCCACGGCCAG
>CAMDAM010000465.1 GCA_945888575.1 Asaia bogorensis | reverse complement strand
CGGATCGTCCACTGCACTACGCGGCGCAGGGTGCGGTAGATTCCGGTTTCGTACATGTCGTGGTGGGTGTGCGCACCGGGCTTGGGTGAGGGCAGCAGCAGCACGCCCAGGAACGGCGTGAACACCACGGCCACCACCCAGCTGGCGAGCAGGGCGAGCCCGACCACCCAGAAGATGCCGCCGGCATATTCGCCGGTGGTGGAGTTCGCGAGGCCCACGGGCATGAAGCCGGCGGCGGTGACCAGCGTGCCGGAGAGCATCGGGAAGGCGGTGGAGCTCCAGGCATGGCTGGCGGCGCGCACGCGGTCCCAGCCTTCCTCCAGCTTCACCACCATGGTCTCGATGGCGATGATCGCATCGTCCACCAGCAGGCCGAGCGAGAGGATGAGCGCGCCGAGGGAGATGCGCTGCAGCTCGATGCCCCAGGCCTGCATGATGATGAACACGATGGCGAGCGTGAGCGGCACGGCCAGCGCCACCACCAGCCCGGCGCGGAAGCCGAGCGAGGCGAAGGAGACCAGCAGCACCACGGCCAGCGCGGCGACGAACTTCATCAGGAACTCGCCGACCGCTTCCTCCACCACATGCGGCTGATCGGCGATCTGCTGCAGATCGAGCCCCAGCGGCAGGTCGGCCTGGATGCGGGCGGCCTCGGCCTGCAGCGCCTCGCCGAACGTTAGTGCATTGGCGCCCTTGCGCATGGACATCGCGATCACGACGGCACCCTGGCCGTTGTGGCGCACTTCGGACAGCAACGGCTCCTGGTAGCCCGCGCGCACGCTGGCGATCTCGCCCAGGCGCAGGGTGCGGCCCTGGGAGGGCACGGGCACGTCGAGCAGCGCGGCCTCCCCGCCATCGGCGCCGGCGGCGAAGGCCCCGGTGGTGCGCACCGGCACGCGGGTGGTGGCGGTATCGACGATCCCGGCCGGGGTGAGCAGGTTCTGGCGCGCGAGGGCGGCGGAGATTTCCTCCACCGTCACGCCCAGGGAGGCGAGGCGGGCCTGGTTGAACTCCACGAACAGGGTGCGGGGGATCTCGCCCAGGATGTTCACCTTCTCCGCGCCGGCCACCTTCAGCAGCCGGTCGCGGATGCGTTCGGCGCTGCGGACCAAGGTGGCGTTGTCCGCCCCCGTGAGGGCGAAGACGGCGCCGTACACATCGGTGAACTCGTCGTTGGCGAAGGGGCCCTGCACGCCCTGGGGCAGGTCGGGCTTGAGGTCATCCAGCCGCTTGCGCACCTGGTAGAACAGCGTGGGCACCTGGGCCGGCGGGGTGTCGTCGCGGAAGCTGACCATGGTGGCGACGAAGCCGGGGCGGCTGTAGGTGTCGAGGTGATCCAGGTACGGCGTGTCCTGCAGCTTGCGCTCGATGCGCTCGGCCAGAAGCTGCTGGGTTTCCGTGGCGGTGGCACCTGGCCACACCGCGGTGACGACCATCAGCTTCAGCGTGAAGGAGGGGTCTTCGCCGCGGCCCAGGCCGCGATAGGCGAGCAGGCCGGCGATGAACAGCAGCGCGATCAGGAAGCCCGTCAGGCTGCGATGCGCCACCGCCCAGGCGGAGAGGTTGAAGCGGGACACGGCGCTACTCCCCCAGGCTCGCGATGCGCACCTTCGCAGCCGGGTCGAGCTTGTGCCCGCCCAGCGCCACGATGGTCTCGCCGGGGGATACGCCGGTGACGAGCGCACGGTCCTGGCGGAGCGCCACGATCTTCACCGGGCGGGCGGTGACGGTGGTGCCGTCGATCACCCACACGATCGGCCCCTGGCCGCGATCGGAAAGGGCGGCGGCGGGCAGGGCGGCGAGCCCGTCGGGCAGCTTGGCCTGCAGGGTGAGCGTGGCACTCATGCCGATGGCCAGCCAGGGCGGCGGGGCAGCGAGGGTGAAGCGGGCGGCATAGGTGCGCAGGCCCGGCGTGGCGGCGGCGGCGAGTTCGCGCAGCGTGGCCGGCACCGGGGTTTCCGGCCGCGCCCACAGCGCCACCTGCGCGGCGGCCCCCTGGACCTCGGCCAGGGCGGTTTCCGGCAGTTGCACCTCCACTTCCAGGCTGTCGCTCTCGGCCAGGCGCAGCACGGGGGCACCCTCTGCCACCACGGTGCCGCGATCGGCCAGCACGGCCGTGACCACGCCGGCGCTGGGCGCCTTCAGCACGGTGTTCTCCAGCTTGTTGCTGGCCAGCGCGAGGTTGGCCCGCGCCGATTGCACCCGCTGCACGGCGGTGCGCGCGGCGGCCTGCTTCTGGTCGTCCACCGAGAGGGAGGCCCAGCCGCCGGCGGCCAGGGTGCGGCTGCGGGTTGCCTCGGCCAGGGTGAGGGCTGCGTTCGCCTCCGCGCTGGCGAGGTCGGCTTCCGCGGCGCGGACGCCGAGCGCGATGTCGGCGTCATCGAGCCGCGCGATGACCTGCCCGGCCACGACGCGGGCGCCGACATCCACCTCGCGCGCCACGATCCGGCCGCCGGCGCGGAAGCCGATATCTGCTTCCCGCCGCGGCTTGACCAGGCCGGGGTAGTGGCGCGGCGATGTTTCCTGCGCGGCCTGGACCTTGGTGGCGAGCACTGGGCGCACCGACTGTTCCACCGTGGCCTGGGCACGCTCGAAGCAGCCGCCGAGCAGGAGCGGGAGCAGCAGCAGGGAGGAACGCGCAATCGGTCGCATGGATGCAGGCATGGGGGCCACCTCGTCGGGTCGATGCCCGGAGGGTGGCCTTAAAACTGACGAATGTCAATATTCGTCATAATGACATACGCGGCTATGGCCGCAGGGCGCGCAGCACGAGTTCGGCCATGCCCGCCGCCATGGCGGGTAGGTCTTCGTCCACGCATTGCTCGATCAGGGTCGGGTGGCAGAAATGTACCGTGGTGGCGTGCACCAGGTGGGAGAAGACGTGCGGGTCGAGCGCTTTGTCGAACACGTCCGCCGCCTGGCCATCCAGCACCACGTGGCGGATGGCGGTATCGATGTCGTGGACATAGGCGTCCACCACGCCCCAATGCTCCTGCATGGCGGCGCCGACCATGTCGTGCATGCGCTTCTCGTTGAAGAAAAGCTGCACCATCTTGCCGTGAAGGGATTGGAATATCTGGCGAATCCGGTCCTGCGGCGAGGCCGGGCCGCGGGCGATGGCCCAGATGTGCTCGCTCAGTGTTTGCAGCAGGCGGGTGGCGATCGCTTCGTTGATCGCGGCCTTACTGGGGAAGAAGCGGTAGACGTTGGCCGGGGACATGCGCAGCTCGCGCGCGATATCGGCCACCGTGGTCTTCTGATAGCCCATGCTGCGGAACAGCCGCTCGGCCGTTTCCACGATCGCGGTGCGCGTGGCGTCGCCCTTCAGGGCGCGGCCGGTATCGGCCCGCGGGTTGCGGGGCGTGTCGGGGGTGGAAGCGGGTGCGGAGGCCATGTCTGACATATAACGGAATTCGTCAGTCGTTCACAGCCCCCAATTCGACTACTCCGCCTTGCTGTCCTGGAACCAGACCTCGACGGTGCCGGAGAGCTTCATCGTCATCGGGTTGCCTTTGCGGTCCACCGT
>CAMDAM010000464.1 GCA_945888575.1 Asaia bogorensis | reverse complement strand
ACCCGGCGATGCGCAGGCGGCTGAAGCTGACAGGCAATTCCGATACCCCAGGCAATGTCCCGCGGGCAGGGCGCCCGCGGGGTCGGCCGGCCCTATCCTGCGGCCTGCTGCACGAGTCGCACGAAGTCTGAATACGGGCGGGCGCCGGCTGCCTTCTGGTTCTGCTGGGCCGGGCCGCTGAAGACGAAGCTGGGTGTCGAGTCGATGCCGTAGATGCGCGAAGAGTCGTCGCGCGCCTTCAGCAGAGCGGCGCGCGTGGCCTCGTCCGCCACCGCAACATCGAACGCGGCGCGGGACAGGCCGGCGAGGGCCGCCATCTTGGCCAGCTCGTCCGTGGTGTTCACCCCGCGCGCGAAGGCCCAGCGATCCTGGGAGGCGAGCAGCGCCGTCACGAAGGGATCGTAGCTGGAAGCCGGCAGGTGGCGGGCCACCACGGCGGCGGTCAGCGCCACCTGGTCCAGCGGGAAATCGTGGAACACGAAGCGCACCTTGCCGGTTTCGACCAGCTCCTTCTTCACCTGCGGCATGGTGTCGCGGTGGAAGGCGGCGCAGTGGCTGCAGGTGAGCGAAAAGAACTCCCGCACCACCACAGGGGCATCGGCGCGGCCGATGGCACGCTCGCCCATGATGCCCTCGGCCGTGGCGGCCGGCGCGGGGCCAGAGCCACCGCCGGGCGGCGGGGAGGCGACGGCCTGGTCTGGCCTGCGGGCGTACCACAGCCCGCCAGCGGCGGCCGAAACCACCACGCCTGCCCCAATCCCTAGTAGTACACGCCGTGAAAACGCCATTGGAACCTCTACATGTAGTGTTCTAGCGCGCTGCCGCGCCTACGTCCAGACTCGCCACCGAACCCGCCCAGTCTAACTTCCCCGGCTCGCCAGCACAGCCCGGCCGAGCGCCTCCAGCGCATCGCGCAGCTCGCCTTCCGGCAGGCCCTCCACCGCGGCGCGGGCCTTGGCCACGGCGGCGGGGCGCGGCGGGCGCGGGGCCGGTCGAAGCGCCGGGGCATCCTGCACGAAGCGCAGCCGCGTGACGGTGATCTTGCCCAGGTGGCGGTTGATGCGTTCGATCAGCTGCGGCGCCAGGTGCTGCAGCTCCATCGCCATTGGTCCAGAACAGGCGATGGCCAGGGTGCCGGAGAACAGCTTGCGCGGCACACTCACCGCCGCGATCGCCGGGCCCACGATCGCCTCCCAATCCGCCAGCACCTGCGCCGTGGCCGGCGCGCGCTTGCCGAAGGCCGGCTTCACCAGCCCCGGCACCAGCGCGCCCACCGCCCGCGGTCCATACACATGCCGGCCTGCCACCGGCTTGTCGCTATCGTCCTCTGTCGCCATACCCGTGGAATGCCCCGCGCTGCTGCCTTGCTGACCTGGTACGACCGCCATCGCCGCGCCATGCCCTGGCGCGCCCTGCCGGGCGAAATGCCCGACCCGTACCGCATCTGGCTCAGCGAGATCATGCTGCAGCAGACAACGGTGGCGGCGGTGGCACCCTACTACGAACGCTTCCTGGCGCGCTTTCCCGATGTGGAGGCGCTGGCCCGCGCGGAGGAGGAGGCGGTCATGCAGGCCTGGGCGGGGCTCGGCTACTACGCCCGCGCCCGCAACCTGCACGCCTGCGCCAAGGCGGTGGCCGCGGCCGGCGCCTTCCCCACCACGCTGGAGGGGCTGCAGGCACTGCCGGGCATCGGGCCCTACACGGCGGCGGCCATCGGCTCCATCGCCTTCGGCATCCCCGTGGTCCCGGTGGATGGCAATGTGGAGCGGGTAACCTCACGCATCTTCGCCATCGCCGCCCCCCTACCCGCCAGCAGACCCGAGATCGCCGCGGCGGCCCAGCGCCTGGGCGACGACCAAGATGCCCGCGCCCGCCCCGCCGATTTCACCCAGGCGCTGTTCGACCTCGGTGCGACGATCTGCACGCCAACATCGCCCGCCTGCGTGCTGTGCCCGTGGCAGGAGGGCTGCGCCGCCCGCGCCCAGGGCATCGCGGCGGAACTGCCGCGCAAGGCCCCGAAGAAAGCCCGCCCATTGCGCCACGGCGCCCATTTCTGGCTGACGGACGCCGAAGGCCGCGTTCTGCTGCGCCGCCGCCCGCCGCGCGGCCTGCTCGGCGGCATGACGGAACTGCCCGGCACCCCCTGGCGCGACACGCCGTGGTCGGAGGCCGACGCTCTGACCCACGCACCCCAGCAAGCCAACTGGCGCCGGGCCGGCACGGCGAGCCACGGCTTCACCCACTTCGAACTGGCGATCACGATCTACGCCGCCGAGGTCCCGTCGATCACAGGCGAAGGCTTCCTGCGCCCCGCCGATGCGTTGGCCGATGAGGCGCTGCCCTCGGTGATGCGCAAATGCCTCGCCGCGATGGGCGTAGCCTAGCGCCCCGGCCGCTCGCCGCGCGCCAGCCGCGCCTCGATCGCCTCCAGCGCCTTCGGCAGGTCGGCGATGCTGTCGATCACCATGTCCGCCCCCGCCGCACGCATCTCCGCCTCGGCGCGAGCCCGAACCGGCGCACGCTCCGCCTCCGGCAGCACCGCAAGCTCGGCGGCAGACAGGCCGCAGATATTGCCGGTCAGCGCGAGCCCGATGGTCCAGGTGCCGGCGTTCACGCCCTCGCCAATGCCAGGCGGCGTATCGTCCACCTTCACCACGGTATGCGCGGGCCATATGCCCAGCGCGGACATCGCGTGCCACATCATCAACGGCCCCGGCCGCCCCTCCGCCAGATCGCCGGCGCACACCACGTGATCCGGCGCGTACCCAGCTGCAGCAGCCAGCGGCATCAGCTCGGCCATGATGGGCCGGGTGTAGCCGGTGGTGGAGCCGATCTTCATGCCGCGCGCCCGCGCCCAGGCGATGGCCTCCAGCGCGCCCGGGATGATGTCCGCATGGTCGCGGATGGCGGCGATGTTCATCGGCTCGAACACCGCCAGCAGCTTGTCGATCGCAGCCTCATCGGGCGCGCTGCCCTGGGCGGCCTGCCACGCGGCGGCGACATGCGGCAGGGCCATCAGCGTGGCGATGTGGTCGCGCTTGGCCATGCCCATCGGTCCGCGCGCATCGGCGATGCTCACCGTCACGCCGAAATGAGCAAAGGCGCGCACAAAGGCACCCATCGGCGCCCGGCTGCCGTGGTCCACCACGGTGCCGGCCCAATCGAGAACCAGGGCCTTGAGCATCACGCTTCCTCCATCGCATGCGCCGGCGCCGGCGTGCCGAGCAGGTCGGCGATGGTCTCCTCGCCGATGGCGAACGCCGTGCTGGCGCCGGTGCCGGACGTGACCATCACCAGCCGCACCCCCTCGGCCACCGTCTCGGTGAACGCCGTGTCGGGGCCGGAGGGGTAGATGCCGATCCAACGCTCGATCACCTCCGGGGCGGCGAGGCCGGTGACGGCGGTGTATTCCTCCAGCATCCGGTCATCCACCGCGCGCGGCTGGAACGGATCGGGCGTGGGGTCGTAGTGGTGGCTGTCCCCCACCACCAGCGAGCCATCCTCGTGCTGCACGGCGATCAAATGGATGCCATC
>CAMDAM010000463.1 GCA_945888575.1 Asaia bogorensis | reverse complement strand
CCCAGCGCCACCCCGCCGGCCTTCAGGGCCAGCGCATCGGCGCCGAACACCTCGTGCCGCCAGCCCTGCAGCGCCTGGACATCCGGGGCGTCCTCGGCCGCGATGCGGTCGATGTCCTCGCTGTTGGCCACCAGCTTCGGCGCCACGTGGTGCTGTTCGCACTTCGCAGCCAGCAGGACCTTCAGCAGGGAGACCAGCGCCGGCGAAGGCTTCGGCCCGTCGCGATGGTTTGGCACCTCGGGCAGGTCCGCCTCCGGCAGCGCCTTGGCCTCGGCGATGGCTGCCAGCAGGCCTGCGCCCATCCGGCCTTCGGCGAAGCCGCGGGTGACGCCGCGCATGCGGCTGAGCGAGTCGATCGAATCGGGGGCGCTTGCGGCGATCTCCAGCAGCGCCTCATCCTTCAGCATGCGGCCGCGCGGGATGTTGGAACGCTGGGCCTCGCGCTCGCGCCACGCCGCGATGGCGCGCAGCACGCCGAGCATGCGCCGGTTGCTGGTGCGGGGGCGCAGACGCTCCCACATCAGGTCGGGGTCGGCGCGGTAGGTGGCGGGGTCGGCCAGCACGGCCATCTCCTGGCCTACCCAGTCCAGCCGGCCTTCCTTTTCCAGCCGCGCCTGCAGCTTTTCGTAGACGCGGCGCAGATGGGTCACGTCGGCCGCGGCGTAGTTGATCTGCGCGGTGCTCAGCGGCCGGGCCGCCCAGTCGCTGAAGCGGTGCGCCTTGTCGATGTGGCCGCCGGTTGTTGCCGCCACCAGTGAGTCATAGCCGACCTGGTCGCCGAACCCAGCCACCATGGCGGCCACCTGGGTGTCGAACATCGGCCGCGGCACGTCGCCGAAGCGGAGCACGAAGATCTCGATATCCTGGCGGGCGGCGTGGAACACCTTCATCACGTTGGTGTCGGCCAGCAGCGCGCCCAGCGGGTCGAGGTCGATCCCAGGCGCCAGCGTATCCACCACCGCCACATCGGTGTCGCTGGCCAGCTGTACCACGCACAGCTCTGGCCAGTAGGTGCGCTCGCGCATGAATTCGGTGTCGACAGTCACCATCGCCTCGGCACGCAATCGCGTACACAGGGCCTCCAGCGCGGCGGTGTCGGTGATCAGTACAGGCGCCGGGAATTCCGGCCGAGGGGTACGGGACATGGGACCGTCATACACGCACGCTGGCGCGCCCGAAAGCCATGGGGCACAACCAGCCGTCCGCAGGCCAGCCGAGAGGAGGAGCCCCCATGCTCAGCGTCTTCCCCGCCCCCTCCCAGGCCCATGCCGAAGGTGGCGCACCCCATGGCGCCCTGCACGACGCGGCGCTGTGGATCGACATGGTCAACCCCGATGAGCCCACCCGCCAGCTGGTGGAGGCGACCACCGGCCTGCATGTGCCCACCCGCGAGGAATTGTCGGAGATCGAGACCTCCAGCCGCCTTTGGCGCGAGGGCGAAACGCTCACCCTCTCCCTGCCCGGCCTGGTGCGCGGGGAGGCTGGCGAGTCGCGCACCTCGCCCATCGGCTTCGTCCTGTCGCCGGAGCGGCTGCTGACCGTGCGCTTCGCCGCCGTGCCGGCTTTCGACACCTATGCGGCGCGCTGCCGCCTGGGCCAGAACGGCGACCGCAACAGCATGTCGCTTCTGCTTGGCCTGTGCGAAGCGCTGGTGGAGCGCATCGCGGACATGCTGGAACGCGAGGGGGAGGAGCTGGACGCCGTTTCCCGCCGCGTGTTCCGCCCCAGCGAGGCACGGCGCGTGCGCCCGCGCCGGGCGGAGACGGAGCTGCGCGCCCAGCTGCGCAATGTCGGCCGCGTCGGCGACCTCGTCTCCAAGGTGCGGGACATGCTGCTGGGCCTCGGCCGCATGATCCCCTTCGTGCTCGCCAACGCCGCCTGGATCACGCCGGAGCACAAATCCCGCTTTAAGATCCTGCGGGCGGACATCGCCTCCTTGACGGACTACGACGGCCACCTGGCCAACAAGGTGCAGTTCCTGCTGGAGGCCACGATCGGCTTCATCGGCATCGAGCAGAGCAACATCATCCGCGTGCTGACCATCGTCAGCGTGGTCGGCGTGCCGCCGACCTTCTTCGCCAGCATGTGGGGCATGAACTACAAGCACATGCCGGAGCTGGAGTGGACCTTCGGCTACCCCATGGCCCTTGTGGCCATCGTCCTCTCCGCCGTGCTGCCGATCGTATGGTTCCGCATCCGCGGCTGGCTGTAGCTGCCGGATGCTCGATTTCCCATCGAATGCGGCAACCCCGGGGGGACCACGGACTTAGCACTCCTGCTGCACCACGCGCTCCGCCTGCCGCAGGAGGCCAAAACGGCATGACCCCGCCCACTCAATTCCCCCCCGCCGAGCTCTGGGGGGGCTTGGAATGCAGTGTCGTTCAGGTCGGCCAGACCTTGCGCGATCAGTTCCGCGAAACCGGGCACCACGACCGCATCGCGGACCTCGACGCCGTCGCCGGGCTCGGCCTCACCCGGCTGCGCTACCCGATCAGCTGGGAACGCATCGCCCCCGACCAGCCGGAGGACTGCGACTGGGGGTGGCACGATGAGCGGCTGGGCGAACTCCGGCGCCTCGGCATCGCCCCCATTGCCGGGCTGATCCATCACGGCAGCGGCCCATCCTACACCTGCCTGCTGGACGACGGGCTGCCGGAGAAGCTCGCTGCCTTCGCCGCCCGCGCGGCGCGGCGGTACCCCTGGATCACGGACTGGACCCCGGTGAACGAGCCGCTGACCACCGCCAGGTTCTCCGGCCTCTATGGCCACTGGGCGCCGCACCAGGCGAGCGAGGCCAGCTTCCTGCGCATGCTCGTGCTGCAATGCCGTGCCATCCAGCGCGCCATGCAGGCCATCCGCAGGGAGATCCCGCATGCCCGGCTGGTGCAAACCGAAGACCTCGGGCGCAGCTTCGCCACCGGGAAATTGCACTACCAGGCCGCCCATGAGAACGAGCGCCGCTGGCTCAGCGTTGACCTGGTGCAGGGGAAGGTGGGCGACACCCACCCGTTCCATGCCCGACTGCTGCGGGCCGGGGTGCCGCTCGCCACAGTAGAAGCCCTGCGGGAAGGCGTGCCGGGCCCGGTGGTGCTCGGCTTCAACCACTACATCACCAGCGAGCGCTACCTGGACCACCGCACGGCGCTCTATCCGCCCCACACCCATGGCGGCAACGGGCGGGACGCCTATGCCGATACCGAGGCCGTCCGTGTGCCCGCCGTCGCCGGCCAGACCGGCTGGCTGCCGCGCCTGCGCGAGGCGGTGGCCCGCTACCCCGGCCTGCCGCTGGCCGTGACCGAGGCGCATCTCGGCTGCGAGGAGGCCGGCCACCAGGTTCGCTGGCTCGCCGAATGCTGGCAGGCCGCCAGCACCCTGCGCGCCGAGGGGACGGACCTGCAGGCCATCACCCCCTGGACGCCGTTCGGTGCGGTGGACTGGTGCAGTCTGATGACCCGCCGCCGCAACCGCTACGAGCCCGGCTGCTTCGACATTCGCGGCGGCACCCCGCGTCGCACCCGCCTGGGCGATGCCGTCCACGCCCTGGGCCACCTCGGCCGGATCGACGACC
>CAMDAM010000462.1 GCA_945888575.1 Asaia bogorensis | reverse complement strand
GTGTCGTAGACGAAGTTGATCGCCATGGGGGAGCAGGCGCGGCCGGTGAGATCCGCGGTGCCGGTGCCGGCGATGAGGTGGGGCTTCTTCGCTTCCGTCATCAGCGGCTGCACGCCCAGCGCGGTGGGCGAGATGGTGAAGGTGAGGATGGCATCCACCTTGTCGTCGTTCAGCCATTTGCGGGCCATGGCCACGCCGATATCGGGCTTGTTCTGGTCGTCGCCGACCAGCAGCTGGATCGGGCGGCCGAGCACGGTCTTGCCGAAATCCTCGATCGCCATGGTGGCGGCGAGCACGGAGCCGGGGCCGCCATTGTCGGCGTAGGGGCCGGACTGGTCGCCCATGATGCCGATCTTCACCGGGGCCGGCGATTGCGCGGCGGCGGGTGCGGCGAAGGTGGCGGCGGCGAAAAGCGCGGCCAGCACGGGCCTGCGGCGATGGAGTGGCAGCATGGAAATCCCCCGGCGTTTCTTGTTTCTGCTACCAGTTGGCCGCAAGCGCGCGAGCGGCGGGAGGGGGGGAGGGTGGGGTGCGGCCAGAATCACGGATGTGATATCGGCGGCGTGCCTGGCTGCTCCAGCGTGGCGCAGTAGGCGGCCAGGGCTTCCTGCACGACGGCGACGATGCGGGTGCGGTTGCGGGCGATGCGGCTGCGCGCGCCGCCGACGCCGATGGTGAGCGGGATGCCGTGCGGCGCATCGGGCATGGGCAGGGAGATGGTGGCGGCTTCCGGGAAGGGAATGCCGGACAGGAAGCAGTGGCCGTGCTCGCGGATCCAGCGCAGCTGTTCGAGCAGCTGCGGCAGGTCCGTCCGCGGCGCGGTGCCGCGGGCCTGGATGTCGATATGGCGCACCAGCCGGGCCACGGTGCGGTCCTGCATGCGGCTGAGTAGCACCAGGCCGGCGCCGGATTGGGTGAGCAGGCGCATCCCGCCCTCGGGGACCGGATAGGTGTGCGGGTGGTCCGGCACGATCACGCGCAGGTATTGCACGTAGAGGTCGTTCTGCGAGACCAGGGCGACGGTTTCGTCTGTTTCCTCATGGATGCGGCGCATCATCTCCATGAGCTGGCCGGAGCCGTAGATGTAGTGGTTGATCCAATCGCCCACCGCGGCCACGCGGGTGGTGGGGAAGTAGGTGCGGCTGGCGCGGTGGTAGTTGATGTAGCCGAGCGCCACGAGGCTTTTCAGCAGGCCGGTGGTGCTGGATTGCGGATAGGCCAGCCGCTCCACGATCACCTTCTGGCGCAGGGGGGTGCGGCTGTCGGCGAACAGCTCCAGCACCTCCAGCACGCGGGCGGCGGACTTGATCGGGCTGCGGGCCATGTCCTCCCCCCTTGGGTGTTGGCCCCGTGGTAGCAGGGTGGGCGGCGATGGAAAATCGCCATGGTGATATTTCCGGGCGGCGCGGATGGGGCTTTGACAGGGAGAGGGTGCCGTTCCCAGGCTGTGGGCCACGTTGCAACCTCCGCGAGGCCCGCCATGAAGTTCGGCATCTTCTACGAGCACCAGCTGCCCCGGCCCTGGACCGAGGACAGCGAATACAACCTGGTGCAGGAGGCGCTGGACCAGGTGGAGCTGGCGGACAAGCTGGGCTTCGACTGCGCGTGGGAGGTGGAGCACCACTTCCTGGAGGAATACTCCCATTCCTCGGCGCCGGAGGTGTTCCTGGCGGCGGCATCGCAGCGGACGAAGAACATCCGGCTGGGGCATGGGATCTGCCTGACGGCGCCGAAATACAACCATCCGGCGCGGGTGGCGGAGCGGTTGGGGATGCTCGACCTCGTCTCCGGCGGGCGGGTGGAATGGGGGTCGGGCGAATCCGGCTCCCTGATGGAGATGGCTGGGTTCGGAATCGACCCGCCGCAGAAGCACCCGATGTGGCGCGAGGCGACCGAGCAGATTGCCAATATGATGACGATGGCGCCGTATCCGGGCTTCGCGGGCGAGCATTTCAGCATGCCGGCGCGCAATGTGCTGCCGAAGCCGAAGCAGAAGCCGCACCCGCCGATGTGGCTGGCGTGTTCGCGGCGCGACAGCATTTTGCGCGCGGCGCGCTACGGGATGGGGGCGCTGGTGTTCGGCTTCGTGACGCCGGAGCAGGCCGGGGAGTGGGTGAAGGAGTATTACGACATCATCCGCTCCGAGGAATGCGTGCCGATCGGGCATACGGTGAATGCCAATTTCGCCTGCCTGGCCGGCATGAGCGTGCATCCCGATCGCGCCGTGGCGATGGAGCGGGGGATCGATGGGTTCCGGTTCTTTGGCTACTCGCTGGCGCATTACGCGATCTTCGGCATGCACAAGCCGGGCGTGACCAATGTGTGGGATGCCTATGAGAAGGTGCGCGACCAGATGCCGCCGACGCCGGGCGAGAGCTGCATCGGCACGCCGGAGGAGGTGCTGGCCAACCTGAAGCCCTATGGCGAGGCCGGGGTGGACCAGATGATCTTCATCCAGCAATGCGGCAAGAACCGGCATGCGGATATATGCGAATCCATGGAGCGCTTCGCCGAGGGCGTGATGCCATGGTTCAAGGAGCGCGAGGCGGCGCGCGAGGCGAAGAAGCAGGCGGAGCTGGCGCCGTATTTCGCTGCCGCGCTGGCGCGCAAGCCGCGCATGGCGCCGCTGGCGGCCGAGGACGTGCCGGAGGTGATCTCCTTGGGGCGCAAGCTGCAGCAGGAGAAGGGGCTCGATTACTCCAACGCCGGCGGGGTGTATTCCGACAAGACGCGCGGTGGCTCCATCCCGGTGCCGATGGTGGATCCGGCGCTGATGAAGGCGCGCGGGTGATGCCGATGCAGCTGACCCCGGCGCAGGAGGCCTTCAAGCAGGACTACATCAGGAAGCGTGGCTACTGGGTGACGTTCAACGACGGGCTGCTGCAGTACAGCCAAGCCTTCCTTGAGACCTACATGAAGTATGCCGCGCTGCCGGCGGCCGAGGGGCCGCTGAGCCCGCGCATGGTGGAGCTGGTGTATGTGGCCGCCGATGCCTCTGCCACGCACATGTTCGGCGAGGGGTTGCTGATCCATACGAAGTTGGCGCTGGCGCGCGGTGCCAGCCCGACGGATGTGGTGGAGACCCTGCAGATCGCCACGGCCGAAGGGCTGGAGGGCGTGACGATGGGGGTGGAGATCCTGGTGGAGGAGCTGCAGGCGGCCGGGCAGGATACCGGGTTCCTGGAGGCGGCGCTGTCGGCCGAGCAGGTGGCGCTGAAGGCTGGGTATCAGGCGCGGTTTGGCGATTGGCCGCGCTTTGCCGATTTTCTGCTGCGGCTGCATCCCAGCTATTTCGCGGTAATGTCGGAACTGGTGGCGGCGCCGGAGGTGACCGGGTCGCTTTCGGCCAAGGAGCGGTGCCTGATCGCGGTGGCGCTGAATGCTGCGTTCACGCACCAGAACCCGGCCGGGACGCGGTTGCATGTGGCGCGCGCGATCCGGGCGGGGGCGACGAAAGAGGAGATCCTGCAGGTGATGCAACTGACCGCGCATCTCGGCGTGCATGCCTGCGTGATCGGGGTGCCGATGCTGATGAAGGCGGTGGAGGCGGCAAGCGCATGAACCTGGCGTTCTCCGCGGC
>CAMDAM010000461.1 GCA_945888575.1 Asaia bogorensis | reverse complement strand
TCGATGGTCCACGGCCTCGTGGCGCAGCTTGGTGGCGGGCTCACGATCGTCAGCCAGCCGGGGCATGGGACCATCGCGGAGTTGTGGCTGCCCGTCAGCTTCGGCTCGGTTGTTCGCGACCAGGAGAGGCGGGCCGCGCCAGTACCGGCTGCGTCACGGGGTTGCGTTCTTCTCGTCGATGACGAGGTGCTTGTGCGGATGAGCACGGCCGACATGCTGGAGGATCTTGGCTACGACGTGATCGAAGCGGACTCGGCCCGGCAGGCGTTGGAGATTCTTGATGGCGGCGCCACGCCCGACCTTATCGTGACGGACCACTTGATGCCGGGGATGAGCGGTGCGGAACTGGCGCTGGAGATGCGCGTTCGCAAGCCAGGGCTGCCGATCCTGATCGTCTCTGGCTACGCTGAGGTCGAGGGGATCGCGCCCGACCTGCCGCGACTGGCAAAGCCGTTTCGATACGAGGAGCTGTCCCAAAGTCTTGCGGTTCTCTTCGGGAGGAATCGGTCGAAATAGGCAATTTGGGGGCGTTGCGGATCTCGCGAGACCCTGATCCTGCCAACGCATTCCCGCGGCAGGATCTGGTGGCTGGGCTGGTTGCCACGCAGATCGGCCCCGCGCATCCGCCGTGTGGTTCAGCGCCGGAGAGCAGGGCGGGAGAGGGGGCGGAGGGGCTGGATCTCGTCGCTGCTATTTCGGGTCGCGGCTGAGTTTCGCGGCGCGGAGGGCGGCGAGGTAGGCGTCCCACTTGCCGGCCTGGTCGCGGCCGAGGCTGTAGAGCACGTCCCAGGAGAAGATGCCGGTGTCGTGGCCGTCGTCGAAGAGGAGGCGGACGGCGTAGTTGCCGACGGGTTCGATGCCGGCGATGGCGACGTGGCGCTTGCCGGCGATGGTGCGGCGTTCATTGGGGCCGTGGCCCTGGACCTCGGCGCTGGGGCTTTCGACGCGCAGGTATTCAGCCGGCAAGCTGAAGCGGGAGCCGTCGTCGAAGGCGACGTCCAGGCGCTTTTCGGCGCGGTGGAGGTGGATTTCGGTGGGGGTCGGCGTGGGCACGGGGCGGCTCATGCCTCATCCAGCATGCGGGCTTCGTCCGGCAGCATGATGGGGATGCCGTCGCGGATCGGGTAGGCGCGGCGGGCGCTGCGGCTGATCAGCTCGTTGGCGGCGCGGTCGTATTCCAGCGGGCCCTTGGTGATGGGGCAGACCAGGATTTCCAGCAGGCGGGGATCGACGGGAACGGGTGCGGGCGTGTCGGACATGGGGGTTCTCGGCTCAGCTGGCGCGCATCGGGCCATCGGGCCCGGGCTCGGCAGTCTGGTGGGTGTCGATCTCCAGCAGGGTGCGCAGGGTGCGGGCGCGTTCCGGCTCATCCTTCGCTTCCAGCAGGGCCTGTTTCTCGGCGGGGTCGAAGGGGCAGACCATGGAGAGGGTGATGATCAGCTGGTCGTCTGGCATCTTGCCGATCGCGTCCCAGTTGGCGTCGAAGCCGCGGCGCAGGAAGTAGCTGCGCAGGGCGGCGATGAGGGGCGGGCGGTCGAAGCCGGGCAGTTCGGCGGGGGTTTCGAGGTCGTGCGCGAAGGGGGCCAGATCGGCGCGCACCCGGCGGTAGCCGCGGCGCATTTCCAGCTCCGTGCCCATGGCGAAGCGGCACAGGCCGGTGAGGGTGATGAGGTAGCGGCCGTCATCGGCCTCGCTGAAGGAGGACAGGCGGCCGAGGCAGCCGATGCGGTAGAGGCCGGGGCCGCTGGGGCCGGCGGTTTTCTGCGGATCCTGCTGGATCATGCCGAAGATGCGGCCCTGGCCGAGCGCATCCTCCACCAACGCCAGATAGCGCGGCTCGAAGATGTTCAGCGGCAGCTTGCCGCGCGGCAGCAGCAGGGCGCCGGTGAGCGGGAATACCGGGAATTCCGTCGGCAGCTCATCGAGCCGTGCCTGGCGCGTATCGTCCATCGGCCCTCCGGGTGGTTTGGCGGCGGCGCTTAGCTGAACAGCATGGCCGACAGCTTGCGCCGGGCGCTCATGGTCACCGCATCGTCGAAGCCCCAGGCCTCGAAGAACTTCAGCAGCTGGAGGCGGGCGGCATCCTCGTTCCAGCCGCGCTGGCGGCGGATGATCTCCAGCAGGGCGTCGGCGGCTTCCTCGCGCTTGTCCATGGAATTGAGCGCGGTGGCGAGGTCGTAGCGGGCCTGGTGGTCGGCGGGGTCGGCGGCCAGGGCGGCTTCGAAGGCGCCGAGCTTCTCGCGGGCGGCGCGGCCTTCCTCGGCCAGCGCCAGCGCGCTGCGGGCGCCGGAGACCTCGGCGTGCTCGGCGATCTTTTCCGGCACCTGTTCCAGGGTTTCGTGCGCCTGCTCCATCTCGCCCATGGCCAGCAGGGCGCGCACGAGGCCGCCCCAGGCTTCCGGGTTCTCCGGCTCCTGCTCCAGCACTTCGCTGTAGAGGCCGGCGGCTTCCTGCGGGGTGCCGGCTTCCATGGCGGCCTTGGCCTCGCCGATCAGGTCCGCCGTGGGCATGGTGCCGCCGGCTGCCTTCAGCAGCGTTTCGATGAAGCGCTTCACCTCACTCTCGGGGAGGGCGCCCTGGAAGATGTCGGCGATCTGGCCCTGCCAGAAGGCGGCCACGGTGGGCACGGATTGCAGCGGCAGGCCGAGGCGGGAGAGCTGGGCGACGAGTTGCTGGTTCTTGTCGATATCGATCTTGACCAGCTTCACCCGGCCGCCGGCGGCGCGGACGACCTTTTCCAGCGTGGGGGTGAGGGTTTTGCAGGGGCCGCACCAGGTGGCCCAGAAATCCACCAGGACGGGGATCTGGCGCGAGGCCTCTACCACGTCCTTCATGAAGGTTGCCTGGTCGCCATCGACGATCATGTTGGCGCCGGCGCCGCCCGCTGCTGGGGCTTGTCCGATGATGTGGTCCATCCTGGGGCGGTCCTCGTCGCGTATGCCGTGGACCTTAGATGTAGCCTGACGGACGGGATGCAAGCCAGGGGGCTAGAGCTGGGGGCAGAACATCTCGTGCAGCACATCGACCAGGCGTGCCACCTTGGGGTCCGCGACGCGGTACCAGATGGTCTGGGCTTCCCGCCGCGTGGCGACCAGGCCTTCGGCGCGCATCTGGGCGAGGTGCTGGGAGAGGGCGGGCTGGGAGAGGCCGACGAGGTCTGCGAGGGAGCCCACGTTCATCTCGCCGCGCCCGAGCAGGTGGCAGAGCACCATCAGGCGGCGTTCATTGGCGAGCAGGCGGAGCATGCGCACCGCCTCCTCCACCCGATCCTCAAGCACGTCGAGCGGCATGTCCTCGCCCGGTAACATCTGCGCCACCATGTTCGTATGAGCGCATACAAGCGGTATTGCGAGCCGGTCGCAAGCTTTACCGGTCGTCACATTTTCCGCGGGGTGGTGATGGCCGGCTATGCGCAGGCCAGTGCGGCGCGGGCGATGTCTCCGATCACTGCCTCGCCGGCATTGGGGTCGGGGATTTCGCAGTAGATCGACAGGACGAGCGGGCCGGTGGGGGTCATGATGAAGCCGACATCGTTGACCACGCCGGGGAGGCTGCCGGTTTTGGTGCCCCAGCGCGGGCG
>CAMDAM010000460.1 GCA_945888575.1 Asaia bogorensis | reverse complement strand
GAGCGTGATCGTCGGAGGCGGAATCGCCGGAGACGTGAATCACGCGACCAGGCCAGGCTCAGGGCACCGGCAGGTCGGTGATGCGGCACAGGTTCGCGCCCTTGCGCTCCAGCGCCCGCCCGCCCTCGAACACCACCCGCAGGTCGTAGTTGCATTCGCCGCCGCGCGGCAGGCGGAACAGCCGCGCCTCCTTCGGTGCCAGCTTGCCCTGGTCCAGCCGGTTGCGGCCCCAGGTGCCGGTGCCGGCCGGGGTGGCGAACAACTCGGCCACGGGCACCTGGCCGCGGTTGACCAGGCGGAAGCTCGGGTCGTCCGCCGGCTTGCCGCCCGGCGGGGCGGAAGCGGTGGCCGGCGCCGGGCGCGCGCCTGTGCCGTAGCACTGGATGAACAGGGTGGAGGCATGCGCCACCTCCCCCACCGCCGCCGCGCGCATGTCCGGCCCCGTGCTCTGCGCCAGCGTGGGCATGGTGCCGGCATCGCGCAGGAACTGCCGTGCCTCCGCCCCCTTGATGGCGAAATTCACGTTCTGCGGGATGTCGCCGCCGGTCATCTGCGCGATGCGCATGGCGTTCAGCTTGCTCACCACCACGCCCACCACATTGGCCTGGGCATCCAGCAGCGGGCCGCCGGAATTGCCCGGCTGCACCGGGGCGCTGATCTGGAAATGCACGGGGTTGTCGCGCAGCCCGGCCAGCGCGCTGATATCCCCGGTGGTGAGCGTGGGGCCGGAGGAGAGCACGCCCGAGAGTGGGAAGCCGTAGGTCACCACCGCCTCCCCGCGCGCCACCGGCGGGCCCTCGCGGAAGCGCAGCGCCGGGCCGGCCTCGCCCTCATAGCCCAGCAAGGCGAGGTCCCGGCGCGGATCGGAGGCCAGCACGCGGGCTTGCACAATCTGCCCCTGCGGCGTGCGGAAGCTCACGCGCTGGCAGCCATCGATCACGTGGTGGTTGGTCAGCGCGCGGCCCGGTGCGACCACGAAGCCGCTGCCGCTGCTGGTCGGGCGGTCCTGCGCCATGGCAGGTGCGGCGGCGAGAAGGGCAACAAGGGCGATGGCGTGTCGCATGGGTGGCCTCCGGCGGGGCCGCACCCTACTCTGGGGCAGGGCCGCGGGTGAAGGTGGGCGAATGGCACAACGGCGGGCGGCGATTTCCTGGGTGCTGTACGTGTGGGCGGACCACGCCTTCGCCACCATCGTGGCGACCTTCGTGTTCGCCACCTACTTCACCCAGGCGGTGGCGGAAGACCCAATCAAGGGTGCCTCGCAATGGGTGCTGATGCAGACCGTCGCCGGGGCCGCCGTGGCGCTGCTCGCCGTGCCGCTGGGCGCCATCGCCGATAGCGGCGGGCGGCGCAATGCGCTGCTGGGGGTGAGCCTGGCGGTGATGGTGGCCGCCACGCTCGGCCTGTGGTTCGTGAAGCCGGAGCCCTCCTACGTGCTGCTGGCGCTGGTGTTGGCCGGCCTCGGCACCGTGGCCTACGAGATCGCCAGCATCTTCTACAACGCCATGCTGCCCGACCTCGCGCCACGCGAGCGCTTCGGCCGGCTCTCCAGTTTCGCCTGGGGCGCCGGCTATGGCGGCGGGCTGGCTGCGCTGGTGGTGGCCCTGGTGTTTCTGGTCCAGCCCGATCCCCCGCTGTTTGGCCTGGATGCCGCCACCTCGGAGCCGGTGCGCGCCTGCGTGATCCTGGCCGGGCTCTGGGCGCTCGTTTTTGGCTGGCCCGCGCTGGTGTTCATCCCCAAGCCCGCCACGCAACGCCCCTGGGGCGAGGCGGTGCGCAATGCCATGGCCGAACTCCGCACCACCCTGCGCGCCGCGGTGGCAGACCCGGTGCTGCGCCGCTTCCTGATCGCCCGCATGCTGTTCATGGACGGGTTGGTGACGCTGTTCGCCTTCGGCGGCATCTTCGCCGCCGGCACCTTCGGCTTCACCGCCCGCGAGGTGCTGCTGTTCGGCATCGGCCTGAACATCACCGCCGGGCTGGGCGTGATCGGCTTCGCCTTCATCGAGGACCGGATCGGCCCCAAGGCGGCCATCATGATCAGCCTCTGGGCGCTGGTGGCCCTCGGCACCCCGGCGGTCATCGTCACGGAGCCGCTGTGGTTCTGGGTGTTCGGCCTGGCGCTGGGCCTGTTCGTCGGCCCCGCCCAATCGGCCAGCCGCAGCCTGATGGCGCACATGGCCCCGCCCGAGGCCCGTTCCGCCTGGTTCGGCCTGTTCGCCCTCTCCGGCCGCGTCACCGCCTTCGTCGGCCCGGCCTTCCTGGCCCTGGCCACCACCCTGTTCCAAAGCCAGCGGGCAGGGATGGCGACAATCCTGGTGTTCCTCGCGGCCGGCGCCCTGGCCCTGATCGGCCTGCGGGTACCGCGCAGGTAGCTACCAGCGCCCCAACCCGGCCGCCCGCGCCCGCGCCACCACGAACCCCAGCCACGCCAGCTGCGGCACCAGCAGCGCCAGCAGCAGCGGCAACTTCGCCGCCGACCCGGCATGGGTGAAGGCCAAGGCCACCACCCCGCCCACCGCCGCGAATCCCCAATGCACCACCGCAATCGCCCTGAAATCCACGCCCGACCGATGCGCCACCTGATACAGATGCGAGCGATGCGCCTGCGCCACGTTCTCGCCGGCTAGCGCCCGCCGTACCAGCGTGAATGCCACGTCGAACAGCACCCCGGCCAGCAGCATCGGCACCAGCAAAAAGCTCATCTCGATCGTCTGGAACCGCGCCGCCGCCACCCCCAGCATCGCCAGCACGAAGCCACAGAACTGGCTGCCCACATCCCCCATGAAAATCCGCGCGCGTGGAAAATTGAACGGCAAAAACCCCGCCACCGCAGCCCCCAGCAGCAGGGCGGCGAAATACACGAACCACCCCTCCTGCCCCGCCGCGATCACCGCCAAAAAGGCGCAGGCCACCAGGACCGTGCCGCCCACCAGCCCATTCAGCCCGTCAATGAAGTTCATCGCGTTGGTGGCGAACAGAATCCATCCCACCGTCACCACCGCGCCCCACACGCCCAGATGCACCGGCCCCAGGAACGGCAGGTTGAACACCTCCACATACAGCCCCGTGCCCACCGCCAGCAGCGCCGCCGCCACCTGCGCCCCCAGCTTCACCACGAACGGGAAATCGCGCAGGTCGTCCCAATACGCCACCACCGCAATCGCCACCGCAGCCAGCACCACGCCGCGGAAATACGCATCCGCCAGCCGGGCAAAATCGGCAAACCCATACAGCACCGAAATGCCCAACAGGAACGCCACCACAATCCCAACCCCACCGCCCTTCGGCGTCGGAACCGTATGCGCCTTCCTCGCCGCCGGCCGGTCCATCACCCCCGCCGACACCATCGCGCGAACCACGACCGCCGCAACACACGCCAACCCGGCGGCAAACACCAGGTGCCGCAGTATCGCCGCCCAGGTCATGCGAGGGCCGATGCGGTGCGGAGGGAGAGGAAGGAA
Organism: Asaia bogorensis; assembly: GCA_945888575.1. GTDB lineage: Bacteria > Pseudomonadota > Alphaproteobacteria > Acetobacterales > Acetobacteraceae > CAMDGX01. The sequence continues at coordinate 119 of CAMDAM010000460.1, read as the reverse complement.
GGCCAGAGCTCTGCCCTGGACCCGCTGGGGCCGGCGGCCCCAGACCCCATGACCTTTTCCGCCTTCGGCGGGGAGGGGCCGTCGATGCGGTGGAGAGACCTGGGCGGCCCCTCCCCGCC
>CAMDAM010000459.1 GCA_945888575.1 Asaia bogorensis | reverse complement strand
GCCACCTCTCGCAGGGCCGGCATTGCTGTGCCGCAACGGTCGAACCCAGCCGGGCAGCGGCCGTGGAAGCGGCAGGCATTCGGATCGGGATCAATGGGGCTGCGCGGATCGCCGACCAGGCGCGGCGCCTCTGGCCGGGCGCCTTCCAGCCGCGGCACGGCGGCGATCAGGCTTTTCGTGTAGGGGTGGCGGGGGGCCTCGAACACCTGCTGCGCCGGGCCGGATTCCACCACGCGGCCGAGATACATTACCACCACGCGATCGCACAGCAGCCGCACCACGTTGAGGTCGTGGCTGACGAAGATGTAGCTGAGGCCCAGCTCGGCCTTCAGCTGCTGCAGCAGCTTCAGCACCGTCACCTGCACCGAGACATCCAGCGCCGCGGTCGGTTCATCGAGCACCAGCAGGCGCGGATGCGTGCTGATGGCACGCGCGATGCCAACACGGGCGCGCTGCCCGCCGGAGAGCTGGTGCGGGTATCGGCCCAGCAGGGCCAGCGGGAGGCCGCATTGCGTCGCCGCTTCCTCCACGCGCGCCTGCAGTGCGGCGCCGCGCAGGCCGAGCAGCTTGCGCAGCGGGTCGGCGATGGCGTCGGCCGCGGTGAAGCGCGGGTTGATGCTCTCGCCGGCATCCTGGAACACCATCTGGATATCGGCGCGATTGGTGTCGCGGGCGAAGAAGCGGGCCGGCACGCCGGAGATCTCACGGCGGTCAAACCAGATCGTCCCCTCCGTGGTGTCCAGCAACCGGGTGATCAGTCGCACCAGGGTGGACTTGCCGCAGCCGCTTTCGCCCACCAGCCCCACGGTCTCGCCGGCATGCACCGCGAGGGAAACCTCCGACACCGCATGCACCTCGGGCGGTGGTGCCTTGGCGAACAGGCGGCGGCGGCCGAGCGGAAACCGCTTGCTGACGGCATCGAGTTCCAGCAGCGGGGTCATGCCGCCACGCCCAGCGGATGGCGGCAGGCCACGCTGTGGCCGGGTTCCGCCTCGTGCGGATGCAGCGTCTCGCCGCAATCGGCCTGGCGGCGGTCGCAGCGCGCGGCATAGCGGCAGGCGGGGATGGCGGTGCCGCGCAGGTCTGGCAGGGCGCCGGGCACGGATTGCAGGTCGTCCAGCGCGCCGGCCGCGGTGGGCGTGGCGGCGATCAGGCGTGCGGAATAGGGGTGCATCGGGCGGGCTAGCAACGTGGCCGTCTCCGCCACCTCCACCACGTGGCCGGCATGCATCACCGCGATCCGCCGCGCCCGCTCGGCGGCCAAGGCGAGGTCATGGGTGATCAGGATAGTCGCCATGCCGGTCTGCGCGGCCATCTCCGCGATCAGGTCCATCACCACCGCCTGGGTCGTCACGTCCAACCCCGTGGTCGGCTCGTCGGCGATCAACAGGTCGGGCCTTGCGGCCATCGCGATGGCGATCATCACGCGCTGGCACATGCCGCCCGAAAGCTCGAACGGATAGGCGCGGGCGCGCCGGGCGGGATCGGGAATGCCCACGGCGCGCAGGGCCTCGATGGCGCGGTCGCGGGCGTTGAACCAGGTGGCACCGCCGTGCCGGCGCATCACGTCGGCGATCTGCGTGCCCACCGGGCGGATCGGGTTCAGCGCCGTGCGCGGGTTCTGGAAGATCATCGCCACGCGCTTGCCGCGAATACGGGCGAGTGCCGCGGGAGATGCCGCCAGCAGGTCGATCTCCCCCAGCAGCGCGCGCCCGCCGGTGACCTGCCCTGCCGCCTCCAGCAAGCCCATGATAGCATAGGCGGTGACGGACTTGCCCGAGCCGGATTCGCCCACCAGTGCCAGCGTTTCCCCGGCGCCGACGGTGAAGCTCACCCGCTCCAGCGCGTGCACCACGCCGGCACGGGTATGGAACGCCACCGAGAGGTCCTGCACCGAAAGCGCGTCCGTCATGTGCGCCGCCTCGGGTCGACGATGTCGCGCAACCCATCGCCCAGCAGGTTGAAGCAGAACACCGCGAGCATCAGCGTCGCACCTGGGAACAGCGCGATCCACCATTCGCCGGAGACGATGAAGCTCGCCCCTTCCGCCACCATGATCCCCCACTCCGCCGTGGGCGGCCGCACGCCCAGCCCGATGAAAGACAGCCCCGCCGCGTTCAGGATCGCGTAGCCCATGGTCAGCGACATCTGCACCACCATGATCGGCATGATATTGGGCAGCACCTGCCCCAGCAGCAGCGCCCCGTCGCGATGGCCAGACAGCCGCGCCGCATCCACGAACCCCGCCTGCCGCCGCGTCAGCGTCTCCGCACGTGCCACCCGGGCGTAGAGCGGGAAGTTGATGATCGCTGTTGCCAGCACGATGTTCGGGATGGTGTTGCCCAGCGCGGCCACGATGCCCATCGCCAGCACGAACAGCGGAAACGCCATGATGGTATCGGCGATGCGCCCCACCACCGCATCCACCCAGCCGCCGAAGAACCCGGCCGCCAGCCCGGCCAGCCCGCCGGCGGCGAACACCAGCACCACGGAGGCGAGCGCTATGCCCAGATCCACCCGCGTGGCGACGATCACCCGGCTGAGGATATCCCGGCCCAACTGGTCGGTGCCGAACCAGTGCCGCCAGGTCGGGGCCTGCAGCGCGCGCGCGGTGTCGCTGGCCATCGGGTCGAACGGCGCGACCAGCGGCCCCAGCAGCGCCATCAGCGCATAGGCCAGGAACAGGCACAGCGCGAACAGCGTGACGGGATTGCCGGCCAGCACATAGCGCGCATGGGCCCAGATCGAATCCCGCGGTGCCGCCGGGGCGACGGTGGTGCTCATGCGCCGTGCCGGGCGCGCGGGTCGATCGCGCGGTTCAGCAGGTCGATGCCCAGGTTCAGCAGCACGTACAGCACCGCCATGGTCAGCACGAAGCCCTGCACCGGGGCGAAGTCCGATGCGATCAGTGCCTCCACCGCGTAGCTGCCGATGCCCGGCCAGGCGAACACCTTTTCCACCAGCACGTTGGCGCCGAGCAGGAAGGAGAACACCATGCCCAGCACCGTCACCACCGGCAGCAGCGCGTTGCGCAGCGCGTAGGTCACCACCACGGTGGGGCCGGAAAGCCCGCTGGCGCGCGCGGTGCGGATGAACTCGGAGCCCAGCACCGCCAGCATGGAAGCCCGCGTGATGCGCGCGATCGGCGCCAGCGCGAACAGCGCCAGCGTGGTGGCCGGCAGCACGATCTGCGCCGCCGCGGCGCGGAATGTCTCGGTATCGCCGGCCAGCAACGTGTCGATCAGGTAGAACCCGCTCACCTGCGGCGGCGCCGTGGCGAAGGCATCCAGCCGCCCCAGCGGCGCCGGCATCCAGCCGAGCACGAAGTAGAACACGTACACCAGCAGCAACCCGGTGAAGAACACCGGCAGGGAAACGCCGGCCGTGGTCAGCACGCGGCAGGCATGGTCGATCAGGGAGCCCTGCCGCACTGCGGCCAGCACGCCCAGCGGCATCGCGATGGCGATCGCCAGCACCAGCGCGCACAGCGTCAGCTCGGCGGAGGCCGGCAGGCGGGTGGCGATCTCCGCACGCACCGGCTGGCCGGTGGTGAGCGACATGCCGAGGTCGCCCTTGGTCAGCGCCACCACGTAGCGCCAGAACTG
>CAMDAM010000458.1 GCA_945888575.1 Asaia bogorensis | reverse complement strand
ATCCGCGCCACCTTCCTGGATTACTTCGCCCGCCACGGCCACACCGTGGTGGAGAGCAGCCCGCTGGTGCCGCGCAACGACCCCACCCTGATGTTCGCCAACTCGGGGATGGTCCAGTTCAAGAACGTCTTCACCGGCCAGGAAAAGCGCGCCTACTCCCGCGCCACCACGGCGCAGAAATGCGTCCGCGCCGGCGGCAAGCACAACGACCTGGACAATGTCGGCTACACCGCCCGCCACCACACCTTCTTCGAGATGCTGGGCAATTTCTCGTTCGGCGACTACTTCAAGGACCAGGCCATCTACCACGCCTGGACCCTGCTCACGAAGGATTTCGCCCTCCCGAAGGACAAGCTGCTCGTCACCGTCTACTCCGAGGACGAAGACGCCGCCGCCCTGTGGAAGAAGATCGCCGGCCTGCCGGAAAGCCGCATCATCCGCATCCCCACCGACGACAATTTCTGGCGCATGGGCGAAACCGGCCCCTGCGGCCCGTGCGCGGAAATCTTCTACGACCACGGCGACAAGATCCCCGGCGGCCCCCCGGGCTCGCCCGATGAAGACGGCGACCGCTTCATCGAAATCTGGAACAACGTGTTCATGCAGTTCGAGGAAGGGCCGCCCGGCACCCGCCGCCCGCTGCCGCGCCCCTCCATCGACACCGGCATGGGCCTGGAGCGCTTCGCCGCCATTCTCCAGGGCAAGCACGACAACTACGACACCGACACGATGCGCGCCCTCATCCTGGCCAGCGCCGAAGCCACCGGCCAGGACCCCGACGGCCCGTTCCGCGCCAGCCACCGCGTGGTGGCCGACCACCTCCGCGCCACCAGCTTCCTCATCGCCGAGGGCGTTATGCCCAGCAACGAGGGCCGCGGCTACGTGCTCCGCCGCATCATGCGCCGCGCCATGCGCCACGCCCACATGATGGGCGCACGCGATCCGATCATGCACCGCTTGGTCCCCGCCCTCGTGCGCCAGATGGGCGGCGCCTATCCGGAGCTGGTCCGCGGCGAAACCCTGATCGCCGACACGCTCCGGCTGGAGGAAACCCGCTTCAAGGCGATGCTGGATCGCGGCCTCGGCCTGCTCGCCGAGGAAACCGCCATGCTTGCCCCGGGCGACAAGCTGGCCGGCGGCGTCGCCTTCAAGCTCTACGACACCTTCGGCTTCCCGCTCGACCTCACCCAGGACGCACTGCGCGAACAGGGCCAGTCGGTCGATGTCGATGGCTTCAACGCCGCCATGGAGGAACAGCGCAAGCGCGCCCGCGCCGCCTGGGCCGGCAGCGGCGAGGCCGCCACCGAAACCGTCTGGTTCGACCTCAAGCAGAAGCTCGGCGCCAGCGAGTTCCTCGGCTACGCCACCGAAGCCGCCGAAGGCGAGATCACCGCCCTGGTCGTCGCCGGCCACCCGGTGCCGACGGCGGAAGCCGGCCAGGAAGTCGCGGTCATCCTCAACCAGACCCCGTTCTACGCCGAATCAGGTGGCCAGGTGGGCGACACCGGCATCATCGCCGGCCCCGGCTTCTCCATCACCATCCACGACACCCAGAAGAAGGTCGGCGACCTCTTCGTGCATCTCGGCCGTGTCACCGAAGGGGCCGCCGAGATCGGCAAGCCCGTCGCCGCCACGGTCGACCACGCCCGCCGCAGCGCCATCCGCGCCCACCACTCCGCCACCCACCTGCTGCACGAAGCCCTGCGCCGCCGGCTCGGCGACCACGTCGCCCAGAAGGGCAGCCTCAACGCGCCCGACCGCCTGCGCTTCGACGTCAGCCAGCCCACCCCCATCACCCGCGACGACCTCGCCGTGGTGGAAGCCGAGGTGAACGCCCGCATCCGCGAGAACGCCGAAGTCACCACGCGCCTCATGACCCCTGACGCCGCCGTGGCCGAAGGTGCGCGCGCCCTGTTCGGCGAGAAATACGGCGAGGAAGTCCGCGTGGTCGCCATGGGCGACGACCAGGGGCGCGCCTACTCGATCGAGCTCTGCGGCGGCACCCATGTTCGCCGCACCGGCGATATCGGCCTGATGCGCATCCTGTCCGAAAGCGCCGTCTCCGCCGGCGTCCGCCGCGTGGAAGCCGTGGTCGGCGAAGCCGCCCTGGCCGCCATCGCCGAGAACGACCGCCGCCTGCTGGAAGTCGCCATCGCACTCCGCGCCGCCCCCGCCGAAGTACCGGAGCGAGTCGCCGCCCTGGTGGAGGAGCGCCGCAAGCTGGAACGCCAGGTGCAGGAGCTGCAGAAGAAGCTCGCCACCGGCGGCACCACCAGCGAGGCCGAGACCGTCAACGGCATCACCCTCGCCGCCCGCAACCTCGGCGAGGTGCCGGCCCGCGACCTCAAGGGCATCGCGGAAGCCATCAGCCAGCAGATCGGCGAGGGCGTTGTTGCCCTGGTCTCCACCGCCGAGGGGAAGGCCAGCATCGTCGTCGCCGTCTCCGCCGGCCTCACCCCCCGCGTCAGCGCCGTCGATCTCGTCCGCGCCGCGAGTGCCGCGGTCGGCGGCAAGGGCGGCGGCGGCCGGCCGGATATGGCCCAGGCCGGCGGCCCCGATGCCGCAAAGGCGGACGATGCCCTGGCTGCGGTGCGGGCGGCGCTGGCGGGCTAGACGCCGACCCCCTCCGTCACCGGCACGGCCTCAACCAGTATCAGCGCGGCCCTGAACGGCGCGTTCAGGGTCACGCGGAGCCCCCCTGCGAAGGGCTCCGCGGGATCGCCGCTGATCCGCCACTGGTCGGAATACAAGCCGGACAGCGCAAAGTCCCGCGTCGCCGGTCCCTCCAGGCGGAAGGCGAACAACACGCCGCCCCGTCCGTCCTTGGCCACGTACCAGATCGCCGCCCACGTGCCACACCCGTCCAGCGGCGGCGGCTCCGTCAACTGATACTGGTCACCGTATTGGATCAGCGGCCGCACCCTGTCGCGATAGGTGCGGATGTGGTCCCGCACCACAGCGCAATCCCCCTCGCTCCAGTCCAGCAGTGGCGCCGACACCCCGAAAGAGCCCAGCATCGCCACCCGCAGCCGGAAGGCGAGATCGCCGCGCTGATCGATGATGGGAATGCCGGGGTAGCGTCGGGCGGGCCAGTCCACCAGCCAGTCGTTGCAACAGATCGCGGGATGGGCACGCTGGATGCCGAAATGGATGGCGAGCTTCGCCAGTGCCTGCGGTTGGTCGCTGATCCAGTTGGTGTGGGCATGCGCCAGGATCGCGCCATCCATCCGCCCGCCGCCGCTGGCACACATCTCCAGCACCAGCGTCGGGAACGCCGCCAGCAGCGCCTGCTGCAGCCGGTAGAGCCCCTGGTAGTGAGCGATCAGCGGGTCCTGCGCCGTGATGTCCTCCGGCAATCCCGGCGCCCAGCCGCCGGCGGCAATATCGGCATTGAAGTCCCATTTCAGCCAGGTCGCACCGCTGCTTCGCACGAGGTCGCTGAGCAGGTCGAAGGCATGCGCCCACGCCGCGGGCACGCCGAGATGGAGCACGGCGCGCGCATCGGCGTCGGGCCGCCGTCCGTTCAGGTGGTGCAGCCATTCGGGGTGGGCTGAGTGCACGCGCGCACACGCCCCCACCGCCTCCGGCTCGCACCAGATGCCGAACGCCATGCC
>CAMDAM010000457.1 GCA_945888575.1 Asaia bogorensis | reverse complement strand
GGGCTGGTGTATCCGGTGATCCGCGCGGTCGCGGTCTTGATGATCGTGCCGCTGGCGGCGGCGGTGGCCGGGGAGCGGGTGGGGCCGTGGGGGCTGGCGGGGGTGGCGGTGATCGCGCTTTCGTTGCTGACACTCGCCTTCGATGCGGCGCGCACGGGGGCCGGGCGGGCGGGGAACCTGAAGGCGCTGGGCTGGACGTTGGCCGCGGGCCTGGGAACGGCGGCCTATGTGATCACGGACGCGCAGGGGGTGCGGGCCTCAGGCTCGCCCTGGGCGTATGGGATCGTGGTTTCCGTCACCAATGCGCTGGCGATGCTGATCCGGCAGCGGCGCAACCTGCCGGCGGTGGCGGAGTTGCCCGGCGTGCTGCGGGTGGCGGTACCGGGCGGGATCGCCTCCATGGCGTCGTATCTGCTGATCCTGTGGGTGTTCAGCCTGGCACCGATCGCACCCGCGGCGGCGCTGCGCGATACCTCGGCGCTGTTTGCCATCGTGATCGCGGCGCTGTTCCTGCGCGAGCGGTTCACGGCGGTGCGGATCGCCGCGGTGGCGCTGGCGGGGGTGGCGGTGCCTTTGCTGCGGCTGGGTTAGCTGAACAGAAGGGCCTGGGCGTTGTCGTGCAGCATCCGGCGCAGGTCGTCGGCCGGCAGGTTCATGGCGCGCGCGGCGGCCACCGTGCGGGCGAGATCGAGCAACGGGTAGTCGGAGGCGAACAGCACCTTCTCGCTGCCGCGCTGGCCGTGCCAGCGGCCGGCGAGGAAGCGCATCAGGGCCTCCGGGTAGGATTTCGGCGACCAGGCCGAGGTGCAGATGTAGAAATTTGCGTGGCGGGCGGCCAGGCGCACGGCCATCTCGGTCCAGGGATCGCCGATGTGGTGGGCGATGATCGCGAGGTCGGGGAAGGCCAGGGCGACGTCGTCGAGATGGGTGGGGTCGTTGGGGGCCATGGGCCAGAGCGGGCCGGGCATGCCGACATAGGTGAACAGCTTCAGCCCGAGATCCACGCAGCGCGCATAGAGCGGGTAGTACCAGCGGTCGTTCGGCGCGAGCCCCCAGGGGGATGGGGTGATGTGGACGCCAACCAGGTTGGGATCACCGTGCCGGGACTGGATGATGCGCGGGTTGCGCATCAGGTCCCAGTAGGAACCGGGCCCGTGTTCCGGCGGCATGACCGTGGCGATCCAGCGCAGCCGGCCGTTGGAGGCGGCACAGAGGCGGGCGAGTTCGGCGTGCAGCGCGTCGAGCGCCGGGGTGGTGGTGGTGTAGTAGACCTTCGCGGCCAGGATGCCGTGGGTGGCGCCGGCGCGGTCCATCTCGGCCAGCACTTGATCGAGGCTGCGTTGCGGCGGGAGGCCGCCGGGCTGGTCTGGGTGGTGGAAGGTGCTCATCACCCGGCGCAGGCGGGCATCGTCGGTCCAGGGCACTACGTCTGCGCGGGGGACAGTGCCTGCCTCGCCGATCCAGGGGGCGTGCAGGAAGGTGTCGATGATGGGGCCGTCGTACATCAGCCGGCGCCCCTTGGCGTGCTGCTGAAGATATCGTGCAGCATCCGCTTGGCGCCGACCCATTGCTGGGTGAAGTAGCTGCCGGTAGCCAGTTCCTCCTCCGCGGTCGGGTCGCCGGTTTGCACGAATTCGCGCGAGAAATCGGCGGTGCGGAAGATCATGTCCCACCAGGGCAGGACCGCGCCGTAGTTGACGCTGATTTCGCCGGCGGCGGTGACGCCGTGGTGCGCGCGGTGGAAACGCGGCGAGACCAGCAGGCGCTCGCCCAGCCAGCCATAGGAGACGCGGGCATTGGCGTGGCTCAGGCTTTCGATCAGGCGCAGCAGCAGGACCAGCAGCGGGAACTGCATCGGCGGCACGCCGATGAGCAGCGCGATGCAGGTGAACCAGGCGAAGCCGATGATGTCGTCCAGCAGGTGGTTGCGATCGTCGGACCAGAAGGTCATCTGGCGCTGGGCATGGTGCAGCGCGTGCAGCGAATACCACCAGCGGAACACGTGGCTGAGGCGATGGCGCCAGTATTCGCCGAAATCCAGGATGATGGCGTAGAGGAGGAAGGTCAGCACCGGCATGCCGAACAGGAACGGGAAGATGCGTTCGAGAGTCGGCGGGACGTAGCCCATGTCGGTGAGGAACCCGTTGAGTTCGACCTGCAGCTTGAAGAACAGCACGAAGGTGATCAGCGGCAGCAGGCCCACGCGGCTGATGAAGGTGTAGAGCACGTCCACCACCACCGCCTGGGCATCCGGCCAGCGTTCCACCGGCTTCCAGCGTTCCAGCGGCACGCAGATGGCGAAGGTGACCACCACCTGGGCGGCGCCGTACACGGCGAACAGCGCCCAGCCGAAGGAGATGTCTTCCCACTGGATCAGGCCGAGCGAGAACAGCAGCGGCAGCAGGAGGGTTTCCTGGATCCAGCCGGCGGCGGTGTCGAAAGCGGGGATCATGCGGTGGCGATGGCGCGGGGGTTGAGGAAGATGCCGTGCGGGGAGCGGCCGACGTCGATGGTGGTGAAATCGCCGCTTTTGGGGTCCAGCACGGCCACCTTGTGGATGAAGCGCATGGTGAACCAGATGTTGCCATCCGGCGCGAATTCCAGGTCATCGGGACCGCCGGGCAGGCGGTAGCGGCGCACGGGGTCGAGCGTGGCGGCGTCCAGAACCACCACCGATTGCTGGTCGAGCCGGTTGTTCACCCAGATCGTCTTGCGGTCCGGCGCCCAGAACAGGGTGTGGGCGCCCTTGCCGGTGCGGATGCGGCGCAGGGTCTTGCCGGTTTTGGCATCCAGCACGGCCACGTCGTCGCCGCCCATGTTGCCGGCCAGGACCTTGCCGGCATGGACCAGCACACCCGCGGGGGCGTTGCCGCACGGTTCGTCCCACAGGATCTCCAGCCGGCGCAGATCGATGGCGGCGATGCGGCCGGTGCCCTGGAGCGTGACGAACACCACGGAACTGTCCGGCGCGAAATCCATGTGGCTGGGCATGGATTTGATGGGGAAGCGCTTCAGAAGCTTGTAGGTGGCGGCTTCGTAGATATCGATCTGGTTGCGGGCGAGACCGGCGACGACGAAGAACTTGCCGTCCCCGCTGAATTGCAGGTGGTAGGGGTTGGAGACCGGCATGCGGCGCGTGACCGCGAAGGTGCGGGGATCGAGCACCTGCAGTTCGTTGCCGGAGGAATCGCCGATCAGCAGTTCCTTGTGGTCTGGCGTCAGGGCCCAGTGATGGGGTTCGCGCAGCACCGGGATGCGGCGGGTTTCGCGGCGGGAGGCCATGTCGATTACGCTGAGCGAGGCGGCGCCGGAGTTCATGATCAGTACGGCTCCACTACCGGCCTGGGCACCGGCCTGGGCACCAGCCGGACGCGGGAGCAAGGCGACCGCGCCGAGCGCAAGCGCTCCACGGCGGGTCATGCCATCGAGCCCGGAACGATCTTTCGTCACCATTTCAACCAGTTCTGGAGGGTTGTTCAGACCTTCCGATAGCACACCCGCGCAGTGGCGGTCCACGATGGGATGAACGGCGGGTTGGGCTGCGCCCATGCGGCGTTGGCATGGCGCTTGGTGCGCGGATTGACCAGGATCATGGCGACTCGCCTCCCGGGAGAAGTGCGCCATGTCCTTCGTGTTGCTGGCCGATGACCTGAC
>CAMDAM010000456.1 GCA_945888575.1 Asaia bogorensis | reverse complement strand
CGGGCGGCCCGATGTCGGGCGCCCAGCTTTGGGATTGTCGCCTGAAGAGGGACAAGGACGGACATGGACATCGAGAAATTCACTGACCGCGCACGCGGTTTCCTGCAGGCGGCGAGCACGATCGCCATTCGGGAGTTCCATCAGCAGCTCACGCCGGAGCACCTGTTGAAGGCGCTGCTGGACGATGAGGAGGGCGCGGCGGCCGGGCTGATCCGCGCGGCCGGCGGCGATGACAAGGCGGCGCGCGCCGGGGTGGAGGCGGAACTCGCCAAGCAGCCGAAGGTGCAGGGCGGCGGGGCGTCTGGGCAGCCGCAGATCACGCCCGCGCTGGTGCGGGTGCTGGATGGGGCGCAGCAGGCGGCGCAAAAGGCCGGCGACGAATACGTGGCGCAGGATCGGTTGTTGGTGGCGTTGGCCGCGAGCGACACGCCGGCGGCGAAGGCGTTGCGTGGTGCCGGAGCGACGCCCCAGGCGCTGGACAAGGCCGTGGCGGATATCCGCAAGGGCCGGAAAGTGGACAGCCAGAACGCTGAATCGAACTTCGATGCGCTGAAGAAGTATGCCCGCGATGTGACGGCGCTGGCGCGCGAGGGGAAGCTCGATCCGGTGATCGGGCGCGACGAGGAGATACGGCGCACGATCCAGGTTCTGGCACGGCGGACCAAGAACAACCCGGTGCTGATCGGCGAGCCCGGCGTGGGCAAGACGGCGATCGTGGAGGGGTTGGCGCTGCGCATCGTCAATGGCGACGTGCCGGAGGCGTTGAAGAACAAGAAGCTGCTGGCGCTGGACCTCGGCGCGATGGTCGCGGGTTCGAAGTATCGCGGGGAGTTCGAGGAGCGGCTGAAGGCGGTGCTGAAGGAGATCGAATCCGCCGAGGGCGAGATCATCCTGTTCATCGACGAGATGCACACGCTGGTGGGGGCGGGCAAGGCGGATGGGGCGATGGATGCCTCCAATCTGATCAAGCCGGAGCTGGCGCGCGGGGCGCTGCACTGCGTGGGGGCCACGACGCTGGCCGAGTATCGCAAGCACGTGGAGAAGGATGCGGCGCTGGCGCGGCGGTTCCAGCCGGTGTTCGTGGGCGAGCCCTCCGTGGAGGATACGATCTCGATCCTGCGCGGGATCAAGGAGAAGTATGAGCTTCATCATGGGGTTCGCATCACCGATGGGGCGCTGGTGGCGGCGGCGACGCTGTCGAACCGCTACATCACCGACCGGTTCCTGCCGGACAAGGCGATCGACCTGATGGACGAGGCGGCGAGCCGGCTGCGGATGCAGGTGGACAGCAAGCCGGAGGAGCTGGACGAGCTGGATCGGCGGCTGATGCAGCTGAAGATCGAGCGCGAGGCGCTAAAGCGAGAGACCGATGCGGCAAGCCGGGACCGGCTGGGCAAGCTGGAGCAGGAGCTGGCGGGGCTGCAGGAGAAATCCGATGCCATGTCTGCCGTTTGGAAGGCGGAGAAGGAGAAGCTGGCCGGTGGGCAGAAGCTGAAGGAGCGGCTGGAGGCGGCGCGCAGCGAGGAGGAGGTGGCGCAGCGGCGTGGCGACCTGGCCCGGGCGTCTCAGCTTCGCTACGGCGAGATTCCGGAGTTGGAGAAGCTGATCGCCGCCAACCAGGATGGCGGGCGCCTGGTGAACGAGAGCGTGACGGAGGAGGGGATCGCCGCCATCGTCTCGCGCTGGACCGGCGTGCCGGTGGACAAGATGCTGGAGGGCGAGCGGGCCAAGCTGCTGCGCATGGAGGATGAGCTGCGCAAGCGGGTCGTCGGGCAGGAGGACGCGCTTAAGGCGGTGTCTGACGCGGTGCGGCGGGCGCGGGCCGGGTTGCAGGATCCGAACCGGCCGATTGGGTCGTTTTTGTTCATGGGGCCGACGGGTGTGGGCAAGACGGAGCTGACCAAGGCTTTGGCGTCGTTCCTGTTCGATGATGACCGGGCGATGGTGCGGATCGACATGAGCGAGTTCATGGAGAAGCACGCTGTTTCTCGCCTGATCGGGGCGCCGCCGGGCTATGTGGGCTATGACGAGGGTGGCGTGCTGACCGAGGCGGTGCGGCGGCGGCCGTATCAGGTGATCCTGTTCGACGAGGTGGAGAAGGCGCACGAGGACGTGTTCAACGTGCTGCTGCAGGTGCTCGACGATGGGCGCCTGACCGATGGGCAGGGCCGCACGGTGGATTTCAAGAACACCATCATCGTGCTGACCAGCAATCTGGGCAGCGAGATCCTGGCGGCGCAGCCGGATGGGGCCGATCTGTCGCTCGCCTACAAGGGGGTGATGGACATTGTGCGCGGGCATTTCCGGCCGGAGTTCCTCAACCGGCTGGATGAGACCGTGCTGTTCCGGCGGCTGCAGCGCAGCGACATGGCTTCCATTGTGGATATTCAGCTGGTGCGGCTGCGTGCGCTGCTGGCGGATCGGAAGATCACGCTGGAGCTGGATCGCGTGGCCACCGACTGGCTCGCCAACGAGGGCTACGACCCCGTGTATGGGGCGCGGCCGCTGAAGCGGGTGATCCAGCGCAGCCTGCAGAACCCGCTGGCTGGCGCCATCCTGGAGGGCCGGGTGAAGGACGGGGAGACCGTGCAGGTGACTGTCGGGCTCGATGGCCTGGAGATCGGTGAGGGGATGGCCGAGGCCGCCTGAGACTTGGCCGCCGGTGCCTGTTGGTGCCGGCGGCCTTTGCTTGCCTAGCGGCCTTCCGGGGGCGGGGCGGTGGCGCCTTCGCCGAGGGGGAGGGTCATCAGGATGGAATCCACCCAGCGTTCGTGCTTCCAGCCGACATTGGGCAGCAGGCCGGCATGCTTGAAGCCGCAGGCGGCGTGCAGGCCGATGCTGGCGGCGTTATCGGAATCCCCGATCACGGCCACGATGAGCCGATAGCCCTCCGCGGTGCAGCGGGCGATGAGGGCTGAGAGCAGGGTGCGGCCGACGCCTTGGCCCTTGGCGTTGGCTGAGACGTAGATCGAGTTCTCGACGCTGAAGCGATAGGCCTGCCGTGGGCGGTAGGCGCTGTAATAGGCGTAGCCGAGCACCTGGCCGGCTTCATCCTCGGCGACGAGATAGGGGTAGCCGGCGCCGAGCACGGCTTCGCGGCGGCGCGCCATCTCTGTGCTGTCGGGCGGGTCGTATTCGAAACTGGCCAGGCCATGCTGCACGGCGTGGCCGTAGATGGCGGTGATGGCGGCGATATCGCCCGGGCGGCTGTCGCGAACGGTGAGTTTCATGGGGGGATCGTGCCGCGCGGCCTGGAGAGGGGCAAGAGAACGCGGGAAATCGCCCTAAAATACATGCGCTCGGCGCATGGCTCGCCTGCTGATCCGCAGAAACTGCATGAATTTGGGCCGATGGCTGGGGTGAACTTACGTAATGTCGTGTTCCTGACTGCGAAGTTCTCGTGGATCGGTGTGCCGGGAGGCTTTCGAAATTGCGTTGACAGGGGGAGGGGCCCCGAGTAGAACGCCGCTCCCGACGACGACGGACCCTGACGGTTCGGAGAGGTTGGGCCGCTCTTTCAAAGTTTTATCAGGAATAGGAAGGGATACGTTGGCGGCGTCCTTTAGATACTGGCTTTAGGGTTGGTATCGGTTTGGTTTAGGTTTCTGGGGTTTCGGCTCTGGTTTCTTGGGCTTTGCTTTGGGTGTTTGTTGATG
>CAMDAM010000455.1 GCA_945888575.1 Asaia bogorensis | reverse complement strand
ATGGCATCGCGCTGCTTCAGGGCGGCGGCGAGGTCGGTCGGCTTGGCGCGGCGCGCCTGCATCTCGGCGATGGAAGGCGAGGAGGGGGCGGTCTGGGCCGCGGCCGGCAGGGCGGCGAACAGCCCGGCGGCGAGGGTGGCGGCGGCGGCAAAGCGGAAAGTGTTGCTCATGGTCTGGGGACTTTCGGTCTGGGTGGTGGGAAAAGGGGGGTCAGCGGGTCCGGCCGCGCGGTGTCGGGCGGGTCTGCATCTCGGCCAGGCGCTGCTGCATCTGCGGCTGCGCCGCATGCATGCGGCCCATGAACTCGCTCTGCTTCACCGCCAGCGCATCGCGCTTGCGCAGGGCCGCGGTGATGGCAGAGGCATCGGCACGCATGCTGATCACCGGCGGGGCCACGGCGGCATGCGCGGTCTGGGCGCTGGCCGGCAGGGCGGCGAACAGCCCGGCGGCAAGCGTGGCGGCGGCAGCGAGGCGGAAGGTGGCGGTCATCGGAATGTCCTTGCTGGCGGAAGGAAGAGGAGGCGCACCGTTCGGCAGTCAGTTACAGAAATGCATCGGTCGGCAGGTTCGGCCCGTCTTGGGCAAGCCGATGGCGTTGGCGGTTCGCGCATGTGCGCCGCGTCGGCCGGATCAGGAAGGCGTTGGAGGTGGGGCGGCGCTCAGCCGTCGGGCTGGAGCGGGTCTTCGGGCCGTAAGGCCAGGCGGAGGGGCAGGGGCATGATGGGTGTCCGGTCAGGTCCCCACGGCTGCCTCATCCCCCCGGCCGGGATGCCGATAGGCATCCGCCGGGGAAAAGGGGCTGTTGGCGCCGTCGCTGGGCCAACCATTACCGAGAGGGTTAATTCGTGCATGGCCACCCCTGTATTGGCCAAGCATCTTAATCAAAACTAAAACAAACGCATTTCCGTGAGACTGGCGAAATTAATGCTTCGCTATCCTTTTGCGTACCCGCCCATGCGGCGGTCCCAGGGGGTGGGACTATCGCGTGCCGTAGATCCGGTCCCCGGCATCGCCCAGCCCCGGGCGGATATAGCCGTGCCCGTCCAGCCCGCGATCGACGCAGCCGGTGTAGACCGGCACATCGGGATGCTGTGCATGGAAGGCCGCAATCCCCTCCGGCGCGGCCAGCAGGCAGGCGAAGCGGATCTGCGTGGCGCCGGCCTGCTTCACCCGCGCCACCGCCGCCGCCGCGGAATTCCCCGTAGCCAGCATCGGGTCCACCACGATCACCAGCCGCTGCGCCACGTCCTCCGGCAGCTTCACGTAATACTCCACCGGCTGCAGGCTCTGGGGGTCGCGATACAGCCCCACATGCCCCACCCTGGCCGCCGGCACGATGTCCAGCATTCCCTCCAGGATGCCGTTCCCTGCCCGCAGGATACTGACAAGGCACAGCTTCTTGCCCGCGATCACAGGTGCCTGCATCGTCTCCAGCGGCGTTTCGATCTCCACCATCTCCAGCGGCAGATCGCGCGTCAGCTCATAGGCCATCAGCAGCGCGATCTCGCCCGCGATGCGCCGGAACCCCAGCGTGGACGTCCCCTTGTCCCGCAGCAGCGTCAGCTTGTGCTGCACCAGCGGATGGTCGCACACGATCACGTTGCGCATCGATCTTGCCCCTTCGAATCGCACCAACTCTAGCGCGATTGGACGCGCGGCCCCCAACTGCGCCATGCTGCCGGCAACAACGCATGCGGAGGAACGCGCGATGGATGCCACCACCGCCCAGGACCAACGTCTCCTGACCCACGAGGAAATCGCCCAGTACCGCCGCGAGGGCTGGGTGCTGCTGCGCGGCCTGCTCGGCCCGCACACCATAGAATCCTGCAAGCAGGCGCTCACTGGCCTGGCCACCGGCGCCATCCCGCGCCGCGAAACCACGCTGATGTTCGAAACCGGATTCGAGAGTGCCGCCAAAACCCCCGAGCGCTGCGCGGATTTCATCCGCAAATACATGGACTTCACCGAAGACGCGCCCGCGCTGAAGGCCGCCGCCAACAGCCGCCGCCTGCATGCCTGCCTCGACCAGCTCCTCGGCCAAGGCCGCCTGCTGTTCCAGGAAATGGCCCTGGTGAAGCCGCCGCGAATCGGCAGCGAGAAGCCCTGGCACCAGGATGCCTCCTACTTCCGCCTCACCGATCCCTCGCTGATCGTCGGCGTCTGGATCGCGCTCGACTCGGCGCTGCCGATGAATGGCTGCATGGAGCTCGTGCCCGGCACGCACCTGGAAGGCGGCGTGCCCCACGTGCACGAGAACGACTTCAACCGCTGCCGGATCGTGCCCGGCAAGCTGCGCGCCAATGAACGCATCCCCATCAGCATGGAACCCGGCGACGCGCTGGTCTTCCACTCCCTGCTGCACCACTACACCGCGCCCAACACGTCCGACATGCGGCGCCGCGCGCTGCAATACCACTACCACCAGATCGGCGCCGTCTGGGGCGATGTGGAAACCCACCGGGCGCATTTCCAGGACGACGACGGGGAATATGCCGGTTGCACCGTGCCGCATGGGGAAGATGCGAATACCAACTACAATTATCGCGAGGGGTTGCCGCGGGCGATCGTGCCGGTGGATACTAGTGCCTGACGTAAGCAAGGGCGTTCTTTTTTGAAAAAAAGAACCAAAAAACTTTCATTCGTTTGCTGGCATCGGCACACGGATGAAGGTTTCCCACCATCGTTCTGATGGCGCAGCTCCAAGGCTACCTGGAATCCCTTACGCGCCATGCCGCGATTGGCTGGGCGCGTGACCCGGCCAACCCCAGCCGCCGCGTCACCATCCAGGCCATCGCCGATGGCCGCATCCTCGCCAGCACCCCGGCCGACATGTTTCGCGGCGACGTGCAACAAGCCGGCCTCGGCGACGGCAATTGCGGCTTCGTGCTCGATCTCTCGCCCCATGCCGCCACCCTGGCCGGCGCCACCGTCACCCTGGTCGATGCGGAAACCGGCACCATCCTGCCCGGCTCCCCCGCCCCGGCCGCAGACCCGCCCAGCGTCGCCCGCTTCCTGTCGCGCTGGGATGATCTGCCGAAGGCAACCCTGCTCCGCCTGCGCCGCATGATGCGCCACCGCATCG
The DNA here is from genome assembly GCA_945888575.1 of Asaia bogorensis. GTDB lineage: Bacteria > Pseudomonadota > Alphaproteobacteria > Acetobacterales > Acetobacteraceae > CAMDGX01. The sequence goes on along the minus strand of CAMDAM010000455.1, from coordinate 599 downwards.
CGGGTCAGGGCGTCACCGTCATCGCCCGCACCCGCCGTGGCCTGCCGGAGCTGGCAAGCTCCCTCCGCAACCAGTTCGCCGGCAGCTGGGAACTCCTGGTGCGGGACGGCACGCTGCGCCCTGCCGGTCCCATCCGCCTGCTCACCCCGCGCACCCGGCCCCGCTACCCCCTCACCCTCATCGTCACCGGCCCCACGGTGCTGGAACGGGACGCGCTGTGGCACCTGCTGCGCGCCGCACGGAACCCGGCCCCCGCCGCCTTTCTGTGGGACCACGGCCATCTCCTCCCGGGCGGCGGCACCGACATCGCTTGCCACCCGACCCCGTCGCCCGATGGCCTGCGCAGCAACCCGGATCCCGGCACCGCCTTCGCCCTGCGCACCGCACCCATTACCGGCGACCCCGCCGACCTGCTGCTCGCCCTCTCCGAAACCCACCCCATCGCCCACGTCCCGCGCATCCTGCATCGCACGCCGGACCCACCCCGCGCGCCCGGCGCCACCGAGCTGCGCGCTGTCCAGCGCCACCTCGCCCGAATCGCCCCCGAAGCCACTGCAGAGCTCGCCGCGGCCGGCCTCGTCACCCACTGGCCCCAGCCG
>CAMDAM010000454.1 GCA_945888575.1 Asaia bogorensis | reverse complement strand
GCTGGCGACACGAGGAACTGGTGCTCGACAAGTGGTTCATGCTCCAGGCCCTCTCCCCGCGCGCCGATACGCTGGCGCGGGTGGAGGCGCTGGCGAAGCACCCGGATTTCGACCTGCGCAACCCGAACCGCGCGCGCTCCCTGCTGGCGGTGTTCCCGGCGAACCAGGTTCGGTTCCACGATGCCGGCGGCGGAGGCTACCGGTTCCTGGCCGATGCCGTCATTGCGCTGGACCCCGCCAACAGCCAGACGGCGGCGCGGCTGGTGGCGCCGCTGGGGCAGTGGCGGCGGCAGGATGCCGGGCGTCAGGCGCTGATGCGCGCGGAACTGCGGCGCATCCTGGCGTTGCCCGGGCTGAGCCGCGGCACGTTCGAGCAGGCCTCCCGCGCGCTGGGGGAGACGGGCTGACTGCTTCGCGCTACCATCGCTGCAACGAAGCGGGGGGACGGCGATGGACGCGCAGCAGATGATGGTGATGCCGGTTTCCGGCGCCGTGGGGGCCGAGGTGCGGGGCATCGATATCTCCCGCCCGCTGCCATCCACCACGGTGGCCGCCCTGCGCGCGGCGCTGGGGGAGCACGGGGTGCTGTTCTTCCGCGACCAGGCGCTGACCGAGGCGCAGCACATCGCGTTCGCTGAGCAGTTCGCCAAGATCAACATCAACCGCTTCTTCCGCGCCGTGGAGGGCTGGCCCCAGATCGCCGAGGTGCGCAAGGAGCCGGAGCAGACCAAGAACATCGGCGGCGGCTGGCATACCGACCACAGCTACGACGACATTCCGGCGCTCGGCTCCCTGCTCTATGCCCGTGAGGTGCCGCCCTCCGGCGGGGATACGATCTTCGCGAGCATGTTCGCGGCTTATGACGCGCTGTCAGACGGGCTGAAGCGCACGCTGGAAGGGCTGCGCGCCGTCCATTCCAGCCGCCACGTGTTCGGCACCCAGGCCAAGCGCGGCGATGACCTGAAGGACCGGCTGGGCAACGCCGAGGCCGCCACGCAGGACGCGGTGCACCCGATGGTGATCAGGCACCCGATCAGCGGCAAGAAGGCGCTGTACGTGAACCGTGGCTTCACCACCCATATCGAGGGCTGGACGGTGGAGGAATCCAAGCCGCTGCTGGAATACCTCTATCAGCACGGGGCGCGGCCGGAATTCAGCTGCCGGTTCAACTGGGCGCCGGGATCGATGGCGTTCTGGGACAACCGGGCGACGTGGCACCTAGCGGTGAACGACTATCAGGGGCATCGGCGGTTGATGCACCGGATTACGCTTGAAGGGGTGGCGATTTCTTAAGGAAGCAAGCGCGTTTTCTTTTTTGAAAAAAGAACCAAAAAACTTTTATGACTTTGCGCCGAGGCTAGCCCCGGCGCAAAGTCAGGAAGTCTTTTTTGCTTCTTTTTTCTTCAGAAAAAAGAAGACTCTTGCTTAACCTGCTTCCATCGGCAGCGACGGGTCCTTCACCCACTCGCTGAGCGAGGCGTCGTAGAGTTTTACATCCTTGTGCCCGAGCATCGTCAGCACCAGCGCATCCGCGCTCGCCGCGATGCCGCCGCCGCAATAGGTGATCACGCTGCGGTCCATCGCGCCCACGGCTTCGAACTTCGCACGCAGCTCCTCGGCCGGCAGGAATTCGTTGGTGGCGGGATCGAGCAGGTTGGTCGCGGCCACGTTGACGCTGCCGGCGATGCGGCCGGGGCGGCCGTAGTGCACGCCGCCGGTGCCGGTGTGCTGTTCCGGCCGGAGAGCGTTGATGGTGCAGACGGCGCCGTTGTTGATGGCGGCGAGCACCTCGTTCTTGTCGGCCATCAGCGGGCGCGGGGCGCGGGCGGTGAAGCGGGCTGCGGCGCGGGGCTTGCCGGGGCCGGTTTCCATCGGGCGCTGCTCGGCGCGCCATTTCTGGAAGCCGCCATCGAGCACGGCGGCGTTGTCGTGGCCGAACACGCGCAGCAGCCACCAGACGCGGGTGGCCCACCAGGCATTGGCGGTGCTGTAGAGGATCACGCGGGTGGCATCGCCCACGCCCAGGCGTGAGAGGCTGGCGGCGAAGTGCTCCGGCGTGGGCAGCATGAAGCGGAATTCGTGGGTGGGGTCCGACAGGTCGGCCTGGAGGTCCACGAACTGGGCGCCGGGGATGTGGCCCTGTTCGAAATCGGCGCGGCCGGGCTGCACCGTGTAGCCTGCGCCGGCGGCCGGGATCAGGTGGGTGGTGGCATCCAGCACCACTACACCGGGATCATCGAGGTGGGTGGCGAGCCAGGCGGTGTCGACGAGGAATTCGGGGTGGGCGAAGGCCATGGCGCGGTTTCCCCTGTGGTTTTGCATGGCGTATCGCGCGGCGCCGGCAAAGGAAAGCCCCGCGCCGGGGGTGCCGGCGCGGGGCTGTTCACGGTGCGGCGATACGCAGGTTAGCTGGCGGCGCCCAGCGCCCAGGCCAGCACGCCCTTCTGCGCGTGCAGGCGGTTCTCGGCCTCGTCGAACACCACGCTTTGCGGGCCGTCGATCACTTCGTCGGTCACTTCCTCGCCGCGATGGGCGGGCAGGCAGTGCATGAAGATCGCGTCAGACGCCGCCTGGGCCATCAGCTCCTGCGTGACGCGGTAGGGCGCGAGCAGGTTGTGGCGGGCGGATTGCGGGTCGTCGCCCATGCTCACCCAGGTGTCCGTCACCACGCAGCGGGCGCCGCGCACGGCCTCGGCGGGGTCATCGACCAGCTCGATCTTGGCGCCTTGGGCGCGGGCCCATTCCACCACTTCGGCGGGCGGGCGCAGTTCCGGGGGGGTGGCCAGGCGCAGGGTGAAGCCGAAGCGGGCCGCACTTTCGATCCAGGTCTGGGCGACGTTGTTGCCGTCGCCGCACCAGGCGACCACCTGGCCGGCGATCGGGCCGCGGTGTTCCTCGAAGGTCATGATGTCGGCCATCAATTGCACGGAATGGCTGCTGTCGGTGAGGCCGTTGATCACCGGCACGGTGGCGTAGCGGGCGAATTCCTGCAGCCGGGCATGGGCGAAGGTGCGCAGCATCACGGCATCGACATAGCGGGAGAGCACGCGGGCGGTGTCGGCGATGGTTTCGCCGCGGCCCATCTGCATGTCGTTGGAGGTGAGGTTGATCACGTCGCCGCCGAGCTGGCGCATGCCGACCTCGAAGCTGACGCGGGTGCGGGTGGAGGGCTTTTCGAAGATCAGCGCCAGGATCTTGCCGGCCAGCGGCTTGGGCGTGGTGGCGCCGGACTTCAGGGCACGCTTGTAGCCGGAGGCGACCTCCAGCATGCGGCGCAGCGTGGCGCCGTCGTGGTCGCGGATGTCGATGAAATGGCGGGGAGAATTACTCTCCCCGCCCTCCATGGAGGACTCGCGCCGCAATGCGGCGCCGCTCACGATGCCTGCCCCGTTACTGCGCCGCGGCCTTGGAGGCCGTGGCGAGGTCGGAGGCGGCGCGGCGCATCATGCCCAGCGCCTCGGCAATGTCGGCTTCCGTCGTGACCAGCGGCGGCACGAGGCGAACCACGTTCTCGCCGGCGGTCACGGTCATGAGGCCGGCGCCGGTGAAGGCCACCTGCACCTGGCCGGCGGGGATCACGCACTTGATGCCCTGCATCAGCCCGCGGCCACGGCTTTCGGCGAAGATGCCGGGGAACTCGGCGATCAGCTTCTCCACGCCGGCCTTCAGCAACTCGCCCTTGGCGA
>CAMDAM010000453.1 GCA_945888575.1 Asaia bogorensis | reverse complement strand
CAGGGCCTGGCGGTCGTCTCCGGCCTTGCCCGCGGCATCGATGCCGCCGCCCATCGCGGCGCGCTGCGCACCGGCATCACCATCGCCTGCATCGCCGGCGGGCCGGATGTCGCCTACCCCGCGGAGCACGCCGACCTCCAGCGCCAGATCGCCGAGAACGGCGCCGTGGTTTCCGAACTCCCCCCCGGCGTGCAGCCCCAGGCGCGCCACTTCCCGCGCCGCAACCGCGTCATCGCCGGCCTCGCCCTCGGCGTGCTGGTGGTGGAGGCCGCCCCCCGCTCCGGCTCCCTCATCACCGCGCGCCTGGCCGCCGAGGCGGGCCGCGAGGTGTTTGCCATCCCCGGCTCCCCGCTGGACCCGCGCGCCCGCGGCGCCAACGGCCTGATCCGCGATGGCGCCCACCTCACCGAAACCGCCGACGACATCCTCGCCGCCCTGCCCCAGGATGCCACCCGCCTGCGCGGCCAGCTCGGCCTCGCCGAGGCCCAGGAGGCCCATGACACCCCCGATTTCCTGCCCGAGGGCGACCATGCCCGGACGCTCGCCGCTGTTGTCGCACTGCTGGGCCCCACACCCACGGCGGTTGACGATCTGATCCGGCGCTGCCAGTTACCCGGTCCCGCGGTGCTGACGGTCCTGCTGGACCTCGAGATCGCGGGACGCATCGAGACGCTGCCGGGCAACCGGGTGGCGCTGCTGGGCGGGGGCTGATCCCCGCCGCCTTCTCGAGGATTTCGGATGTCGGACGTCGTCGTCGTCGAATCGCCCGCCAAGGCCAAGACCATCAACAAGTACTTGGGCGGCAACTACACGGTGCTGGCCAGCTTCGGCCACGTGCGCGACCTGCCGCCCAAGGATGGCAGCGTGCGCCCGAACGAGGATTTCGCGATGGATTGGGAGGCCGACGAGCGCGGCGCCCGTCAAATTACCGCGATCGCCAAGGCGCTGAAGGGCGCCAAAACATTGTATCTCGCCACCGACCCGGATCGCGAGGGCGAGGCGATCAGCTGGCATGTCCGCGCCGCGCTGGAGGAGAAGAACGTCCTCAAGGGCGTGAAGGTGGAGCGCGTCACCTTCAACGAGATCACCCGCACCGCGGTGCGCCACGCCATGGCCCATCCGCGCGAGCTGGATCAGCCGCTGATCGAGGCCTACATGGCCCGCCGCGCGCTGGACTACCTGGTGGGCTTCACCCTCTCTCCCGTGCTGTGGCGCAAGCTGCCCGGCAGCCGCAGCGCCGGGCGCGTGCAGTCCGTGGCGCTGCGCCTCATCTGCGAGCGCGAGGCGGAGATCGAGATCTTCCGCGCCCGGGAATACTGGACCATCGAGGCCGGGCTGCTCACCCCCAGCGGCGCCCCCTTCACCGCCCGCCTGACGCACCTGGACGGCAAGCGCCTCGACCAGTTCGACCTCAACAACGCCGCCCTGGCTGAGCGCGCCCGCGCCCTGGTCGAAGCCGGCAACTACTCGGTCGACAGCGTCGAGCGTCGCCGCGTGCGTCGCAACCCGCCCGCTCCCTTCACCACCTCCACCCTGCAGCAGGATGCCTCGGGCCGCCTCGGCATGGGCGCCCAGCAGACCATGCGCGTCGCCCAGGGCCTCTATGAAGGTGTGGATATCGACGGCGACACCACCGGCCTCATCACCTACATGCGGACGGATGGCGTGCAGATGGCGCGCGAGGCGATCGACGCGATCCGCGGCTATGTGAAGGAAGGCTTCGGCGACAAATACCTGCCGGCGCAGGCCCGCGAATACACCTCCCGCGCCAAGAACGCCCAGGAAGCCCACGAGGCGATCCGCCCCACGGATGTCTCCCGCACGCCGGAAAGCGTCGCCCGCTACCTCACCCACGACCAGCAGCGCCTGTACGAGCTGGTCTGGAAGCGCGCCGTCGCCTCGCAGATGCAGTCGGCCGAGTTCGACCAGGTTGCGGTGGAAATCGCCGACCCCGCCCTGCCCAACGGCCCCCGCCTGCGCGCCAACGGCTCCATCCTCGCCTTCGACGGCTACCTGAAGCTGTACCGCGAGGAAGTGACCGAGGAGAAGCCGGGCGGCGACGCCGACAGCGACAACCGCATGCTGCCCCCGATGGGCGAGCGCGATCCGCTGAAATCCGGCCAGGTCACCGCCGAGCAGCACTTCACCCAGCCCCCGCCGCGCTTCTCGGAGGCCTCGCTGGTCAAGAAGATGGAGGAACTGGGCATCGGCCGCCCCTCCACCTACGCCTCCATCCTGTCCGTGCTGCAGGACCGGCAATACGTGAAGCTGGACAAGCGCCGCTTCGTGCCGGAGGACCGCGGCCGGCTGGTCACGGCCTTCCTCACCAGCTTCTTCGAACGCTACGTCGATACCGGCTTCACCGCCGGGCTGGAGGAACAGCTCGACGATATCTCCGGCGGCCGGGCGGACTGGCGCCAGGTGATGCACGCCTTCTGGGCGCATTTCTCCAAGGCGGTGGAGCAGACCAAGGACCTCAAGATCACCGACGTGATCAACGCGCTCGATGAGGAACTCGGCCAGCACTTCTTCCCGGCGCGGGATGACGGCACCGATCCACGCGAATGCCCGTCCTGCAAGGCCGGCCGCCTCGGCCTCAAGCTTGGCCGCCATGGCAGCTTCATCGGCTGCTCCAACTACCCGGGCTGCCAATACACCCGCCGCCTGGCCGTGGATGGCGGCGAGGAGGCGAACGATACGCTGAAGGAGGGCATGCGCGTCCTCGGCCACCACCCGGAGACCGGCGAGGAAATCGTCGTTCGCCGCGGCCCCTACGGGCTCTATGCCCAGCAGGGCGAGCAGGTGGAGGGCAGCAAGATCAAGCCCCGCCGCACCTCCCTGCCGCGCGGCATGGATGGCGACACGATCACGCTGGAGCAGGCGATCTCCCTGCTCTCCCTGCCCCGCCTGATCGGCATCCATCCGGAAACCAAGGAGCCGATGGAGGCCGGGCTCGGCCGCTTCGGGCCCTTCGTGAAGATGGGCGGTGTGTTCGCCTCGCTGGAGAAGGACGACGACGTGCTGGTGGTCGGCGTCAACCGCGCCGTTGATCTCCTGGCCAAGAAGCTCGCCAGCGTGCGCACGCTCGGCCCGCATCCGAAGGACAAGGAGCCGATCCTGGTCCGCAAGGGCCGCTTCGGCCCCTATGCCCAGCACGGCAACACGGTGGCCAACCTGCCGCGCGACATGACCATGGACGACATGACGCTGGCCGATGCGGTCGCCCTGCTCGCCGAGAAGGGCAAGACGCTGAAGCCGCGCGGCGGCATGAAGAAGGGCGCCAAGGCCCGCCCCGCCAAGGCCGCGCCCGCCGCCGAGGCCGCTGCCCCCGCCAAGAAGGCCGCGCCGAAGAAGGCCCCGGCCCGCAAGCCCGCCGCCAAGGCCAAGAAGCCCGCTGCCAAACCAGCCGCGCGCAAGGCAGCCGTCTAGCGTGGCGCGCCCTGTCCGCCCCGGCGGCAAGAAGCGGCGGGCCGTGTCGGACGAGATCGGGAGCAGCGCGGGCGACGCCCCGCCCCCTGGCCTGCCCAGCCTGGAGGCGGTGCGCCAGTTCGTGACCGACTCGCCGGGCCATGTCGGCAAGCGCGAGATCGCCCGCCACTTCAATCTCGGCCCCGAGCACCGCGTGGCGCTCCGGCGCCTGATGAAACAGATTGGCGACAAGGCCGACACCACACCGGCCGGTCGAAACCG
>CAMDAM010000452.1 GCA_945888575.1 Asaia bogorensis | reverse complement strand
CACTGAAGGCGTCGACCACCCAGGCGGCTTGATCGCCAACACCACCCGGATCGGGCCAGTGGGCGATACCGGTCTCGCCACGGCACGCCGCCCACAACCGGACGACCTCATGCCAGGCAGCAGCGATCGTCAGCTTTGGGTTGTCGCCCTGCCACGGCTCGCCGGCGACCAGCCAATCGGAGCCGTCCTCCGGCCTCAGTCCGCCGTCGAAGGCGCCGGGGTCCCTGGCGACGGCAAGGGCGCCACGGAGTTTCCCTCCGCACTCCGGTCCAGCGACACCAGCAGGAAGGAGCGCCAGCCCACGGCGGCAATCTCGCTCGCCGGCAGGACGTCGAGCAGCGCCTCCGGAACCAGCCCTTTGTCGCGCTGGAACGTCGGCAGGCCCGGTCCCTCCCAGCCCCGCAACGCGTGGCGGCAGGCGACCCACGGTGCCATCCCGGTCCAGCGCTCCCCGGCCGCGCGCAACTCGGCGTAGACCGGCACATCCATGCAGGCGCTGATGATCACCGCGAGCCGGGCCTGTGCCTCGGCCAGTCGTGCCTGGGCATCGGCATCCCTCGGTGCAGCCTCGGCGTCGGCACGTGCGGCGTCGGCGGCATCGACCACGGCCAGCGCTGCGTCGAGATTGCTCGGCGCGATCTCGCGCAGGGCGGTGCGCAGCGCCGTGCTCACATCCTGAGGTGACGGCCGCAGCCCCGCCTCGCGCGCCAGTGCGGCCCGGAACGCGATCCGCTCACGATAGGTCAGCGGGGCGATCCGATAAGTCCGCGGACTGTCCGGCGGACTGAACGCCACTAGGTCGTGCGCCGAGAACACCGGCGCTGCGGTCATGCCATCCATTGAAGAGTCTCCTGGAGATTGATGCGATCGGGGGTTCAGAACTGGGCCAGGTAGAAGGCGCTGTCGGCACCGTCCGCCTGGAAGCTGATCCCGTGCTGGCCCAGCCCGTCGCGCGCGCCGGGGTCCATGCCGATCGCCTTGGCGTTGGGCACGATGGCGACGAAGCGGTTGCCGGCGGTGCTGCCGATGATCGCCATGAGCGACATCGGCGTTCCCGCCCGGAAGGCGTTGAACAGCGCCACCGAGTTGGTGGTGTTCAGGTAGGGGTCGAGGTTGCCGGCGACGTCGCGCTCGATCGGCAAGGCGGCGCCATAGCCTTCGGCGCTCTCCGGGTCGTCCGGCAGGATGACGTTGACCCCGGCGTTGATGGTGAGCGTGCGGACCTGGGCCAGCGCCTTGTTGAGCTGGCACTTGCCACCCACGAAGCGCGGCGGGGTTGGCCGCAGCACCGCGGCGGCACCCGCGGGCACGGCGGTGGCCGACTTGCTGGCGAACTGGGCACGCATCTCGAAGCTGATGAAGCCGATGCCGCCGGTCGTCAGTTCGAGGGAGGGCGTGCCGAGCGCCCCCGTAAAGGTCCACAGCAACCCATCGGCGTAGAAGTAGATCGTCGCGGTCTTGTAAACCGCCTCGTCCGAGGTCGGGCTGTAGAGCACATTGACCGGGATCTGCAGCAGGCTGCCTGTGGTGTAGGCCGTACCGGCGGTATCGCCTGTGGTGATGACCCGCGCCGCCGTGTAGTCGACGATCCCGGTTGTGCCGGCGGCAATGCCGGTGACGATCAGGGGCATGCCGCGATACTGCTGGGCGGTCGTGCCGAAGGGCGTGGCTGCGGTGACCGTGGTGGTGGTGCCCGCGGTCGCGGCGGTCGGGGCGCCGATGGCCGCGGCGGTGACCAGTTCGGCGAAGGTGCTGCAGCGCAGCAGCTTTCCGAAGTCGGGTGCAGTGCCGGCGGTGCCGGAGCCGCGCAGCGGCATGCGCATCCGCAGGCGGGGCTTGAGACCGCCGACGACGGCGGCGGCCTTGTCGAGCGAGCCGGTCAGTTCGGGCAGTTCGATGATGGTGGGATCGAACTGTACCTCCATCTCAGATGCGATCCAGTCCGACGCTGACGGGGTGCCACCGATGGAGTCCACCCCGGGCACCGTCTCGATCTTGGCGGCGACGGCGGCGAACTTCATGCGCACGAGGTTCGTACTCATGTGCTTGTCCTTTCAGGTTGTGCGACGAGGCGCGCTTCAGGGGATGAAGGGGGCGCCGAAGGGTGCGATTGCCAGCATCGAGAAGCGGGCGATGAACTCGCCGGCCGGCTTGGCGCTCTCGTCGGTGTCGTAGAGCCGGAACTCGGCGCCTTGCTCGGCCGCCTCGCCCAACCCGTCTATGGCGGGCGTCCAGTTGGCGAGGGCCGCCACCACTGAGGCATGCAGGCCCGACAGTCCCTGCTCCACGCCCAGGTCGGTGATGTCCCGGACATAGCCGGCCACCACGAACCCCATCGTATAGTGGGTGCTGCCCGGTTCGGCCGTCTCGTCAGCCTCCCAGTCGGTGCCGGTCAGGACGAGACGCGGCAGGGGTTCCTTGTCGGTGTCCACTGGCGCGCGACGCGCGCGCTCCAGCACAACGCCAGATAGTTCGGTGGTGAGGCGATCGGCGACCGCTGCCAGTGCGACCTCACGCAGGGCGGTTGGCATGGCTCAGCCCTCCGCCAGGACGAGGCGCCAGGACAGGCCGAGCGGATCGCGCTCGGCGTCTTCGATCCGGTGCACGGTGCTATTGAGCAGCAGTTCGTCGCCACGCTGCGGTTCCAGCGGCGCGATGTCGCCGGCGAGTACGGTGGCGGCGAGGCTGCCGGCCCGCGTGCCGAGGCCGCCCAAGCCACCGAGGGTGTCGGTGGGTCGGGACAGTACCACGCGCGCCGGTACCCAGGGACCAGGCGGGCGACGGAAATCGGCCGGGGTGCCGATGTTGGTGTCGGCATGTACCGCCACCAGCATGGATGCGAACGCGCTCATGCACCTCAGGTCCCCGCCGGGGTGGAGCCGGACAGGCGCACGCGGCAGGTGGTGTCAGCCGACACCGCGGCGACGACGGCATGGCCGATGGCGGTGTTGGCGGTGGCGGTGGTGGTGACGCGCTTGTTGGTGTTGTCCCAGAACACCCGAGCGCCGACGGCGATCACGAGTGGCGCCTCCTTGGTGATGTCGAACACGCCGTTCACCGCCACCTCGGCAGTGACCCCGGTGAGCGCGTCGACGGCGACGACACCAAACAGGGCACCGACCAAGACACCCTGGCCGGAGGTGCGGTCGTAGGGCATGGGCATCGGAACAGAGAGGCCCGGCTGGACGAAGTTCTTCATGGTGGAGATGCTCCAGAAACGCGACGGGCGACCCGAAGGCCGCCCGTCCGCGAGACGTTAAGGATGGAGGCGAGGATCGGCCGGCCTTGGCTGGCACAGGCTCAGGTGCCGGGGTTGAACCAGGCGCCACGCCAATCGATGGCGCCGACGCCGAAGTCGAAGATCACCGAGACTTCGACGCCATCGACGCCAGACACGGGTCCGGTGGTCACCTGCGGCCCCTCGGCGCCATTGAGGTAGCCATAGACGTAGACCGGGGCCGACACCGCATCGGAGAACAGATACCAGCGGTTGGCCGGGATCAGCGGCTCGACCAGCGGTTGGATGAAGCCGGCGTAGATGTTGACGTTGCTGGTCTGGTTGGCCTGGACCGACACGGTCAGCTGACGCGCCGCCAGTTCCTGGTTCGGCCCCACCACCAGCTGCATGCTGGAGCCGACCGAGATGGGCAGGCCATCCAGCGTCTTCTGCTTCATCACCGCGGCCCGGCCGGCAGCCAGGTTGGTCAGATCGAGCGCCGTGCCGGA
>CAMDAM010000451.1 GCA_945888575.1 Asaia bogorensis | reverse complement strand
CGGGCGGACAGGGGCCACGGGGGCCCGGCGCACCCGCACGCGACCGACGGCCCCGCTGGCGGCGTCCACATACCAGGGTCCGGAGGCGCCCAGGATGACGGCGGATCCTGGCGGCAGGTCCGGCGGCACATGGGCGGGGAACGCCCGTTCCTCGCCGCGGCGCAGCACCTGGCCGTTCGCGTGCCAGCGTGCCTTGCCCATGCGGGCCAGCAATTCCAGCACCGAGGCGACGGCGCCCGCTGCGACGGCGACGCGCTCCGCCTCCCCGGCGCCGAGCATGCGGGCCATGATGCGCACCGTCTCCGGGCTGGTTCGGTCGGCCAGGATGCGGCCCGGCGTGGTGGGCTCCGCCTGGCCGGTTCGTTCGCCGATCAGCAGGGGGGCCACGTAGCAGGCATCCGGCGGCTGGCCCGGCGAGACCTCGAACACCAGGCGCTGTCGCTCCCCTGGCAGCGGGGCGGGTGGCGTAGGGGTGTTGGTATTGGTCGGCTGCGCCGGCTTGCGCAGCCTGGCATGGCGATCGAGCGCGGCCAGCGCGCCGGCGGCCACATGGGCGCAGGAGGACTGGCCGCAGCTGCACCAGTTGACGAACCCCACGCGCTGGCCGGCAGGCGATGGGCGGATGGTGGCGATGTGGCGCTGGCCCAGGTGCTCCACCTCGACCTCGATCAGCGCCTCCTTGAGCACGACGTTCACCGTCCCCATCAGCACGAGGGATCGCCCCCGGGTGAGTGTGCGCGCGTTGAAAACGCGCGCGAGATCTTCGGTCGAGAACGGCGTCAGCATCCGGGAGGAGGCATCCTGGGCATTGGAGTGACCGGGCAGGATACCGGCAACCGGGCGGGATAGCGAGGCGCGTGGAAGGAAACGGTGACCTGCTGATCTCGCCTCAAGCGCCGCGGGGGAGGTTGGCCCCAAAGGGCGTAGCCGCGTCGGCGCTGGGCAGCGCCTCGCCTCATGAGGCTCTTTGTGACGTCTCGGCTCAGAAATAGCGCGCGAGGTTCCGGCGCACCCGGTCCAGCACCGGCAGGGCGGGGTCGGGCAGTGCGAGAGGCTGGCCGGTGATCGCCTCGAAGACGTTCACGTAGATGGCGGCGGCCTGCAGAACGATCTCCTGAGGGATTTCCGGGATGTCGTCCTTGTAGGGGTCGCAGCGGGCCACGACCCAGCTGCGGACGAAGTCCTTGTCGAAGCTCTGCGGCGCGGTGCCGGCTTCGAAGCGCGCGGGGTAGGTTTCGGCGAACCAGTAGCGGCTGGAATCCGGGGTGTGGATTTCGTCGGCCAGCACGATGCTGCCATCCGGCGCGAAGCCGAATTCGTACTTGGTGTCGACCAGGATCAGGCCGCGCGCGGCGGCCATCTCGCGGCCGCGGGCAAAGAGGGCCATCGCCTTGGCGCAGACTTCGTCCCACTGCGCCTGGGCGAGCAGGCCGGTTGCCACGATCTCTGCCGGGGTGAGTTCCTCGTCGTGGCCGGCGTCGAAGGCCTTGCTGGTGGGGGTGATGATGGTGGCGGGCAGCTTCTGGTTCGGGCGCATGCCGTCCGGGAAGCGGTGGCCGTACATCTCGCGGCGGCCGGCCTTGTACATCGACAGGATGGAGGTAGAGGTGGTGCCGGCCAGGTAATCCCGCACCACCACTTCCACCGGCATGATGGTGAGGCTGCGGCAGAGCAGCACGTTGGGGTCGGGATATTCCAGCACGTGGTTGGGGCAGAGATCGGCGGTATGGTCGAACCAGAACCGCGCGATCTGGGTCAGCACCTGGCCCTTCAGCGGCACGGCGGTCAGGATGCGGTCGAAGGCGGAGAGACGGTCGGTGGCGACGATCAGCCGCCGACCGTCGCCGAGATCGTAATTCTCCCGCACCTTGCCCCGGTAGTGGCCGGGCAACTCCGGAATGGCGGCATCGCGGAGAGCGTAGTCCGCATACGGGGCAAGGTCGGGCATCTCGTTAGCGCCGCGCGTTCAGAACGGTGAGGCCCTGTTCCAGGTCGGCCTTCAGGTCGTCCGGGTCTTCCAGGCCCACATGCAGGCGCAGCATCTCGCCGCCGAACTGGCCACTGCCGGCGGTGCGGGTGACGGTGCCCGTGGGCAGGGCCAGGCTTTCGAAGCCGCCCCAGCTGGCGCCCTTGCCGAACAGCTGCAGCGCCTCGGCCATGGCATGCACGCTTTCGCGGGGGATGTCGTCGCGGAAGACCACGCCGAAGAGCGAGCAGGCGCCGGTGAAGTCGCGCTTCCAGATCTCGTGGCCCGGGGCGCCGGGCAGGGCAGGGTGCAGCACCTGCTTCACTTCCGGGCGCGTGCGCAGCCAGGCGGCGACCTCCACCGCGGATTTCTCCTGCCGGTCCATGCGCACGCCCATGGTGCGGGCGCCGCGCAGGGCGAGCCAGCAATCATCCGGGCTGGCATACTGGCCAAGGATCACGGAGGTGCTGCGCACACGCTCCCAATCCTCCTGCGAGTTCACGGTGATGGAGCCGAGCAGCACGTCGGAATGGCCGACGACATACTTGGTCAGCGCCTGGATCGACACGTCCACGCCGTGCTGGAAGGGCTGGAAGTGGTGGATGCCCCAGGTGTTGTCCATCAGCACCTTGGCGCCGCGCTTCTTGGCCACGGCGGCGAGTGCCGGCACGTCCTGCACCTCGAAGGTGTGGCTGCCGGGACTTTCCAGGTACAGCACCGTGGTGTTGGGCTGGAACAGCGCCTCGATCGCCTCGCCGGAGATGCTGGGGTCGTAGTAGGTGGTCGCGACGCCCATCTTGCTGAGGAAATTGTCGCAGAAGGTGCGGGCCGGGCCGTAGCAGCTATCCGGCATCAGCACGTGCTCGCCGGCCTTGAGGTAGGCGAGCAGCGGGACGGTGACGGCGGCCAGGCCGGTGGAGACGATCTGGCAGCGCGTGCCGCCTTCGATCTCCGCCACCACGTTTTCCAGCGCCCAATGCGTGGCGCTGCCGCCGGTGCCGTAATGCGCCTTCTGCTCGAAGCGCTCATTGGCTGCGTTGGTGCGCTCGCTCATGCTGCCGTAGAGCATGGTGGAGCCGCGATGCACGGGCGGGTTGACGAAGCCGCGCACATTGGTGCCGGCGCGCCCCGCGTGCGAAAGCCGGGTGAAGTAGCCCTGGCCCTCGGTCTTGTCGTTCATCTCAGTTGGTCTCCACAGGGGTATCGGGGCGGCCGCCCCATTCGGTCCAGGACCCGTCATACACCGCGCCGGCGGGCAGGCCGGCGAGGGTGAGGCCCAGGGAAAGGATGCAGGCCGTCACGCCGCTGCCGCAGGATGTGACCAGCGGGCGGCTGCCATCGGCACCGGCGGCGAGGAAGCGGGCGCGCAGGCGGTCGGGCGGCAGCAGCGTCTGGTCGGCGGCGAGCAGCTCCGTGTAGGGCAGGTTGGCGGCACCGGGCATGTGGCCGGAGCGCATGCCGGGGCGGGGCTCCGGCACCGCGCCGGTGAACCGCCCTGCGGCGCGGGCATCCAGCACCAGTTCGGATTGCGTGGCCACGTTGCCCAGGATATCGCCGACGCCGCGCAGGCGGGTGGCGCGGAAATCCGGGCGGAAGCTGGCGGGTGCGGCCGGGGCGGGGGCGCCCTCCTCGGTCTTGCGGCCTTCGGCGACCCACTTGGGCAGGCCGCCATCGAGCACGGCGGCGCGGTCATGGCCGAACAGGCCCATCATCCACCAGCCGCGCGCGGCCGAGGCCAGGCCCTTCTGGTCGTAGAACACCACCATGCTG
>CAMDAM010000450.1 GCA_945888575.1 Asaia bogorensis | reverse complement strand
TCGGAGCCGGCCTGGCGGATGCCGTTCTCCAGCACGCGGATGGTCTGCATGGCGCAGGGGCCGCCGAGGTGGGGGACCTTCTTGATCTCGTGCCCGCGGGCGGCGAGGTCGGCGAGGATCTCGGGGCCGAAATCTTCCTCGATGGTGAGCGCGCCGTCGCCTTCGTGCGGCCAGTTGGCCCCCTGGCCGGCCTGGCTGGAGGTCCAGCGCGGGGATTCCAGGGCGGTTTGCGGGTCGGCGCCGAGGTCGATCATGGTGGTGAGGACCTGGGTGTTGACCTGCACCTGGTTGTCCGCACCCGGGGTGCCGAGGGCGGCCCACAGCTTGCCGTCCTTGAAGACCATTGGCGCGTTCATGGTGTGGCGCACGCGCTTGCCGGGGATGAGGCGGTTGGCGTGGCTGGGGGCGAGGTGCCAGTAGGCCATGCGGTTGTTCATCAGGATGCCGGTATCGCCGGCGGTGATGCCGGAGCCGTAGCCAGAGTTGAGGCTCTGGATGCCGGAGACGCAGTTGCCTTCGTTGTCCACGACGCAGAAATAGGTGGTGTCCCCGGCGGCCATGGGCACGTTGAGGTCGACCGTGCTGGCCTGGGTCATGCTGATGGTGGCGGCCTGGGCGTCGGCGTGGGCGTCGGACAGGATGCGGTCCAGCGGCACGGTTTCGAAGCGCGGGTCGGCGCCGTAGCGCTCGCGATCGGCGAAGGCGCGCTTCTTGGCTTCCACCAGCACGTGGATGCGCTCGGCATCCGACAGCTTGGCGAGGTCGAAGCGCTCGGCGATCTTCAGCGTTTCGAGCATGACGAAGCCGGTGGAGTTGGGCGGGGTCTGGGTAACCTCGTAGCCGCGATAGGTGATGGAGATGGGGGTGCCGGCTTCGGCGTGGCAAGCGGCGAGGTCGGCTTCGGTCACCATCGCGCCACGCTGGGCGAGGCCCTTGGCGAGCTGCTTGGCGAGTGTGCCGCGGTAGAACGTCTCCCAGCCCTCGCTGGCGATGATCTCCAGCGAGCGGGCGAGTTCGGGCTGGATGACCAGCGCGCCGAGCTGGGCGTTTTCCATGTCTGCGCCCAGGAACACGCGGGTGCTGTCGGGGTCGGCGGAGAGCAGGGGCTTGCAGTCGCGGGTGATGTCGCGGTGGCGGTGGGTGACCGCGTAGCCGTCGCGGGCGTATTCGATGGCGTGCTGCACCAGCTTGGCCCAGGGCAGCTTGCCGTGGGCGGCGTGCATGGCGCCGATCCCTGCGAGCTTGCCGGGGACGGAGATGCTGAGCGGGCCCTTGATCTCGATGCCTTTGGCGAAGCGCTCGGCGGTGGCCGCGGCGGGGGCGGG
The DNA here is from genome assembly GCA_945888575.1 of Asaia bogorensis. Taxonomy (GTDB): domain Bacteria; phylum Pseudomonadota; class Alphaproteobacteria; order Acetobacterales; family Acetobacteraceae; genus CAMDGX01. Next base: position 2,424 of record CAMDAM010000450.1, on the reverse strand, counting down.
GCCGGTGCCGTTGAAGACCAGCTTCTTCGATCCGTTGGCGATGAACACGTTGTAGAAGCCGTCGCCGCCGAGGCCGGACATCATCGGCTCCACCACGCCGTAGGCCAGTGAGATGGCCACGGCGGCGTCGATGGCGTTGCCGCCGGCGCGCAGGATGTCGAGCCCGGCCTGGGTGGCGAGCGGGTGGTTGGCGCCGACGGCACCGCGGCGGCCCATGATGAGCGGGCGGTGGGTGCGGGGGATCAAGTACATCTTAGGTTTCTCCCGAAAGATGTTGGCGGAGGTGCTCCGCGATGGCGGTGAAGGCGCGGCGGCGGTGCTCCGGGAAGACGAAGCCGTGGCCGCCATTCTCGTATTTTTCGTAGGTGACCTTCATCTGCCGCTCCTGCATGGCGGCGACGAGCAGGTCGCTCTGGCCCATCGGCACGCGCGGGTCGCGGTTGGCGTGCAGCACCAGCAGCGGAGCCTTGATTCGGCCGACATGCTGGATGGGGGAAAGCTCGCGCAGCACCGCCTCATCCGTGTCGGGGAAGCCGTATTCGCGGGCGCGGTGGTCGCGGCGGTAGGGCGAGGTGGTGTGGTAGAAGCTCACCAAATCCGAAAGCCCGAAGTAGTCGACTGCGGCCTTCCAGAGATCGGGCTGCATGGCGATGCCGGCCAGCGTGGCCCAGCCGCCGTAGGATTCGCCGATGATGCCGATGCGGGCGGGGTCGAGGGCCGGGTGGGCGGCCATGAAGGCGTGGCCGGTTGCCATGTCCTGCAGGTAGTCGAAGCGGAGCTTCACTTCGTCGGCTTCCATGTAGGCGCGGCCGTAGCCGGTGGAGCCGCGCATGTTGGGCACCAGCAGGGCGTAGCCCTGGTCCAGCAGCATCTGCATTTCCGGCCGCCAATCGGCGCGCTGCTGCCAGGCGGGGCCGCCATGGATCCACATCAGGCTGGGCCAGCCGGTGGCGGGGCGCTTGCCTTGGGGCAGGTAGAGCCAGGTGGGGATGCGGGTGCCGTCGAAGCTGGTCCAGTGCGCGGCCACTGGGGCGACGAGATCGGTGGGGCGCAGGGTGGTCCCGGCGAAGGGATCGGGTTGGGGCAGGGCGCGGGCCTCGCCGTGCTGCACGCGATAGAGCCGGGGCGGCGCGATCGGGGATTGGGCGGTGAGGACCAGGGTGTCGCTGTCTGGCGCCCAGGCGAGGTCGGTCAGCACGCTGTCCGGTTGCACCGCAAGCGCGGGGCGGTGCGTGCCGGGGGCGCCGAGGCGCAGGGTGGTGACGCCGCCGTCGTTCTCCAGCGTGGCGAGGTGCTGGCCGTCGGGCGACAGGGCCCAGGCATCGACGTCGCGGAACAGTGGGGCGAAGACGGGGGTGGCCGCGCCGGTGGTGGGGTCGAGGCGGCAGAGGCGGAGCATGTCGCTGTCCGGCGCATCGGTGATCGCCATCAGCGTGCCGTCTGGCGTGAAGCGCACGGCCTGATAGCGGGTGGGGCGTGGGCGCGGGATGTCGTGCGCGTGGCCGGTGGCGACATCGACCAACTTCAGGCGCTGGTCGGAGGTGCCGTGGTCTTCGATGACGATGAGCGTGGCCCCGTCCGGCGACCAGCCGGCGACGGTGATCTGGCATGGGCCCTGGTAAAGCCGCGAGACGGCGCGGCTTTCGAGGTGCATCACGACGGCATCAAACACCATGGGGTCGCGATCGTTGGCGGCGTAGGCGACGCGCGTGCCATCCGGCGACCAGCCGCCGAAGATGTGCATGGCGGCGGGGGCGTGGGTGAGCGGATGGGCGACGGCCTCGCCCGGCGGCAGCAGCAACAGCGCGTGGTTCTCGTCGCCGCCGGTGTCTGTCGACCAGATCAGGCGGTCATCAGTGGGGGCGCGGCGCAGCGGGCCGACCTTCTCCGCGTGGTGGCTGAGCGGGCGGGCATTGCCGCCATCCTCATCCATCACCCAGGCCGCCATCAGCCCGCCGGCGCCGCGCAGGTGGAAGATGCGGCTTCCGTCCTTGGAGAACACGGCGCCGCCGGCTTCCGCGATGCCGGCCCAGGCCTCCGGCCCGTGCGGCATGCTCAGCCCTCCGCCAGGTGCTCGTGGAAGAAGGCGGCGACCTCGGCATAGACGCGGCGGCGGTGGTCCGGGCGGATGAAGCCGTGACCGGCGTATTCGAACTTCTCGTATTTCACCTTCTTCTGGCGCTCTTCCATCGCCGCCACCATGGCATCGGATTCCCGCATCGGCACGCGGGGGTCGCGGTCGCCGTGCAGGAAGAGGGTGGGGGTTTTAACCTTGTCCACGTGGCGGATGGGAGAGATGCGGTCGAACAGGTCGTCGTGCTGGCCGGGGAAGCCGTATTCGCGGGCGCGGTGGTCGCGGCGATAGGCGCTGGTGTTGTTGTAGAAGGTCACGAAATCGGAAATGCCGTAGTAGTTGACGGCGGC
>CAMDAM010000449.1 GCA_945888575.1 Asaia bogorensis | reverse complement strand
GTCAGCGCCTGCGCCACCACCTGGTCCATGTTGTAGTAGCGATAGGTGGCCAGCCGGCCGACAAAGGTCACGTCCGGCTCCGCATCCGCCAGCGCCTGGTAGCGGGCATACAGCGCCGCGTTCTCCGGCCGCGGCACCGGGTAGTAGGGGTCGCCCTCGGCACTCGGGAACTCATAGGTCAGGCTGGTGCGCCGGCTCGCCTGGCCCGTGAGGTGCTTGTATTCCGTGATCCGCGTATAGGGCACGTCGGGCGAGGGATAGTTCACCACGCCCACCGGCTGGAACCACTCCCGCTCCACCGTCTCGTGCCGGAACTTCAAGGAGCGATACGGCAGCTTGCCCAGGCGATGGCCGAAATACTCGTCCACCGGCCCGGTGAAGATCAGGTGGCCGAACTCCACCTCGTCGCGGATATCCTGCCACTCGCAGCCCAGCATCACGGTGATGTTGTCGTGGTCCAGCATGTTCTCGAACATGCGCGTGTAGCCGTGCAGCGGCATCTGCTGGAACGTGTCGTTGAAATAGCGGTCGTCGTCGTTGCTGCGCACCGGAATGCGCCCGGCCACGGCCTTGTCCAGCGCGCTCGGCGGCACGCCCCATTGCTTCAGCGTGTAGCCCCGGAACAATGCCTCGTACAGCTCGCGGCCGACCTTGGAGAGCACGATGTCCTCGCTGGTGCGCACCTCGGCCACCGGCTCCGCCTTGCTGGCCAGGAACGCCGCCACCTCGCACTCGCTGAGGTCGAGGCTGAAGAACGTGTTCACCGTGGTGCGGTTGATCGGCACCGGCAACATCAATTCGCCCACCCGCGCCAGCACGCGGTGCTCATAGGGCCGCCACTGGGTGAAGCGCGAGAGATACTCCACCACCCTGGGCGCGTTGGTGTGGAAGATGTGCGGGCCGTAGCGATGCACCAGCAGACCGGCGGTGTTGTTCTCGTCGAACGCATTGCCGCCGATATGCGGCCTGCGGTCCACCACCAGCACCTTGGCGCCATCCGCGCGCGCCAGCCGCTCGGCCAGCACGGCGCCCGCGAAGCCGGCCCCCACCACGAGGTAGTCGTAATGCGGTGGGCGGGCGAGATGGGGGGCCACCACGCTGCGTTGCATCAGCGCGGGCGCATTGGCGGCGAGCTTGGCCGCGATCATCGCCCACATCGCCCCCCAAGTCCGATCCCAGGACATGCCGGCCAGCATCCGGTCCACTCCCGTCAGCCAGCCGGGCTGCCGTGTGTCGATTTCCAGCGCCGCGGCGATGCCGGCCACGAACGCCTTCGCGCCGCGCGCGATCGCCACGCCGGGCAGGTCGCTGTATTGCCGCACCACATCGGCCACCGGCGTGGACACCACCGGCCGCCCGGCGGCGAGGTATTCCGGCAGCTTGGTCGGGCTGATGAACAGCGTGGAGTCGTTCAGCGCGAACGGCATCACCGCCACATCCCAATGCCCGACATAATCGGGCAGCGCATCGTACGCCTTGGCGCCGAGGTAGTGGATGTTCGCCGGCCGCGGCAGATCCTCAGGCGAGATCTTCACCACCGGCCCCACCATCACGAACTGCCAATCCGGCCGCGCCTCGGCCGCCGCCGCCAGCAGGTCGAGGTCGATGCGCTCATCGATCACGCCGTAATAGCCGATGCGCGGCCGGCCGATGCCGGCCTGGTCCTCCGGCTCCGCCCCGCCGCTGCGTGCGCGCCCGAAATGCGCCGCGTCCACGCTGCTGGGGAAGGGATGGATATCCGGGTGCCGGTCGCGCTTGGCCTCGTAGAGCCCGTGCCCGCCGGTGAACACCAGGTCAGCCCGCGCCATCAGCTGCGCCTCGCGCTCGCGCAGGCCAGCCGGCGCGCCCCTGAACGCCGAAAGCTCATCCATGCAGTCGTACACCACGGCCGCCGCCGGCAGGTGGCCGGAAAAGCCGAGCATCATCGGCGTGTAGTACCACAGCAGCGGCCGCACGATGCCGCGCGCCGCCACCAGCCCATCCAGCGCCACACGCTGCGCCGCCTCGGCCGCCGCCGCGTCCATGCCCTCCGGCAGCCGCATGCGCATCACCTCCAGCTGCGGCGAGCGCGGCTCGATCTCCAGCATCGGGGCCGCATCGGGCGCGAACACCGGCTCTTCCCAGAAGATCACCTTCATCTGGCGTGAAAGCCGGGTGATGAGGTGTTGTGGTCTCTGGAAAACGAAATCCCACCGCAGATGGGAAAAACAGATCGCCGTCTTCTCAATAATGTTGATGCCGATCGAGGACTTCGCGATATGCTTGGGTGCCACTCTGCTCTCCACCGTCAACGCCGGTGCAGGAATGCTTGGCCACGCGAAAGGTTCCTCGTCGTTTCATTTGAACGGAATGATACGTTGCCGGGCACCCCACCGGGTCGCTACAGCCCGGCCGCGCCCAGCCGCCGCGGTACCTCCATCGCCTCCAGCAGCGCCCGCGTGCGGGTACCGTGGGACTGCGGCAGCCGCAGGAAGGCGGCGAGGTCCACCGGATGGTCGATATCCATCGCAATCCCCGGCTGGCGCACCACCTGGGGCTCCATCCCGGCCGCCCGCGCGGCATCAAGGTGCGGGAAGTAGGAGTTCTCGCCAAAGCGCAGCTTCACGGCCATGGGCGGCGAGACGATCACCGTGTTCGATCCCTGCTCGTCATGCGCCGGCACGATGGTGAACCCCGCCGAACCCGCATGCGCCGCCAGCGCGGCATCGATCTCGCCCGGCACGGTGGCGGGAATATCGATCGGCAAGGTCAGGATGCCCGCCGCGCCCTCGGCCGCCAGCATGCGCCGCCCGCCATCCACGCTGCCGGTATGCCCGTCCCGCGCGCCGTCCTCGATCACCCGCCAGCCTTCGCGCTTGGCGATCGCCACCGCGCGGGCCTCCAGCGTGACCAGCGCCACCCCGGCCAGCCGCGTACTGCCGGCCAGTGCCGCCAGCACCTCCTCCATCATCGTGACGGCCAGGGCATGCCGCTCCTCCGGCGACAGGAAGCCGGCCAGGCGCTGCTTGGCGCCCTCCAGCTCCTTCACCGGAATCACGGCCCAAATGCCGCTCATGCGCGCAGTGAGTCAGCCAGCTCCAGCGACACCTGCGCCAGCGCCACCTTGTCTTCCAGCGAAGTCATCAGCGTCGGCGCCAGCACGCAGCGCGCCGCCAACCCTTCCGCCTCCGCCGCGTCCTGCGTGTCCAGCACGTAGCCATCCAGCAGCGCGCCGTAGCGCTTTGCCACGGAAGCGGCCCCCGCCGGCAAGCCGAGTTCGGCCATCATCTTCGCCGTCGGCCCCTTCACCGCCTTGCCGCCGATGATGGGAGAGACCGCCACGCATGGCGCCGTTCGCGCCGCGAAGGCTTCCCGCACGCCGGGCAGCGCCAGTACCGGCTCCACCGAGATGAACGGGTTGGAAGGGCAGATCACGATCGCCCGCAGCCGCGGACTGGCCAGCGCGGCGAGGAACTCCGGATGCGCCCGCGCCGTCTCCGCCCCATCGAACCGCAACGCCTTCACCACCGGCCGGCACTGGCGGCCGACGAAATAATCCTGGAAATCCAGCAGCCCCTCGTCGCTGTCCACCCGCGTGCGCACGGGATCGTCCGACATCGGCAACACGCGCGCCTCGATCCCCAGCCGCCGCGTCATGTCCGCGGTGATGGAAGACAGCGTCTCGCCCGCCTTCAGCCGGATCGTCCGCGCCACATGCAGCGCGAGGTCGCGATCCCCCAGCCGGAACCAAGCCGGCCCACCCAGCGTGGCCAGCAC
>CAMDAM010000448.1 GCA_945888575.1 Asaia bogorensis | reverse complement strand
CGCTGGTCGCCACCGCCTTCCCGCGCCAGGATTCCTCCATGCTGCGCCTGATGGCCCAGGCCGACGCGCTGATCCTGCGCGCCGCCCACGCCCCGGCGGCCGAGGCAGGGGCGATGGTGCCGGTGATCCGGCTGGATGCGCTCGGGCTTTAGCGGCCGTTGTTGCGGAACAGCTTGACCCGCGCCTGAGAACCTTTGTAGAACACGCTGGGCGTTGCCGGTTTGTTCCATGCCAGCGACTCCCGCACCGCAGTTCCGCACGGGGAAACGACCGCATGCTGACGCGCAAGCAGCACGAGTTGCTGGTTTTCATCGACCGGCACCTCAAGGCCACCGGATTCTCCCCCAGTTTCGAGGAGATGAAGGAGGCGCTGAACCTCAAGTCCAAGTCCGGCATCCATCGCCTGATCTCGGCGCTGGAGGAGCGCGGCTTCCTCTCCCGCCGCCACAACCGCGCCCGCGCGCTGGAGGTGGTGCGCCTGCCAGATGATCTGGCCGCGCGCGTCAGCGGGGAGGGCGATATCGCGCCCCAGGCGGCGGCGCCCTTCGCCCCCAACGTGATCCGCGGCGATTTCAGCCAGCGCCTGCCCGGCGTGAAGGCGGCGGAGTCGGCTGGCGCGGTGCAACTGCCGCTCTATGGCCGCATCGCCGCCGGCCTGCCGATCGAGGCGATACGCGACACCACCAACCATGTTGAGGTTCCCATCTCCCTGCTGGGCGCCGGTGAGCACTACGCGCTGGAAGTGGCCGGCGACTCGATGATCGAGGCCGGGATCCTGGATGGCGACACCGTCATCATCCGCCGCACCGAAACCGCCGATAACGGCCAGATCGTGGTGGCGCTGGTGGATGAGGGAGAAGTGACGCTGAAGCGCCTGCGCCGCCGCGGTGCCTCCATCGCTCTGGAGCCGGCCAACCCGCGCCACGAAACTCGCATTTTTCCTGCCGATCGCGTGCGGGTGCAGGGCCGGCTGGTGGGCCTGCTGCGGCAATACTGATGCAGTTGCGGGAACCGGCGCTGGATCTGCTGGACGGCTACGCCGCGGCCCTGCGCCAGGGCTGGTCGCCCAGCAACACGCGCGATGTGACCGGTGAGCAGTTGGCCGCGATCGCGGCGGATGCCGCGGGGTTCATCGCCCAGTTCACCACTCCCGGCGGCACCGTCACCCTGGGCGACGGCACCGTGGTGCCGCGCCTGCCCGGCCCGGTGCGCTGGATGTGGGATGGCGCGTTCTGCGGCACCATCAGCCTGCGCTACCAGCCGGGCACGCAGGCGCTGCCACCGACAGCGCTCGGCCATATCGGCTACGCCGTGGTGCCATGGAAGCGCCGCCGCGGCCATGCCACCGAAGCCTTGCGCCAGATCCTGCCCTATGCCCGCACCGCCGGGCTAAACTGGGTGGAGCTGACCACCGATGCCGACAACGCCCCCTCCCAACGCGTGATCCTGGCCAATGGCGGCGTGTTGATGGAGCGGGTGGCCGATGGCGTGCAGCCGGGGCAAGGCCGCCTGGTCTGGCGCATCGCCCTGCCCGGCTGATCACTCCCCGTCCACCAGGGCCGGGGGCAGCAGCGGGCCAGAAGGTTGGCGGGAGCGCGTGGGAAGCTTGGTCACCCAAGGCCGGTCGCCGCGGTTCGCGCGGTCGCTCAGGACTCGCACGCCGTCCGGCTCCAGCCATGCGGCATGCGCGCCTTCGCGCCATACGCTGAAGCGGTCGATGCGGGCGGTGGGGCAGTCCAGCCGCAGGGGCTCGGCGGCCACTACCAATGCATGGGCGCATTCGCTGCCATCGGGGGGGCCGCGCAGCAGCCGCGCCGTGGGGCCGCCCGGGCGCGGGGTCAGCGTGCAGCCACCGGCGTCGCAGGCCAGGGCGCCACTGGCCGTGCCCGCCGCCGGCATGGGCTTCCAGCCGCGCAGGCCGAGCCGGGCGAGCCAGGCGGAGAGCACGAAATCGGAGCCCGATTGGGTGCGCTGCACATAGAGCGTGGTGCCGGCCCGCAGCGCGATCAGCCGCGCATCGCCGGAGACCAGAACGTCTGGAGGCACATGGAGCGTGGCCGAGAGCAGGCCGGCCGCGATGCCCGCCAGCCCCAGCAGCCGCAGCCGGGACCGCCACAGCGCCAGCCAGGCGAGGCCCAGGCTGTAGGCCGCCAGCCCCCAGGGTGCGATCTGCGGCACCGGTAGCACCGCCTGCGGCCAGCTTGCCACGTGGCGGGCGATGGCCAGCAACCCATCAACGCCCCAGCCCATCGGCGTCAGCGCCAGCCATTCCAGCCCCAGCGGCATCAGCAGCATCGCCGCCACCGCCGCGGGCATCACCAGCACCGAGGTGAGCGGCACGGCGACCATGTTCGCCGCAATGTAATACACCTGCACGGCCCCGAAGTGATAGGCGCCGAAGGGGGCGGAGGCGGTGCCAGCCAGCGCGCTGGTGGCCATCAGCGCCGCAAGCCAAGCCGCCACCTTGCGCAGCCGCGCCCCCTCGGTCGCCAGCCGCGCCAGCCAAGGCCGCAACGCCTCGAACCCCGCCACCAGGGCGAGCGTGGCGGCGAAGCTCATCTGGAAGCTCACCCGCGCGACCTCATAGGGTGCGGCCACCGTCACGGCCGCCAGCGCCAGGGACCAGGCGCGCAGCGACAGCGCGCGCCGACCGACCAGGATGGCGAAGGTCACCAGCGCCGCACCGGCCAGGCTGCGCAGCATCGGCACCTGCGCGCCAGTCAGTAGGGTGTAGAACGTGCCGGAGCCGAGGGCGGCCAGTGCGGCGATGGCTTTCACCGGCCAGTGCAGCGCCGTCCATTCCACCGCGGCCAGCAGGAAGCGCACGGCGGCGAAGACCAGGCCCATTGCGATGGCCAGGTGCAGGCCGGAGATGCTGAGCAGGTGGGCCAGGCCTGAGTCGCGGAAGGCCTGCTGGTCTGCCGCCGCGATGGCGCCCTGCCCGCCCACCATCAGGCTGGCGGCCACTCGCCCGGTGGCGCCGGGCAGCGCGGCATGGACCCGGGCGGCCATCGCCTCCTGCAGGGCCTGGAACCAGGCGGCCATGCCGGATGGGGCGGCGGGGGCCAGGCGTTCCAGCGGGCCGAGGGCGTAGCCGAAGCCGGCGAGGCCGGTGTGGTAGGCATCGAACTGGATGTCCCACCCGCCCGGCAGTGGCGCGCCGGAGGGGGGCTGGAGCATGGCGCGCAGGCGGATGCGGTCGCCGGTGGTGACCTCCGCCGAGTCGGCACGGTGGAGGCGGATGCGCAGGTCGCGAGTGAGTTCCGGGCCGTCGTTCAGGCTGGGGCGTTCCAGCGTGAGGCGCCTGCCTTGGGGCAGCAGTTCCACCTTGGCGATGGTGGCGGTGACGATGGTGGCGCGCGTTGGCAGCACGGGCTGCGGTGGCATGCGCTCGGTGGACCATTGCGCCAGGGCGAAGCCGAGCCCCAGCGATGCGGCCAGGAGGCCCAGTGCGCGCAGGCTTCGCCAGGCGGGGCCCAGCAGCACCAGGGTGAGCCCGCCCGCGGCCAGCCAGAGGCCGATATGGCCGGGGGGTTCCGTACCCAGCACGTAGTAGAGGGCCGCACCGGCGGCCAGGGCGACGGCCAGGAAGGGGGCGGCGCGGCCGCGTTCAGCCTCTGCCACCCGGTTCGCGCGGTCGGCCAGCCAGGCGGCGGATCGCGTGAGGGCCGGTTGCATCCGGGCACGCTACGCGGCACCACTGGTTCCGTCATCCGGCTTCGTTGCCGGTCGGCCACGAAATTTGCGGGAGAGCGCCATGGA
>CAMDAM010000447.1 GCA_945888575.1 Asaia bogorensis | reverse complement strand
CTGGATGTTTCGATCCAGGCACAGATCACCGCGCTGCTGCGCCGGCTGTGCCGCACCCATGGCACCGGGGTGATGCTGGTGACGCACGACATGGGCGTGATTGCCGAAACCGCGGACCGCGTGGCGGTGATGTATGCCGGGCGGCTGGTGGAGCTGGGCGCGGTGGACCAGGTGGTGCGCGCGCCGCGCCATCCCTACACGGCCGGGCTGATGGCCTCCATCCCGCGCATGGGCAAGCGCGAGGCGGAGCTGGCGCAGATCGAGGGCAGCATGCCGCGGCTCGGCGCGATCCCGCCCGGCTGCGCCTTCAGCCCGCGCTGCCCTTCAGCTTCTGCACGCTGCACCTCGGAGGTGCCCACGCTACCGGCCAGCGGCACGGGCGCGGCGTGCTGGCATCCGGTGGCGGAGCCGGCGCATGTCTGAGCCGATCGCCCTCACAGTGCGCGATGCCGTGTGCCTGTTCGATGTCTCGCCGCCGTTTCTCGACCGCGTGCTCTCCGGCGCGCGGCGGCGCGTGCTGCGGGCGGTGGATGGGGTGAGCTTCACGGTGCGGCGCGGGCGCACCCTGGGCGTGGTGGGGGAGAGCGGCTGCGGCAAGTCCACCCTGGCGCGCATGATCGTCGGCCTGCAGCCGCCCACCGCCGGCACGCTGCGGCTGGAGGACATGCCGCTTGCCGATGGCAGCCTGGCCCGCCCGCGCGTGCAGATGATCTTCCAGGACCCCTATGCCAGCCTCAACCCGCGCTGGCGGGTGGGCGATATCGTCGCCGAGCCGATCCGCGAGCTGAAGCTGCTGCAGGGCGAGGCGGCGGTGCAGGCGCGGGTGGCGCAGCTGCTGGAAACGGTGGGGCTTGCGGCGGCGGATGCGACGCGGTTTCCGCATGCCTTCTCCGGCGGGCAGCGCCAGCGCATCTCCATTGCACGCGCGCTGGCCACGGAGGCCGATGTGCTGGTGTGCGACGAGCCGACCAGCGCGCTGGATGTGAGCGTGCAGGCGCAGATCCTGAACCTGATGCGCCGGCTGCAGGCGGAGCTGGGCCTCACCTACATCCTGATCAGCCACAACCTCTCTGTGGTGCGGCACATGGCGGACGACATCGCCATCATGTATCTCGGCCGCTTCGTGGAAACCGGCCCGGCGGAGGAAGTGTTCGCCAACCCGCGCCACCCCTACACCCGGCTGCTGCTGGAGACCATTCCGGATGTGCAGCATCCGAACCGGGACCGCCAGCCGCTCTCCGGCGAGGTGCCCAGCCCGATCGACCCACCACCGGGCTGCCCGTTCCATCCGCGCTGCCCGCAGGCGGAGGCACGCTGCCGGGAAACGCGCCCGGCGCTGGAGCTGCGCGATGGGCGCGAGGTGGCCTGCTTCGTGATGCGCGCTTAGCCAGCCCCCGAGAAGCGGTTCAGCACCGTGCGGGTGATCTCCTGCGTGTGGAAGCAGCCGCGCTTCAGCCCCATCACCCATTCGCAGCTCGCCGCCGTCAGCACCTCGCCCGCGCCGCGCCGGAAGGAGACGATCATGCCGGAGCCAAGGCGGGTCTTCTCCAGTGTTTCCGGATCGGTGGCGCCGTGGATCATCCTCGCCTTCTCAATCCAATCATGCGCGCCCACGTAGGTGCGGTAGCCGTAGGTGTCGAAGGCGGTTTCGGTCATCACCGCCGGGGTCATGGCGAGGATCTCGATATCCTCCGGCGTGCCGTCGGCCCCGGTGGGGAAGGGCAGGCCGTGGCGGAAGGTGTAGTCCACGCCATCCACCTCGTAGCCGAAGATGCCCGCCTCCGCGCCGAAGATGTCGCCGTAGGTGAGGTCGGTGTTGGCAAACGCCCAGTGGTCTGGCCGGTACACGGTGAAGCCGCGGCTGCCGCGCGGGGTGAAGCGGCCCCAGTTGGCATAGACGCCCTGCAGGCCGTTGACGCCCACCGTGGTGGCACCGGGCCAGCGCACATGGCGATCTTCCCAGGCGGTGGTGAGCGTGCGCAGGTCGCCGCCCTCGCGCACCGGGTCGCGCTCCGGCGCGTTGCTCTTGTAGCAGACCTGCACACGGCCTTCCTGTTCCAGCCGCACCTGCCAGGTGTAGTTGGCGCCGAAGCGGGCCAGGTTGCCTCCGCGCTGCACGAAGGCCTCGATGGCCAGGCGCATCTCCCGCGTCCAGTACTCGTCGTGGCCGACGACCACGACGCAGGCATAGCCCTCCAGGATCTCGGGGTGCAGATGCAGATCGTGCTGGGTGATAGTGTCGAAGGCATAGCCCTCGCGGTCTGCCCAGTGGGCGAAGTGGCGGTCGTACTGCGCCCAGCCGGCGGCGGCGTAGAAGAAGCTGTAGCCGTTGGCCACCGCCCATTCCTTGAACTCGTAGCGCGGGGCGGCCATCGGCTCGCGGATCGGGCCGGTGATGCGCGGCGCGCCCTCAGGCAACTTCACCAGGCCGCGAGTCCAGGGGCGCTGAAGGGAGAGGACGGGACCCATCTCGTTGCCGTTGGCGCCATGGGTGCCGAAGTAGGAATTGGCACCACCAAAATCGTTGTAGGCGGTCCAGGTGCAGGTGGGCAGCAGGTGCAGGATGCGGCCGCGCTTCGTGGCGGCGGTGGGGCGCACGACGAAGAAATGGTGCTGCACGAAGCGGCCACCATCGGCGCGGGGCACGCTGGATTCCACGAGGTAGTAGCCGGAGCGCAGGTCTGCCGGCAGGGTGAAGCTGTGCAGCGCGGGCCAGCCACAGCCGGTTTGGTAGGCCCCCTTCGGCATCGGCGTGAAGCGGCCGGGAATCGCCTCGGCGCTGTGGATCGTTTCGGGCTTCGCACCGTCGCGGGTGATCGTCAGCGAGAAATGCGGCGCGTTGGTGCTGGCATGGAACCGCACCGTCTCGCCGGGGGCATAGGAGATGGCATCGGTATAGAGGTGGATTTCCGGCCAGGCAGGGTCTTCGCGCGGCGCCTCATAAGGGCGCAGCTCCTGCCAGCTATGGTCGCCGGGCGTGGGGTAGATGGTCTTCGCGCCGACATTCATCCGGCTTTGCGGGGTGACGGTGGGGTCGTCGCCGTAGAGCGCCATGCAGGGAGTCCTTGTCGGGTTCGGCTCCGGCCAGGATCGCGCCGATCCCGCCCGGTGTGAAGCAGATGCCTTGACCGGACGGGTCCATCACAGCCAGTTGGGCCGGCAGCTTGGGGGAATGCGGTGATGGCGTCGCGATATGCGCTGGAAATCCGTGCGGCTACTGCGTTCGAGGCGCCGGGCCTCGCCACCCTGCTGGCCGAAGCCGGCCACAGCATCGATGCCGCTTCCGTCGCGGAACGGCTGGCAGCGCTTCAGGACAGCGGCGGCGTTGCCCTGGCGGCCTTGCAATGGGGCCCGCCCAGCGGGTTGGTCATCCTGCACTGGTATCGCACGCTCCTGGCACCGCGGCCCGTGGCCCAGATCAGCCTGTTGCTCGTGGCCGCCGAGGACCGGCGCCGCGGCATCGGGCGCATGCTGCTCAAGGCCGCCGCCCAGGCCGCCCGCAGCGCCGGGTGCGGCGACATGGAGATACTGGCGACGCCCGGAGACACGTCGCTGCATGCCTTTTGTGCCGCGACCGGGTTCGAGCCCGCGGGCGAACGCTTCATCCGCCCGCTGCGCAAACGCACCTAATACCAACCGCCCTAATTCCCCACGGATGCCCACGGCCTTTGCGTAATGGAAGCGATGCGCTTCGGATCGTTGATGAGCCAGTTCCAGGCATCGCGACAGGCGTGCAGGATGGCGTCGTAGCTGTCCCAGACGAGCATGCTGAGC
>CAMDAM010000446.1 GCA_945888575.1 Asaia bogorensis | reverse complement strand
ACCGCCAGTCGCTCGCAATCGGCGTTCAGGATCGAGTTCACCGCCATGTTGGCGCACAGCAACTGGTGCACCACGCGCTGCGGCTCGAACGCATAGACCCACCCGCTCGGCCCGACCAGCCGCGCGAGCGCCAGCGCATGGGTGCCGATATTGGCGCCGATATCGGCCACATGCATCCCGGGGCGGACGCAACTGCGAAAGATATCCACCTCGGACTCGAAATACTCGCCATAGGCACGCGCCGACAGGCCGACGACGGTGTCGTGGCGGTTGTAGACAAGATGGCCATGCAGACCGCGTACGATGTTGTGGGGCGCGTCGGCGTCGGGCAGCAACGGGGGCAACATCACGCCAGCTTATGCGCGCTGCCGTTGATGCGCTACCGTGGCGCGGTCAACCGGAGCCGCGCCATGAAGCTGTTCACCGCCGCCTTCTTGACCGAAACCAACACCTGGTCCCCGGTCCCAACCGGCATGAACGCCTTCAAGGTCGACAAGCCCTTCTACCGCCGCGACGGCTCGCTGCAGCCGGTTGTCGGCGGCGGCAACGGCGTGCTGGCCGTCTGGCGCAAGCGTGGCGAGGCAGACGGGTTCGGCATCGTGGAAAGCATCTGCGCCACCACCGAGCCCTCCGGCCCCATCGTCACCGAAGTCTATGAGGAGCTGCGCGACACCCTGCTGAACGACCTGCGCGCCGCCCTGCCGGTCGATGGCGTGCTGCTCTTCCTGCACGGCGCCATGGTCGCCTACGGCTACGACGACTGCGAGGGTGACGTGCTGAAGCGCGCCCGCGAGATCGTCGGCCCCGATGTCCCCATCGGCGTCGAGCTCGACCTGCACTGCCACCTCACCAACGATATCTGCGACAACGCCCTGCCGGTGATCTTCAAGGAATACCCGCATATCGACGGCATCGAGCGCGCCCAGGAGCTCTACGACATCGTGCGCGACGCCATCAGCGGCAAGACGAAGCCCGTCGTCGCCCTGCACGATTGCCGCATGGTCGGCATGTGGCGCACCCCCGTGGAGCCGACCAAATCCTTCGTCGCCCGCATGCAATCCCTCGAAGGCAAAAACGGCATCCTCTCGATTTCGTTCGGCCACGGTTTCCCCTGGGCCGACGTGGCCGAGGTCGGCGCCAAGTTCGTGGTCATCGCCGATGGCGACAAGGCCAAGGCCGCCGCACTCGCCGCCCAGCTGCACCAGGAGGTCTGGGCCTTCCGCAACGAAGCCGTCACCCCGCACGACACCATCGACCAGGCGATCGATTTCGCCCTCGCCCAGCCTGAGGGCCCAATCGTCCTGGCCGACGTGGCCGACAACGCCGGCGGCGGCGCCCCCAGCGACAGCACCTTCGTGCTCCGCCGCCTGGTGGAACGCGGCGTGACCAACGCCGCCATCGGCTGCTTCTGGGACCCGATCGCGGTCTCCTTCTGCGCCGAGGCCGGGGAGGGTGCCAGCTTCGACCTGCGCATCGGCGGCAAGTCCGGCCCGGTCTCTGGCACGCCGATCGACCTACGCATCACGGTGCGTCGCATCGTGGAGAACCACACCCAGAAGGGCCTCGGCGGCGGCCGCGCGCAATACGGCACCTCGGCCTGGGGGGAAGCGAACGGCATCCACATCATCCTCACCAGCAAGCGCCAGCAGGTCTTCAACCCCGATGCCTTCACCGGCACCGGCTGCACGCTCGCCGACAAGCGGATCGTGGTGGTGAAGTCGATGCAGCATTTCTATGCCGGCTTCGCCCCCATCGCGAAGGCGGTGCGCTACGTCGCCGCGCCGGGCACCGTGGGCGCCGACTTCGTCAACCTGCCCTACACCAAGGTCACGCGCCCGTTCTGGCCGCGCGTGGCCGACCCCTTCGCGAAGGGCTGAGCAGGTGCAAGACGTCACCGCCCCGGTGCAGCGCCAGCTCGATGCCTACAACGCCCGCGACATCGACGCCTTCATGGCCTGCTGGGCACCGGACTGCGACTACTACGCCTTCCCCGATACCTTGCTGGCACACGGCGCCGATGCCGTGCGCGCCCGCCATGTCGAGCGCTTCCGCGAACCGAACCTGTTCGGCCGCCTCGATTCGCGCGTGGTCATGGGAAACCTCGTTGTCGACCGCGAGACGGTGCGCCGCACCTTCCCCGAAGGCCCCGGCGAGGTGGACGTGCTCGCGATCTACGACGTGGCCGACGGCCTGATCCGTCGGGCCTGGTTCGCCATGGGCGAGCCGCGGCTGCTGGCTGCGGGCACCGGCTGACGCTGCTCGAACGGTGGTACCGGCCGGCCATGATCCGCGTGCGCGCAGTGGCCATGGTCTGCCAGCACCTCGATCACGCGGCACTCGCCCACCACGCCATGCCGGCAGCCGGCCACCATCTGCTCCAGCTCCTGCCGCAGGGCCATCAGGCTGCGGATGCGCGCCTCCACATCCGCCAGCCGTGCCTGCGCGATCGCGTCGGCGGCCTCGCAGGGCTGGCCGGGATCGTCCTGCAGCGCGAGCAGCGTTCGGATGGCGTCGATCTCGAACCCCAGCTCCCTGGCGTGCCGGATGAAGGCCAGGCGGCGCAGCTCGGCCTGCGCATAGTGCCGCCGGTTCCCATCGCTGCGTGCCGGAGGGGGCAGCAGCCCGATCTCCTCGTAGTAGCGGATGGTCGGAACCTTCACCCCGCTGAGGCGGGATGCGGTGCCGATCGGCACGGCCTGCTCGCGTGTCGCTTCCGACATGGCGCTTGCTCCTCCAGTCGCTAGAGGAATTAGCCTGGACTCCGGCAAATGCAAGCAGGCCGGAGGTCTGGCAATGGACGACACGACGACGCGCACGCGCTACCGGGTAGAGGGCATGGATTGCGCCGCCTGTGCCGCCAAGATCGACACGGCGGTACGGCGCGTGCGCGGGGTGGTGGATGTCTCCGTCTCGGTCTCCGCGGCCACGATGGTCGTGCGCCACGGGTCCGCCGGGGTGCTGGCGGATGTCGAGCAGCAGGTCACGCGCCTGGGATACGGCCTCGCCTCGCTGGGCGATGCTGGCGCGATGCCGGCGCTTTCCGCCGATGGCCCGCAGGCCGCGGTGGCACCCGCCTGGTGGCGCGGCCCGAAGGCGCGGCTGGTGCTGGCCTGCGCCGCCGCGCTCGGCGTGGCGTTCGCTATGGAATTGGTTCTTCCGTCGCTCGCACCCTGGCCCTTCGTCGCCGCCCTCCTGGTCGGGCTGGTGCCGGTCGCACGCCGCGCCTTCCTCGCCGCCCGCGCCGGCACGCCGTTCTCGATCGAAACCCTGATGGTCGTCGCCGCCATCGGCGCCGTGGCAATCGGCGCGGCGGAGGAAGCCGCCAGCGTGGTGCTGCTCTTCCTGGTCGGCGAAATGCTGGAAGGCGTCGCCGCCGGCCGCGCCCGCGCCGGCATCCAGGCCCTGGCCACCCTCGTCCCCCGCACCGCCCTGCTGGAGGTCGGCCCCCGCCTGCTGGAACGCCCGGCCACGGAACTCATGCCCGGCCACGTCATCCTCGTGCGCCCCGGCGAGCGCATCGCCGCCGACGGCACGGTGCTGGAAGGCGAGGGCGGCGTGGACGAAGCCCCCGTCTCCGGCGAGAGCATCCCGGTGGCCAAGGTGCCCGGGGACACGGTGTTCGCCGGCACCGTCAACGGCGCCGCCGCCCTGCGCATACGCGTCACCGCCAAGGCGGCAGACAACACCATCGCCCGCATCGTGCGCCTGGTGGAGGAAGCCCAGGAACACCGCGCCCCCACCGAACGCATGATCGACCGCTTCGCCCGCTGGTACACACC
>CAMDAM010000445.1 GCA_945888575.1 Asaia bogorensis | reverse complement strand
AAACGCTCGATTGCCCGGTTGATCCCGCGCACGAACGCCGCGGTCTCCTCATAGGTCTTGCCATCCATCAGCGCCGGCTCACGCTCGGCCATCTGGTCCAGCCCCACGATCAGGTGCGCGGTGTCGGAAGCCACGAAAGAGGCACCAAGAACCTCTGCTTGGCGCCCTAGCGCGCGCCGCCGCAGCCGATCCATCTGCCACAGCCGGTCCTGCGCCATCGCGAACCCGACACCGAGGTAAAGATCCGCCGTGCTCTTGGCGAACACATGCGGCACGCCGGACCGGTCGCGGAGAATATCTACCTTCGCCCCCACGCCCGCCTTCAGCGTCTGGTCCGGCAATGTCGCATGCCGCTTCAGCCACGCTGAGCGGGCCGCGGCGAACTCCGCCTCCGTCGTCCCTGCCGCCTTGCACACATCCGCCACCGACCGCGCACCTGTAAGCGCCGCCAGCACCGCCGCATCGTCCAACGCCATTCCCGTCATCCTTCCGATTCACGCGACGGCCCCACCAGGGTCGCGCCGCCATCCACCACCAGAACCTGCCCTGTCACGAACCGCGCCTGCACCGACAGCAGGAAACGCACCGCCATCCCCACATCCCAGCCCGTGCCTTCAACCGCCATCACAGAGGCCTTCCGCCGCCCGTCTCGCGCCGCATCGCTCATCCCGCGCGCATACACCATCGGCGTGTACACCGGGCCGGGGGCCACGCAGTTCACCCGGATGCCATCCTTGCCATGATCCACCGCCATCGCCTGGCTCAGCCCAATCACCGCCGCCTTGCTCGTGGTGTACGGCGTCAGACCCCGCGGCCGCAGCGCAGAAATGGAAGACACGTTCACGATCGCCCCACCGCCCACCCGCTTCATCGCCGGCACCGCGTACTTGCTCACCAGGAACATGGAATCCACGTTCACCCGCATCACCCTAGTCCACTCAGCCTCCGCAACATCCACTACGGAGCCCTTGCCGCCGATCCCCACATTGTTGTCCAGCAGGTCCAGCCGCCCAAAGACCCGCTCCGCATGCGCCACCATCGCAGCGCACGCCGCCCCATCGGTCACGTCGTAGGAAGCGGCCTCTGCCACGCCCCCCTCGGCACGGATCATTTCCACCGTCCGCTCCGCCAGGGCGATCTCCCGATCTACCACCAATACCCCGGCCCCAGCCCGCGCCAGCAGCATCGCCGCCGCCCTGCCATTGCCAATTCCATCCCCGGCAGCGCCTCCACCAGTGACGATCGCCCCCTTGCCGCGCATCCCCCAGACGTCGCTTTCCATCATGGCCTCCTGAAAGGAAGAATCTTCTTTTTCTGAAGAAAAAGAAACAAAAAGACTTCGTCCGCTTGCGCCGTATTCAACGCTTCAAGCTCGATGGTAACGAACGGACATGATCGCCCCGAGCACGAACACACTCCCTCACGGTAGCCCGGCCCCAGGCACATCCACTCGCACTGTCTCGATCGCCCCGTCCCGCTTCTCGGCCATCGCCGGCCCGCTTGCCGTACTTGTGCAAACGTACAGCGTCTTGCGGTCCGAACCACCCAGCATGCAGGCAAACGCGTGCCGCCCTTCGGCCATGCGGATCGTCTCCACCACGCCCACGCCTTCCCGTGCCCGCACCACCCGATGCCCGCGCGGATCGGCCACCCAGATCCCTCCCTCGGCATCCAGGCAGATCCCGTCCGGCCAAACATCCTCGAACTGCGCGAACACCTTGCGGTTCGAAAGCCCGCCATCGGCCCCGATGTCAAAGCTCGTCAGCCGGTGCGCCAGCGTCTCGCCAATGATCAGCCGCTTCCCATCCGGCGTGATCACCGCCCCGTTGGGAAACATCAGTCCATCCGCCACCGCATGCACGCTCCCATCAAGGTCCACTCGCACCAGCACCGCCGCCTTTTCACTCTCGCCCTTGTGCCGGTCGAACCCGAAATTGCCCACATAGGCCCGGCCCGCCGCATCCACGACCATGTCGTTGCACGGCCCGTCAGCCATCCCGCCCAACTCGGCCACGACCGAAAGCGCGCCCCGGTCACACCGCATCAACCGTCGGTCTAGCATCGAGACCACCAACATCGTGCCGTCCGGCCGCCAACCAAGCCCGCTCGGCTGCTGCGGCACGTGCGCCATCGTCTCCGCCCATCCCTCTTCAGAAAGGGCGATCACTCGGTGCGTGTAGAAATCCGAAAACCAGAACCGGCCGTCATGCCAGCGCGGCCCTTCCGGAAACGTCAGCCCACCCAGCACCGTCTGCAGCGCCCTTGTCTTGGCCATGGGCTTCCTCCCGCTTTACGCTTTCCGTGCGAGCCTAACCGCAAACTGCGCCGGAACAAGGCACCCAGGGAAGGAAACCATCAGCATGTCCGCCACCACATACGAAACCATCCGCTACGAGCAGCCCACCCCGGCCATCGCCCGGATCGTCATGAACCGGCCAGAGGCGCGCAATGCCCAGAACCTGGTCATGACCTATGACCTCAACGCCGCCTTCGATCGTGCCGTGGCAGACGAGAATATCAAGGTGATCATCCTCGCGGGCGCCGATCCCCATTTCTCCTCGGGCCACGACCTGCGCGCTGGCGGTCGCAACAAGGCGGGCATCGACTTCCCCGCAATCGGCACCTGGGGAGGCTTCGAGGAGGGTGGCGCGCATGGCCGCATGGCCCGCGAGCAGGAAATCTACCTCCAGATCACCCGGCGCTGGCGCAACCTCGCCAAGCCAACCATCGCCGAGGTCCAGGGCCGCTGCATCGCGGGCGGTCTCATGCTCGCCTGGGCCTGCGATCTCATCATCGCCAGCGACGATGCCTCGTTCTGCGACCCAGTCGTCACCATGGGCGTCTGCGGCGTCGAATGGTTCGTCCATCCCTGGGAGCTCGGCGCCCGCAAGGCCAAGGAATTCCTCTTCACCGCCGACACCTGGTCCGCTCAGGAGGCCCACCGCCTCGGCATGGTCAACCATGTCATCCCGCGCGCCGAGCTCTCTGCCTTCACCCTGGCACTCGCCGAAAAGATCGCCACCAAACCCGCCTTCGCACTCAAAACCACCAAGGAAGCCGTCAACCGCGCCACAGACGCCCAGGGACAGCCCGAAGCCATCGAGCATGCCTTCGCGCTGCACCAGCTCTGCCATGCCCATAACCAGATGATGTTCAACATGGCCGTCGACCCCTCCGGCCTCGCCCCCGCGGTCAGGGGCAAGCCCCCGGCCGGCGGCTAGTGCATGCCTGATCGGGTACATCCGTATGGTCGGAAGGAATTGCGCTTAAAGACAGCAACTTGAATCGGATGCCGGCAACCCAGCGGGCCGGCATCCGCCTCATCGATTGGGTGAAGAATTTTTTCTGATCAATAGAAAGTTTCCCTTGTCACTCACCAATGGGTGTCATGTATAACTGACATGATCCAACCGTCCGCTTCACCCCCTGCTGCGCCGGCGTGCATCCGCACGCCCGAGCTGGCACGCGCGGTGCTCCGGATCATCCTCGCCCCCCTCATCGCTCTCGTCGAAGCCCGCATCGCCGCCGCGCTGAACCAGTTGCGCTGCCTGATGCGGCAATGGCGCGGCGGAACCCTCCCGCCCCCGCCGCCCGAGCGTCAGTACGCCCCTCGCCAGACCGCCCCGCGCCCTTATACCAACCGCCCTAATTCCCCACGGATGCCCACGGCCTTTGCGTAATGGAAGCGATGCGCTTCGGATCGTTGATGAGCCAGTTCCAGGCATCGCGACAGGCGTGCAGGATGGCGTCGTAGCTGTCCCAGACGAGCATGCTGAGCTT
>CAMDAM010000444.1 GCA_945888575.1 Asaia bogorensis | reverse complement strand
CCTTCTTCAACCCGGCGGTGGAGGCCGGGATCGTGCTCGGCACCTTCATCGCCGCGGCCGAATCGCTGGGCCTCGCCACCTGCCCGATCTCCGCCATCCGCAACCACCCGGAGCAGGTGGCGCAGGTGCTGACGCTGCCGCCGCATGTCGTCCCGGGGGCCGGCCTGTGCGTCGGCTGGCCCAGCGGCTTCACGGCGCTGACGCCGCGGATGCCACTCGCCGCCACCGTCCATACGGATCGCCACGACGACGCGGCTTTGGACAGCCACATCGCCGAATACGATGCCCGCCGCGATGCGGAGAAACCCGTCCGCGCCCGCCGGCGGGACGACCTGTTCGGCAGCCACCAGCCCTACACCTGGTCGGAGGACAAGGCCCGCCAATACGCCCAGCCGGAACGCAAGAGCTGGGGCGCCTTCGTGCGCCGGATCGGCTTCAAGCTCGATTGACCGCACCGCCCCGCGCTGCTCAAACGCCCAAGTCCACTCTCGCGAGAACGTTCCCGATGCGCCCAGCCTCCTTCGAACTTCCCATGGATGTCCTGCGCACGCGCCAGAACGTGAAGTGGGCCAAGTATGCGCCCGACGTGCTGCCGGCCTGGGTGGCGGAGATGGATTTCTCCATCGCCCACCCGATCCGCCGCGCCATCAGCGACCTGATCCGCGAGGAGGAATACGGCTACCCCCATCGCAGCACCGGCGGCCATGGCGATGAGGGCCTCGCCGCCTCCTTCGCCCGGCGCATGCAGTCCCGCTTCGGCTGGACCATCGATCCCCATCTGGTGCAGCCGCTGTCCGATCTCGTGCAGGGCACCTACGCCGCCGTGTGGGCGTTCAGCGATCCCGGCGACGGCATCGTGCTGCACCTGCCGGCCTACCCGCCCTTCCACAGCTCCATCCACGACAATGGGCGGCGGCTGGATGCGCAACACCTGCGCAGCGACGGCAACGGCTACGTGCTCGACCTCGACGAGATGGCCAAGATCGGCGACGCCCGCACCAAGATCCTGATGCTCTGCAACCCGCAGAACCCCACCGGCCGCGTGTTCACGCGCGACGAGCTGCTCGCCATGGGCAAGATGGCGATCGAGCGCGACTGGATCATCATCGCCGACGAGATCCATTGCGACCTCGTCTATCCCGGCGCCACCCACATCCCCATCGCGACCCTCTCGCCCGAGATCGCCGCGCGCACCGTGACGATCAACAGCGCGACCAAGAGCTTCAACATCCCGGGCCTGCGCTGCGGCTTGATGCATTTCGGCACCCAGGCGCTGAAGGACCGCTTCCACGCCCGCGTGCCTTCCCGCGTGCTGGGCTCGCCGGGGATCATCGGCATCGACGCCACCATCGCCGCCTGGGACCACGGCCAGCCCTGGCTGGATGAGGTGCTGCCGTATCTCGATGCCAACCGCCAGCGCATGGCCGCCTTCCTCAAAGCCGAGCTGCCGGCGATCAAGTTCCACGCGCCCGAGGCCACCTATCTCGGCTGGCTCGATTGCACCGCCCTTGGCCTGCCCGGCACGGCGTTCGATTTCTTCCACGACCAGGCGAAGATCGCCTTCAGCCCCGGCCAGGCCTTCGACCCTTCCAACGACCGCGCGGTGCGCTTCAACTTCGCCACCTCCGCCCCGATCCTGGATCGTATCCTCGATCGCATGGCGGACGCCGTGCGCAGCAACAAGCGCTGAGGGAGACACCGCAATGCCGGTCTACATGTATTTCAACGAGACGGTCACCAACCCGGAGGTGTTCGACACCTACCGCAAGCAGGCCGGCCCGATGATCCTCTCGTACGGCGGCAAATACATCGTGCGCGGCGGCGCCGTGACCAACCTCGAAGGCGATCCCGGCCTTGGCCGCGTGGTGTTCATCGAGTGGGAGAGCATGGAGGCGGCGAAGCGCTTCTACTTCAGCGCCGAATACCAGGAGCTGGTGAAGCTGCGCCAAACCTGCACCATCGGCACCGCCGCCATCATCGACGGCTCGCCGCCCACCGGCTGAGGCATTCACCCAGGGGAGGAAACAGATGCAACCGTTCTACGACGCCACGCCCCTGCTGGGCGACGCCGAAGCCTTGCGTGCGCGGATGCGGCAGGATGGCTACCTGTTCATCCGTAACCTTCTCCCGCGCGAAGCCATCGCCCCTGTGCAGCGCCAGGTCGGCGAACGCGCGCGCGAGGCCGGCTGGCTTCAGGCCGACGCCCCGGTGGCCGAGGCCCGCGCCAACCCCGCCGGCTTCTGCGTCGATCCGGAGCCGCGCTACCTGGAAACCCTCCGCCGCATCAACCGCATCGAGGACTACCACGCGCTGAAGCACCATCCGGCGCTGGTCGGCTTTCTGGAGGCGCTGCTCGGCGGCCCGATCCTCGCCCATCCCCGCGTGCTCGGCCGCAACATCTTCCCGGCCCGCGAGGAATTCACCACCAAGGCGCACCAGGATTTTCCAAACGTGCAAGGCACGGAGGAGGTCTATACCGCCTGGATTCCGATGATCGACATCCCGATGGAAGCCGGCCCGCTACAGGTCGCCGCCGGCACGCATGTGGAAGGCGTGTACGATTTCAACATCGCGGCCGGGGCAGGGGGCATCGAGATCACCGACCCGCTCGACGGGCGCTGGCACTCCGGCCCCTTCGCGCTGGGCGACGTGCTGTTCTTCCATTCCATGACCGTCCACAAGGGCGTGCCCAACCGCGGCGACCGGCTGCGCATGTCGATGGATGTGCGCTACCAACTCGTAAGCGAACCCTTCAACCCGGACAACGCCAATGCCGATGGCCAGCCGCTGTCCTGGGAGCAGGTGTATGAGGGCTGGAAATCCGACGAGCTGAAATACTACTGGCGCCGCCTGCCGCTGACGCTGAAGGAGTTCGATCGCCAGTGGTTCGACAAGCGCGACGCCATCGCCTTTGCGAGTGCGGAACAGAAAGACCCGCGCGCCCGCTCCGTTCTGCAGCGCATCGTCGCGCGCGATCCCGACCCGGAAAAGCGGGCCCGCGCCCAATCCCTGCTGGACGCGCTGCCGGCCTAGCCTTCAGCCGAGAATGTAGAAATCCGTCGGCGGCTTGGCGGCCACCGCGTAGCCCAGATCCTTCAGCGACGCGGTGGTGATGGCACTCATCGGATCCGCGACCATGCCGGCCCGCAGCGCCGTATCCAGCCAGCCCGTCATCATCTCGCCGTCGAACACGGCCTCCGACCAGTGCACCCGCGCCGTGCCGGCCCCGCCCTGAGTTTCGATTGGCACCGCGCCTTTGGTGAGCTGCGTGCCATTGGCCAGCCGCGTGCTGCGGCCATGGCTCGCCGCGTAGCTGTCCACCAGCTTGTTGTATTCCGCCACCGCGTTCTTGCCGATGAACCCGTTGCCGGAGAGCATGGATTTCGCCGCCCAGATCGAGCCCACGCCCACGGCGTGCAGCATCTCGTGCGTCACGATCTCATCGAACACGCCCTGGCGCTGATAGCTGGCGGCATCGGCGCTGTCGAACTGCATCATCGCCGTTGCCGGCAGTTTGCTGCCGGCCCGCAGCGCCGTCGGCCCCGCCTGGCCCAGGATGCCGCCCGCGCCGTCGATCGCGCGCAGGCTGGCCGAGATCACGATGTCGTCCACCGCCACCGCGCCCACCTTCACATTCGTATCCGTCCGGCGAGTGACGCCTTGGCGTGGTGAATCTTGCTGCGGCACTTACGGGTGATCGTACGGACGTTCGTACGAGCGCTGGTAAGGGCGATTACCATGGAGATCATCACCGGAGTTGAGCGCCGGCGTCGGTGGCGCCCGG
>CAMDAM010000443.1 GCA_945888575.1 Asaia bogorensis | reverse complement strand
CTGGAACGCCAGATCCGCGCCATCCCGGCCGCCCCCCGCCGTCGTACCGCCGCGCACCCCAACCAGGCCGTCCACGCGCCCCATCTCCCGCGCTGGTACCGTCGCAACCCCCATGGCGCCCTGCGCCGCGCCCGCCGTGCCGCCGCCCTGATCGGCTGGGCCTGCCGCGGCCTGCCGGCGTTCGGCATGCGCCCGGCCCGCCGCCCCCCGCGGCCGCATTTCCCCACGCCCCCCGCCCGCCCCCCACCGCCCGAGCGCGCCCGGATCGCTTCTTCCGCCCGCCCGCCCGGGCCTCAGACTCATATCCAAATTGTTCCGTTTTAGCAATTAATATCCCACCCCCTCGCCAACCCGCCCCAACCGCGCCACCCTGCCCCCGGTCACGCCGGAGGAAACCATGGTCAACGCCGCCGCCATCGATGCAGCACTCCAACGCGCCACCGAAGCGCAGGAGATCGCCGGCGCCGTCGCCATGGTCACCACCGCCTCCGAAACCCTCTACCAGGGCTGCTTCGGCACATCAGACCTCTCCACCGGCGCCAAGCTCCGCCCGGATTCCATCTTCCGCCTCGCCTCCATGACCAAGGCCATCACCTCGGTCGCCGCCATGCAGTTGGTCGAGCGCGGCAAGCTCAGCCTCGATGCCCCCATCGCCGCAATCCTCCCCCACCTCGCCGCGCCGATGGTGCTGGAGGGCTTCCAAGGCCCCATGCCCATCCTGCGCCCCGCCGCCCGCCCCATCACCCTGCGCCACCTGCTCACCCACACCTCGGGCTTCGGCTACGATGTCTGGAACGCCGACCTCAAGCGCGCCACCGATGCCCTCGGCCTCCCCGGCCGCCCCACCAACGTCGACGAACTCGCCCGCTTCCCACTGCTGTTCGACCCCGGAAGCCGCTGGAACTACAGCATCTCCACCGACGTCGTCGGCCACGCCGTTGCCGCGGCCAGCGGCATGGCGATCGACGAATACCTCGCCACCCACGTCACTGGCCCGCTCGGCATGGCCGACACCACCTTCAC
Source organism: Asaia bogorensis (assembly GCA_945888575.1). GTDB lineage: Bacteria > Pseudomonadota > Alphaproteobacteria > Acetobacterales > Acetobacteraceae > CAMDGX01. The sequence continues at coordinate 2,764 of CAMDAM010000443.1, read as the reverse complement.
CCTGTCCGACGCCCAGCGCCCCCGCCTCGTCGCAGTGCACCAGCGCCAGCCCGATGGCTCCCTCGGCGCCGGCCAGCGCCCCGCCGGCAACGGCCCCGGCTTCCTCGCCGGCGGTGGCGGCCTCGTCAGCACCGCCGGGGACTACGCCCGCTTCCTCCGCATGCTCCTCCGCGGCGGCACGCTCAATGGCGCCCGCATCCTCGCCCCCGAAACCATCGCGGACATGGCCCGCAACCACATTGGCGAGAACCGCGTCGTCCCCATGGTCAGCGCCATGCCCACCAGCAGCTACGATTGCGACATGTTCCCCGGCATGGAACAGAAATGGGGCCTCGGCTTCCTCATCAACACGCAGCCCGGCCCCAACGGCCGCAGCGCCGGCAGCCTCGCCTGGGCCGGCCTGGTGAACACCTATTTCTGGGTCGACCCCACGGCCGGGATCGCCGGGCTCATCCTCACCCAGAGCATGCCGTTCGCCGACCCCAAGGCCCTGGCCTTGCTCGCTGCCCTGGAACGCGGCACCTACGGCCTGGACTGACCCCTGGAACCAAGGCCTGCCCATCCCCACCTCAGGCGGTAGCGAAGGACCTGCCCAGGCGTTGCGCAGGGCCGTAGCCATGGAACCACGATGACGCTCCGCAAGCGCCTCCTCGCCGCGCTCACCGCCGCCACCCTGGCGGCCACCCCGGTATGGCAGGCAGCCACCCCCTGGCTTCCCCCCACTGCCGCTGGCCTCGTCGTGACCGGCGCCGCCACCGATGCCTGGGCCCGCGCCGGCGGCAGCCGCTCCAGCGGGGGCTACTCCCGCCCCTCCACCCGCACCCCGTCCTTCTCCGCCCCCTCCTATTCCGCCCCCCGCACCCCCTCCACCAGCGGCGGCTATGCCCGTCCGTCCGCCCCCTCCGCCACCCCGTCATTCCGCGCGCCCCCCTCCGCCGGGGACCAGGCCATCTCCCGCCAACGCGCCGCCGACTCCCTGCGCCAGCAACAGGCCACCGAGCAACGCCGCCAGGAAGCCCAGCGTCCGGCGCCCCAGCCCACGCCGGCCCCGTCCTCCAGCAGCGGCAGCAACCGCAGCTGGTGGAGCGGCGGCAGCAGTAGCAGCCGCACCCCCAGCTCCGCCCCCCCGCCCCCTGCCGGCGGCTGGTTCGGTCAGCAAGGCTGGGCCCCGCCCGCCTACGCCGCCGCCGCCCCGCGCAGCTTCGGCATCTGGGACGGGCTGTTCCTCTGGTTCATGCTGGACAACCTCACCCGGCCAGGGACCACCGACTGGTTCCGCAACCACCGCACCGACCCCGGCGTGCGGCAATGGCGCCAGCAGGCCGATGCCCTATCCCAGGACAACGCCGACCTCCGCCGCAAGCTCGCCGAACTAGACCAGCGCGCGCCTCCGGGTGCGGCGCCCGATACCGGCTGGGTCGAAGTCCCGCCCGGCATCCCGCCGGAAGTCGCCACCGCAGATACCGGCAAGCAGCGCACCCCCAGCACGGAAGGCGGCGGCATGGGCCTGTTCGGCATTACCTTCAGCCTCCTCCTGATCGGCGGCGCCGGGTGGCTCGCCTGGCGTGCCACGCGCACCCACGTCCGGGACAGCAAGCAAAGGAACCCGGACGTGAACAGGCTGGTCACCGAAGCGGCCATCAAGCGCAGCTTCCGCGTCGGCATGGTCCTCACCGCCGACCTCTCCCCCTTCATTCTCGCCGCCGGCGCCACCAGGGTCACGCCGCCCTCAGCCTCCACCGAAGGCCGGATGTCCGTCGCCGCGGTCGGCCGGCAGGACATGGGCAGCTTCGTCCGCCTGCACCTGGACGACCGCAAGGGCATGTTCCAGCTCCACCTGGACGCCGCAGGCCAGCCCGACGAATGCCGCTACTTCTCCCTGTTCGATGAGGTCACCCCCGCCGATGCCGGCGAATGGGAGGTCTGGCTCAACCCGCAGGATGGTCTGATCGGCTGGCCGGAATTCCAGGCCAAGGACGGCAAGCTCTACCAGCGCGTCTGGTCGCCCGGGACCTCCAAGGTCGCCCCCGTGCCCATCACGGAGGAGATCACCACCGCCGAGGGCAGCGAGTCGGTACAGCAGCAGGCCATGCTCTACGGCGCCCCCACCGGCCTTGCCGCCCCCGCGCCGCAAACCGAATACATCCTCGTCACCGCCGTGCAGCGCCAGGGCCAGGCCTGGGTGGAACTGCGCGCGGGCATCGACATCAACCCCGCCACGCTGGAGCTTTCATGAGCGGCATCCTAGACGTTCTCGGCTCCGGCCTGCCGGTGCTGGTGCTGCAATTCGCCACCACCCTGGCCCTGCTCGGCCTGGGTGCCGCGATCTACATGGCGCTCACCCCGTTCCATGAACGCGAGCTGATCGCCGCCGGCAACACCGCCGCCGGCATCGTGCTCGCGGGCACGCTGGTCGCCCTCGCCATCCCGCTCGCCGCCACGCTGGCCGCCAGCCAGGTCACGCTTGACATCCTGATCTGGGGCACGGTGGCGCTGGCCATCCAGCTCGCCACCTTCCGTCTCGCCGCCCTGCTCGTGCCCGGGCTGCGCGGCATGATCGAGCAAGGCAACTGCGCCGCCGCCTGCGTCCTCACCGGCATCCAGCTCGCCGTCGCCCTGCTCAACGCCGGCGCGATGTCCGGCTGATCCTCCATCGCCACACAGGAGCCATCCCCATGTTCTCGTTCATCCGCAACCTGGTCGGCGTGAAGACCGACAACGCCGTGAATTCCGCCATCGAGGCGATCGTGCGCTGGGACCCCAA
>CAMDAM010000442.1 GCA_945888575.1 Asaia bogorensis | reverse complement strand
GGGCAGGTGACGATCGCCGCCAAGGCCGGCATCTGGTTCCACTGCGTGCTGCGCGGGGACACCAACTTCATCCGCGTCGGCGCCCGCAGCAACATCCAGGACGGCACCATCGTGCACGTGAACGCCGGCACGCTGCCGACGATCATCGGTGAGGACGTGACCGTCGGCCATGCCTGCATCATCCATGCCTGCACGCTGAAGGATCGCGCCTTTGTCGGCATGGGCGCCACCGTGCTGGATGGCGCGGTGATCGAGGAAGGCGGCATGTTGGCCGCCGGCGCGTTGCTGACGCCGGGCAAGCGGATCGGGGCAGGCGAGATCTGGTCAGGTTCTCCCGCCAAGCTATGGCGGGTGCTGTCGGCCGAGGATCAGGCGAAGTTTGGCCGCACGGCCAGCCATTATGTGGAGCTGGCCGAGCGGTATCTGGCGGACGCTCCCTAGCGTTTCGTGCCTAGGCCGCGCATGAAGCGGTCTCGGATTTGCGCTGGGTCGCGTTCGGTCTGACCGGCGGGTTTGGCGCTGGTCAGGCGGGCGGCGATGAGGTGGGGGCCGGGGGTGGCCAGGGCTTCGTCGATCAGGGTTTCGAAATGGGCTTCGTCGGCGGCCCAGTGGGCGCTGGCGATGTCGGTGGCGCGGGCAACGGCGGCAAGGTCGGTGCCCTGGGCGCTCGCGGTGGTTTGGCCGCCGGTGATCTCGTAGGCGCCGTTGTCCATGATCACTATGATCAGGTTCTTGGGCTGGCGGGCGCCAACGGTGGCGAGGCAGCCGAGCATCATGAGCAGGGAGCCGTCGCCTTCGAGGGCGATGACTTTGCGCTGGGGTTGCGCGATGGCGACGCCGAGGGCGATCGGGATGGCGAGGCCCATGCTGCCGAGCATGTAGAAATTCTGCGGGCGGCGGCCGGCGGCCCAGAGGTCGAAATTGGTGTGGCCGATGCCGCCGATGACGGCTTCCTCATTGTGCAGCTTCGCCACGAGGCGCTGGGTGATGTCGAAGCGGGCGACTGCTTTGGCGGTGTCGCGGGTGGCGGGTTGATTGTTCACTTGAACACCTTTCCGCCGGTGAGCAGCGGGGAGAGGATCAGGCAGGCCGGCTGCTGGGTGGCAACGGCCTGGCGGATCGAGCGGTCGACGATGAATTCCACCTCGTCCAGCCTTGAGAGCGTGTGGTGCTCCATGGCGATGGAATCCAGCACCGGGCGCATGGTGCGGGCGACCATGGCCTGGCCGATGTTGAATTCGCCCAGCGTGCCGCGTTCGCTAACGATCAGCAGGACCGGGATCTGGAACGGCACGGGCAGCGAGGCGAGCACGTTGGGCAGGGTGGCGAAGCCGCTGGTTTGCATCAGCACCACGCCGCGCATGCCGCCCATCCAGGCGCCGGAGACGATGCCGACGGCTTCCTCCTCCCGCGTGCAGGTGAAGGCGGTGAAGAAATCATCGGCGTGGATGCGCTCGATCAGCGGGCGCAGGACATTGTCCGGCACGTAGGTGACGAGCTTGACGTCGTGCGCCTTTAGCGTGGCGTGGATGATGGAATGCCAGGTGGTCTCGGTCATCCCACGATGTCCTTGAGCTCCGGGATGACCCAGAACGGGGACTGGCCGCGGGCGACTCGCTGGACGTTGTCGAAGGCGTTGCGGAAGCGCTTGGCGCGGTTTTCGTAGGTGGGGCCGGCGAGGTGGGGGGTGAGCACCACGTTGTCCAGCTTGAAGAGCGGGTTGTCGGCGGGCGGGGGTTCCTGGTCGAAGACGTCCAGGCCGGCGCCGGCGATGGTGTTGTTCTGCAGCGCGGTGGTGAGGGCGGTTTCGTTCACCACGGGGCCGCGGCAGGTGTTGATGAGGTAGGCGGTGGACTTCATCAGGCCCAGCTCGCGTTCGCCGATCAGGTGGCGGGTGGTGGCGAGCAGGGGGACGTGGAGGCTGACGAAATCGGAGGTTTTCAGGATCTCGTCGAACAGGCGGAAGCGGACGCCGAGGCTGTCTTCCTGATCCTCGGTAAGGCGGGCGATGTCGTAGTATTGCACCGGCATGCCGAAGGCCTTGGCGATGCGGGTGACCTTCTTGCCGATGGTGCCGAGGCCGACGATCCCCAGGGTTTTTTCCGACAGCTCGAAGACGTGGTGGTTCTGCCAGTCGTTGCCGCGCCAGATGCCGGAGGCGACGGAGGTGTGCTGCCACACGAGCGAGCGGGCGGTGGCGAGCATCAGCATAATGGCGTGCTCGGCGACGGCGACGGAGTTGGCGCCGCCGTTGTTGGCGATGGGTACGCGGGCCTTGTGGGCGGCGGGAACGTCGCAGCGGTCGTAGCCGGCGGAGAGGAGCTGGACGAGCTTGAGATTCGGTGCGCTGGCGTAGAAGGCATCGTTCATGCGCGGGTCGCCGAGGCCGACGAGGTAGTGGCAGCCGGGCATGGCGGCGTTGAACTCGGGCGAGAAGGCGGCGGCTTCCACCAGCTCAAAGCCCGGGGGGGCCATGTCGGTGGCGATTTTTGTATCCACCTGGCCGTTTGGCACGAAGACGATGCGTTGCATTCCGTTTCCTCCGGTTCGCGGGCGGAGTTTAGCGGTGTGGGCGGGGATGGCCAGGGGGGATGAATATTTTGATAACGTAATGAAATGGGCGCAGGTGGGCGGGGTCAGAAGCGGCCGTATTTTTTGATCGAGGCTCTTGCGGCGGCCAGGTCCCAGCCGCGCCACTTCAGCGTGGGATCGTTGAGGCTGGGGCGGCGGGGTTTCGGGGGTTTGGGGGCGCGCGGCTTGCGGGGGCGGGGCGGCAGGCGCAGGTCGGACGGGAGGGGGATGCCGAGCGCCGTGCAGAGCGGGCGCAGCAGGCGGCCGGCCTGGGGGGCGGCCTGGAGGAAGGGGCGCAGTTCTGCCGCGCGGTTGACGACGAGATCTTCGAGATAGCCGGCGGCGGGGGCGGCTTCGGGCAGGCGGTGGTTGGCCCAGCCGAAGGCGCGCGGGAGGCGCAGAGGTTTTGTGGCGGTGGGTTTGCGGGTGGTTTTGGGGCGGATTCTGGGCGCGGGGAGGGTGTTGGACTGCCAGCGGGCGAACAGCGCCAGGAAGCGGTGGGCGATGCGGTGGGCGCGGTGCCAGAGCAGCTCATAGGCCTGCTGGGGGAGGGGCGCGGGGCCGGGCGGGGGCTCGGGCGGCGTGTAGTCGATGCCGAGGCCCATGGTGGGGACGTGCGGGTGCAGGCGTGCCTGGCGGTCCAGGTGGACCCCGATGGCGCGCTTGAGCAGATCGACGATGAGGGTGAGGTGGTCGGTGATGGACCTCATGGGTTAGTGAATATATATAACTGTTGGTTGGGATGCAAGGGGTGTTGGGAGGTTTTTTGGTGGGGTGTGTGGGGGGGCTCGGGGGGCTTGGCGCGGCTGAATGGAAGATAGGAAGCAAGCAAGAAGAAGATTCACCACAGAGACACAGAGGCACAGAGAAGGAAGGCAAGGGAGGAGGAAGCAGATAAGCGAGGAAGATGGCGGAACCGCTTCGCGTTCCGCCCTACTTTGGGTGTTGGAGTGCGTTTGGGGAAAGTCTTTTTGCTTCTTTTTCTTCAGAAAAAGAAGGTCTTGCTTGCTTATTCCGCTGGGGGGGCTTCGCGGAGGGGGAAGATGAGGGCGCTGATCGCGACGGCGGCCATGCAGAGGCCGGAGGCGGCCATGGCGAGGGTGAGGGAGTGGCCTTGGGCGATGGCGCCCCAGAGCCAGCTGCCGAGGGTGAGGCCGCCGAAGGTGGCGGCGTAGTAGATCGAGATGGTTCGGCCGACGATCCAGCGCGGGCTGGA
>CAMDAM010000441.1 GCA_945888575.1 Asaia bogorensis | reverse complement strand
CCCATGCTCCCCGGCGGCACGGTTCGAATGCGCGCCACCGCCCACACCGCCAACGCGGAGAGCAGGAAGGTCGCCACGTTCAACGCCACAAACTGCACTTCCGCCAGCACCGCAGCTGCCAGCACCAGCAGCCCGGGCCCGGCCAGCCGCGCCAGGCGCTCGGTGGTGTCCATCAACGCATTCGCCGCCGGCAGCATGGCACGATCGCCGGCCAGCACCGGCAGCGCCGCCTGCATCGCCGGGCGGAAGGCGGCAAGCCCGGCGCCCAGCACCAGGATGGTGCCGAACAGCGCCCAGGCCGGCGGCGCGCCCCAGGCGAGCCACGCCAGGGCCAGCCCGGCGAGGGCCGCGGCGCGTAGCAGATCGGCCGCCATCATCACCCGCAGCGGCGCAATGCGGTCCAGCGCCCGCGCCCCCAGCAGCAGCGTGGCCAGCGTCGCCGCCGCCTGCACCACCGAGAGATACCCGGCATCCGGCCCCAGCGTGCGCGCGGCGACGTAGCCCAGCACCACGCGGAACAACTCGTCCCCCACTGCAGCACCTGCCAGTCCGGCCCACAGCAGCGCCGTGGGCCGATGCGCCAGCGGGCGCAGCAGCGGCAGGGTCACGGGGTGGTCTTCCAGGCCTCCAGCGGAATGCGCGGCAGTTCGAAGCTGTCGCTGGTGCGCGAGTACCACCCGCCGCCATGCAGGCGCCCGATCAGGTCCAGCTTCGGCGTGTCGATGTAGCAGCGCGCGGCATCCAGCACGCAGTCGTCGCGCACATGCATCGCCACCACGCGGCCCAGCACCAGCGCACGGTCGGTGTTCAGCTCGATGATCATGAAGCGCTCACACTCCATCGCCACCGGGCTTTCGGCGATGCGCGGCGGCTTCACCCGCGTGCTCGGCAGCGTCGTCAAACCGGCTTCGGCCAGCTCGTCCACCTCCGGCGGGAAGTCGATCGCCGTCACGTTCATCGGCTTCGCCGTTTCCTGGTTCACCAGGCACACGGTGAACTGCCCGGTCTCGCGGATGTTCTGCCCGGTGTCCTTCGCATCGCCCGGCTTGCGCCCGCCGATGCCGAACACCACCACCGGCGGATCGGCGGAGAACACGTTGAAGAAGGAATAGGGCGCGGCATTCAGCCGGCCACCCAGGTCCTGCGTCACCACCCAGGCGATCGGCCGTGGCACCACGGTGGAGACCAGCAGCTTGTAGCGCTCCTGCGTCGATAGCGTCTCGAAGTCGAACAGCATCATGGCCCCCGTTGGCGTTCGGGCCAGACTTGCCGCCGGCCGGATCGACTGTCCAGGGGGCGGCTGCCATGTTGGGCCGATGAGACCTTCTCCGTGAGCGCCTGGCTGTTCCTGCTCGCCTGGGCGGCGTCGCTGGCCGACCAGCTGGCAGCGCTGCCTGGCGCGGGTGTGGTGGCGGGCGTGGCGGTGGCGCTGTACCTCGCGCTGGAGGCACCGCGGCTGCGGCGCGGCATCCGCATCGTGGCGGCCGTGCTGGTGCTGGCCGGCGGCGTATCGGCACTGATGGCGCCGGATCCGCTCGCCGCGCTGCTCGTCGGGCTGCGGCGCGGGGCGGCCTATGCGGCGTTCTTCCTCGCCCTCGGCGCGCTGCGCGATGCCGCGGAGCGCAGCCGCACGGTGCGGCGCAGTGGGGCGCACCTGGTGGCCCAGCCCGAGGGAAGGCGCTATTTGGCGGTGACGGCGGGCGCGCACCTGTTCGCCATGATCCTGTCCTACGGCGCCATCGACCTGATCGGCGCCATGGTGGCGCGCGGCGGTGCGGCGAAGGAAGCGGCGCGGCGGCTGTTGATGGGCGCCTATCGCGGCTTCGCCACCATGAACTGCTGGAGCCCGCTGAACATCATGACGGTGGTGGTCGGCGCCGCCGTGCCCGCCGCCGATCTACGCCCGGTGATGCCGATCGCCTTCCTGGCCGCGATGCTGTTGCTGTTCGCCGGCGCGGCGGTGGATCGGTGGGAGGGGCGCAGTGGTGGCGCGGCGGCCCGTTCCGGCGAGCGCTGGACCATCCATCTGCGCATCGCCGCTATCGTCGCGCTGGTGATGGCGGTGGCGGAGGCGGTGGCCGTGCTGTTCGAGACCTCCCTGGCCACCGGTGTGACGGCGGCGGTGCCTGCGGTGGGCGCGGCATGGACTCTGGCGCAGCTGCGCCGGCGACGGCGTGTGGCGGCGATGTTCGCCCGCCGGCTGCGCGGCTTCCACGCCAGGCTGCCGTCGTTTCGCGGCGAGGCGACGTTGCTGGCCACCAGCGGGTTCCTCGGCGTCACGCTCGGCATGGCGCTGCCGGCGGGCGGGCTGGCGGGGTTCCTGCCCGCGGTGCCGCCGCTGCTGGTGCCGCTTTCGGTGCCGGTGGTGTTGATCGCTACCTCTCTGCTCGGGCTCAATCCGATTGCCGTGGTGGCGGTGATCGGGGCGGCCATACCCGATCCTGCCGCGCTCGGCGTGGCGCCTGGGGTGCTGGCGCTGGCCTGCATGCTGGGCTGGGGCGTGGGCGTGGGGATGACGCCGTTTTCCGCCAGCGCGCTGGCCACGGCGCGCTGGACGGGGGCCGATCCTTGGCAGGTGACGACGGAGTGGAACCGGCGCTTCACGCTGGTGGCGCTGGCCATTGCGCTGGCGGTGATTGCGGCGGCGCATGGCTTGACGGGCTGAGGCGGGCGGGGAAGGCTCCGCCCACCAGGGGAGCATATCCATGCACGTCAGCGTCAACGGCACCCGCATCTTCTTTGATGTCTCCGGCGAGAAGCTGGTGCCGGACGGGAAGCGGATGCGCGAGCGGCCCACCCTGTTGCTGCTGCATGGCGGGCCCGGTGGTGACCATTCCACCTTCCGCCCGCTGTTCGCCCAGCTCGCCGACGTGGCGCAGGTGATCTACCTGGACCATCGCGGCAACGGGCGCAGCGACTGGGGCGAGCCGGCCAGCTGGAACCTGCCGCAATGGGGCGACGACATCCGCGGCTTCTGCGATGTGCTCGGGATCGAGAAGCCCATCGTTCTCGGCTACTCCTTCGGCGGCATGGTCGCGCAATCCTACGCCACGCGGCATCCGGACCATCCCGGCAAGATGGTGTTCTACTCCACCTCGCCGAAGCGCGACCGGGAGGAGACCTACGCGATCTTCGAGCGGCTCGGTGGGCCAGAGGCGCGGGCGGTGGCGGAGGCGCGCTGGACGAACCCGAACCCGGAGACCTCGGCTGCCTATCTGCGGGTCTGCTCGCCGCTGTACAATCCGCGCGGCAAGCGCGACCCGGATGCGATGGCGCGCACGGTGCGCAACGATCAGGTCTCGTTCCAGTTTGCCAAATCCGATGACGGCCCGCACCCGATGGATTTCCGCGCGGCGCTGGCGAACATCAAATGCCCGTCGCTGGTGATCGGCGGCGAGGACGACCCGATCACGCCGATCTCGCCCAGTGAATTGCTGGCTGCCTGCATTCCGCAGCACCTGGTGCGGCTGGTGCGGGTGCCGAACGCCGGGCACGGGGTGCACAACGACGACCCCGCGCTGGCGATGCGAGTGCTGCGGGAGTTTGTCCTGGCCTAGAGCAACAGCCCATCGGACGGAACCGTCTGATGGGCTAAAGTTGCTCGCTCAAACAAAGAGCTAGAGCAGCTGCCGACCGCCTATCAGGTCGGCAGCTGCTCTAGCGGATCAGGTTCCAGGGCGTTTTGCCGGCCAGCACCTCGGCAATGGCATCCAGGCAGAGGTCGCCCATCGCGGCGCGGGTTTCGGTGGTGGAGCTGCCCATGTGCGGCAGCAGGACCACGTTCTCCAGGCCGAAATAGCCTTGGTGGAGGTTGGGCTCGCCGTCGTAGAC
>CAMDAM010000440.1 GCA_945888575.1 Asaia bogorensis | reverse complement strand
AACCGCAAGCAGCCCCATCCGCATGATCCGGCCCTCTATCGACAGCGCCACCCAATCGAAAACCTATTCGCCAAGCTCAAAGACTGGAGACGCATCGCTACCCGATACGACAGGTGCGCCGACATCTTCATGGGCGCCGTCACACTTGCCGCTACCGTCATCTTCCGGCTCAACAAATGAGTCCTGACCCTAGGCAGCACGGCGGGCCCTTCGGGGCCCCCTGGCGACGAGCCCTGCCCCGCGAGGGGTGGGGCTTTTTGTTTTGTTAACGGAACAAATAGGGCGTGGGTCTGCCGGGTCAGTCGCGGCCGTATTTTTTGAGGAAATAGCGGGCGGCGGCGATCTCGTCGGGGCGCAGGTTCAGGATCGGGTCGGTGAGTTTCAGGCGGCGGGGTTTGGCCGGCCTGGGCTTGCGGGCGGGTCTGGGGCGTGGGGGGAGCTGGAGCCACGCGGGCTGGTCGACGCCGAGGGCGTGGCAGAGGGGGCGCAGGAGGCGGGCAGCCTGGGGGGCGGCCTGGACGAAATCCTGGGTGTGGGGGTTTTGCAGGAGGTCGTGGAGGTGGCCGGCGCTGGGGCCGGCTTCGGGGATGCGCCTGGTGATCCAGCCTTGGCCTTGGGGGAGGCGGGTGGGGGCGTCGACGAGGGGCATGCCGGGGGCGGGGAGTTCGGGGATCTGGGGCGGCGTGGGGCGCTGGGCGGTTTTCGGGCGGTGGGTGGGTTTGCGGGGGGTGGGGAGGGTGTTGGTTTGCCAGCGCTCGTAGAGGCGGGTGAGGCGGTTGTTCAGGCGCTGGAGGCGGAACCAGAGGAGGGTCCAGACGGGGCCGGGGAGGATCGGGAGGTCGCCGTGGGGGGCGATGATCCAGCGGACCTCCGGCCCGGCCCAGATCGGGCGTGCGGGCACGCTGACGACAGGGGCTGCGCGCGTGATGACGCGGCGCAGGCCCTGGATCAGGCCGGTGAGGAGGAGGGAGAGCTGGATCATGGTTAGTTATATAACTAACCGACGATGGCGACGCAAGGGGTGGGTAGGAAAATTTTTTGGTGGGTGGGCGGGGGAGATCTCACGAGCCCGCCTGCGGCGAGGGGAGAGCAGGAAGGCAGGAAGCAAGGAAGAAAGCGGCCACTAAGACACAAAGGAAGTGGGAAGAGGCTGGGGGTGTGGAGAGGTTAAGAAAGAAAATGGACACAGAGGCACAGAGACACAGAGGAGCAAGGCAAGGGAGGAGGAATTAGGTAGTGGAGTCGCTTCGCGCTCCGCCTATTTTTGGGTGGGGGAGATGATTTTATTCTCTCTTGGCTTGCTTCTTTATGTCTTTGTGTCTTTGTGGCCGCTTGCTTGCTTGTGCTCCGCGCTGTGGCGGGCTTGAGCCTGCTCTGCTGCGGCAGAGGGAGGTGGCGGAACCGCTTCGCGTTCCGCCCTACTCCGGGTGGTGGAGTGCGTGTTTTGAAAGTCTTTTTGCTTCTTTTTCTTCAGAAAAAGAAGGTCTTGCTGGCTTAGGGGGTGCGGTCGCGCAGGACGCGTTGGAGGTCGTCGTCGATGGCGGCGAAGTCTGGATTGTAGGTGTCGCGGGCGATTTCGCGCCAGTCGGCGAGGTCGATGACGCGGGCGGGGTTGTCGCGCAGGAGTTCGCGCTTGATGAAGGGGAAGCGGAGCTCCATCAGCTGGCGCCAGAGCTCGGCCGTGGGGTTCATCGGTACGCGGTGCGAGGCCGAGAACAGGATGTGGGTGAGGTGGGTTTTGCGGTTGATGACGAAGGGGTCGGTATCCTTCGGCTCATCGGGGTCGCGGCGGACCAGGGCCGTGGGGTCGATGCGGGCGATGAGGTCTTTGTAGGGGACGACGGCGGCGCAGCGCAGGCCGAATTTCAGCATCATCCGTGTCATCCCGACTTCGTAGTGCAGGATGACCCAGAGCTTGTTGCGCACGGGGCGGACGGAGTTCCAGAAGGTTCTCCATGCCTTGCTGCCCAGGGCGGCGGGGCCGACGGCGATGAAGTAGGACTGCAGGTGGTAGCGGTTCTGGTAGCTTTCGGTGGCGCCCCAGACATCGGCCTTGGTGAAATCGATGCCTTCCAGCAGCGGGGTCATGTCACAGAGCGGGCCGTAGACGCTGTCGTTCAGGACCAGCAGCAGGTCGGTGTTGTCGGGCCTGGCATCGACGAAGGCCAGGCCGTCGCGCATGGCGCCGAAATCGTAGCCGATGTTGCGGCGGACCAGGATGGCGGCGCAGAGCGGTTCCAGCACGGCGCGGGCGGGCTTGGTGAGCTTGCCGGAGTTGGAGACGAAGACGGTATCGAAGCCGTGGGCGTGCAGGGCCTGGAGGTAGGGCAGCAGGTAGGGCTGGACCTCGCCGGCGGCATCGTAGTGGACGAAGACCACGACCTTGCGGCCGAGGGGGCGGCCGTTGGTCCAGGTTTGGATGACCTGGTTGGGGCGGCGCAGGAAGCTGCGGAAATAGGAGAGGTAGGCGTGGGCGAGGAAGTAGCGGAAGCGCCAGCGGCGCCAGAACGCCTGGATGACGTTCAGGAGGCTTCGGATGAATTCCATCGCTGCGCCGTGATCCGCTGAAGTTGCCGGGGGGGTTCCGCCACGCGATCGGATGACGGCGGATCGTTAGCGGTATAGTGGCACACGGGGATTAGGCCAATCCTGTGCGGTGCAGGGATTGGCCGGTTTCTTTACGATTGTTCATCCGCGGCATGGGCGCGCAGGTCTTCCAGCCGGCACCAGGCCAGGGCGCCGTGTTCGGTGGCCTGGAGGACGACGCCGGGGGCGTGGCCGGCTTCCAGCGCCTGTTGCCAGCGCGGGGCGCAGAGGCACCAGCGGTCTCCGGGCTTGAGGCCGGGGAAGCCGTATTGCGGCATGGGGGTTGAGAGGTCGTTGCCGGCGGCGCGGCTGTAGGCGAGGAAGCCCGACGTCATGACCGCGCAGACGGTGTGGCTGCCGTGGTCTTCGGCGCAGGTGCGGCAGGTGCCGTCGCGGAAGAAGCCGGTGACGGGGCCGTAGGAGCAGGCGGCGAGCGGGCCGCCGAGCACGTTGCGGGCGGGGCGGCCGCCATTGCCGCCGCCGCCGGTGGCATCGAGGGGCATGGTTCAGGCCTGGGTGCGGTATTTCACCACGCAGCCATAGGGGCGGGTGACTTGGGTGGCGATGGGCTGGCCGGCGGCCAGCGCGGTGAGGGCATCGCGCACATAGGGGGTGGCGCGGGGGATGTCTTCCGCCCGGGCGGAGGGGATGCTGTCGGCGCCGCCCATGTAGGCGAGCTTGCCCTGGGCATCGACGATGAACATGTGCGGCGTGACCATGGCGCCGTAGAGCCGGGCGAGCTTCTGGTCGGGGTCCAGCAGGACATGGGCGGGGGCGGCGTTGCGGGTGCGGGTGAGTTCGTTGGCCTGGGGGCCTTCCGCGAAGCCTTGCTCGCCCGGGGGCGAGGAGATGACGGAGAGCCAGATGGCGCCCATGGCGGCGGCCTGGCGCTGGAGGTCCTGCATGGCGCCGCCGCCATACCACTTGCGGACGTAGGGGCAGCCGTCGTTGGTCCATTCGAGGATGACGGGCTTGCCGGCGAACTGGGCGAGCGCGATGGCGGCGCCGTTGCTGTCGGTGCCGATGAAGGTGGGGGCGGCGGCGCCGATCGCGGGGTTCGCGCGGGCCGGCGTGGCGAGGGTGGCGGGCAGGGCCAGGGCAGGCAGGGCGAGAAGGTGGCGGCGGCGGAGCGTCACGGTTGGTCTCCCTGTTGGGTGCGGGCGAGTTCCTGGAGCAGGCGGGATTCGGTGAGGATCTGGGGCAGGATGACGGGGGCGGCGGCCTTGCCGGGGTAGAGGACGTAGAGG
>CAMDAM010000439.1 GCA_945888575.1 Asaia bogorensis | reverse complement strand
GCGGTGGCCATGCCCTAGCCCCCCATCACGCTGCGGCGCACGCGCGGATCGGCCAGCGCCAGCAGGATGTCGGTGAGGAAATTCAGCGCCACGATGGAGCCGGTGAGCAGGAAGATGATGGCCCCGGCCAGCTGCTGGTCGTTGGATCGTGCCAGCGCCTCCAGAAGAAGTGCCCCGGATTCCGTCAGCACCAGGATCACCGCCACGATCGGCAACTGGTTGAACACGCGGTTGAGGTCGAAGCCCAGCGAATTGATGATCGGCCCCAGCGCATGCCGCGCGGGATAGCGCCACAGCAGCGCCGCCCCGTGCATGCCCCGCGCCCGCGCCGCCATCACATACAGCTTGCCGTATTCGTCCGACACCAGAGCGCGCACCGACTGCATGGCAAACGCGGTGGCAGACCAGCCCAGGATGAACACCGGCAGCCAGGCGCGCGACAGGAAGTCCATCGCCTTGTCCCAGCTCCACGGCGCATCGCGGAACTCGCGGGAGAACAGGCCGGTCATGGAATCGCCGAACATCATGGTGGAGACCAGCATGATCATCAGCGCCAGCAGGAAGTTCGGCAGCGCCAGCCCGAGGTAGGAAAGCAGGCGCAGCACGTTGTTCAGCACCGGGCTGGAGGCGGTGGCCGAAAAGATGCCAACCGGCAACGCAATCGCATAGGCGAACACCAGGGCGGCCGCGCAGATGCCCAGGCTCAGCAGGAACTTGTCGCCCACCAGTTGGCTCACCCGCACGCGCAGGATGCAGGATTCGCCGAAATCGCCGTGCATGAAGGCATTGCCGACCCAGGTCGCCCAGCGCTGAACGTAGGGCTTGTCGAGCCCCAGCCGCCGCTCCTCAGCGCGGATGTCGGCGATGGTGATCTGCTCGCCCTGGGTGGTCTTGTAGGCCAGGTAGCGCTCGGCGCAGTTCGCCGGCACCAGCTCCATCAGCGAGAACACGATGAAGGAAACCGTCAGCAGCGTGATCAACGCCATGGCGGCGCGCAGGGCGGCGAAACGCAGGAACAGGATCATGGCATGCGGCCGTTGCGCACGCCCCGGCCACCCGCCCGGGGGCGGATGACCGGCGCGGCGCGGATGGCGGCTACTTCCCGTCCGACAGGAACCACTGCTGCGGCCGGTAGGGGTAGGTGCGGTAGTAGTCGTAGGAGGCAATCGGGAACTCGATGAAGTTCTTGATCCGGTTGCGATGATAAACCGGCGCCGGCGCCTGGACCGTGCCGATCCAGAGCAGGCTTTCGGTCATGGTCTTCACCAGCCGTGCACCGATCTCGTTGGACTCCTTGGTGCCCAGCGGTGCCGACTGGAAGGCCGTGATGTCCTTCATCATCTGCTCCACATAGGCCGGCGGCTTCTCGCCCTTGGCGCCGTTGGATTCGATGTATTCGGCCCACAGCATGCCGATGCGGCTGCCGAAGTAGTTCTCGAACGGCGGCACGAACAGCTCGGCGTTGCCCATCACGATGGCCAGCGACGCGCCCTTGAGCCACGGCACCACGTCCAGCTGGTTGGCCGACTGGGCGGAGCGGAACTCGTCCGGCGTGATCTCCTTCACCGTCGTCCGCACGCCCACCGCGCTCCAATGCTGCGCCATCAGCTCGGCGACCTGGCTCGACAGGCCCTGGGTGGCGAACTGCAGGTTCAGGGTGAACTTCGCCCCATTCGGCAGCTCGCGCGCGCCATCGCCGTCGCGGTCGCGCATGCCGGCCTCGTCCAGCAGCTTCTTCGCCATGGCCGGGTCATGCTGGATCATGTGCGTCACCACATCCTTCGCCACGAAGGCGGGGGCGGGGCTGATCCCGGTGTACTGCTTCGGCTCGCCAAGGCCGAAATAGGCGACCTCGTTGATCTCCGCGCGGTTGATCGCCACCGACATCGCCTGGCGGAAGCGCAGGTCGGAGAACAGCTTCCGCTTCTCCGGATCGGGCGAGGTGACGTTGAAGGCCACCGACACCATGGCGATGGTCGGCCGCAGGTCCACGCTGTAGTCGCCCTTCTGGCGATGCTCCAGCAGGATCGGCGCGCTGGGCAGCTGGATCGACTGCGACTTGTAGTCGTATTCGCCGTTGACCGCCTTGAGGATGCGAACCTCGTTCTCCTTCACATGGTCCTCGGCGAACCGGCTGATATAGGGCAGCTGGTTGCCGGCGGTGTCGACCATGTGGAAGTAGGGGTTGGCAACATAGCGCCGGCCGTCGGCCGTTTCGGTCACGGTGATGAACGATTCCAGCGTCGGCAGCGCCGCCTTCGGAAGCTTCGCCAGCTTGTCCGGATGCGACAGCATCGGCGTTGGAATGTCCTTCCAGTCCGATGCGCCGTAATGCGCCGCTATGGCGGCATAGCCGCTCTCGAAGCCGACCGACTTGGCGAAGGTGTCGGCATCGCGGTTGTGCTTGGGATGGAAGCGGCCGAGATAGTGCACGGGCTGGAACGGCTGCGAGTAGTGCGTGGCGAAGAAGGTCAGCAGGCCGGGCTTGGGCGCCGGCAGCTTGAACTTCACCGTCAGCGGGTCGATCACCTCCACCGTCATGCGCTTGCCGGCAACCAGCACGTAGTCCTTGGCCTTCTTGGTCACGTTCTCGTCGTGCATCAGGTCGTCGTGCCAGAACTTGATGTCCGCCGCGGTGAACGGCGCACCATCCGACCATTTGTGGCCGCGGCGCAGGGTGAAGGTCAGCTCGGTGAAGTCGCTGTTCCACGACCAGCTCTTGGCCACGTTCGGCACGATGGTGGCCAGGTCGTCGGAATAGCGCACCAGGCTCACATGGCGCACCGACAGCAGGTCAGACGTGCCGGCCTCCGGCGCCTCCGACAAACCCACGAAGGTGCCGCCATAGCGCCCGACCGACTCATACGGCATCACCACCAGCGGCTCCGCCGGCAGGCGCTCGGCCAGCGGCGGCAGCGCCGGGTTGCCGGCGATCCGCGCATTGAGCTGCTCGATCTCGGGGTTGGCCTTGAAGGCCAGCTTGCAGTTGGCGGCCTTCTCGAATTCCGAAAGCTCGAATTGCTGCGGAAACGCACCCTTCAGGCCGCCGCTGCTGGCCACCGTCGCGGCGGGGCAGGCCCCTTGCGCAAAGGCAGACCCGCCCGCCAGGAAATATGCCAGGCCCGCAATCATCACGCGGGCCATCGTTCGTTCGGTCATGAGCCACCCTTCCCCTTCGTTGAACGCGATTCGTCGCGCCAACGCCTGCTGCGGGCCGTCTGAAGTGTCTCTACCCCGGTCCTGCGCGGCATCTGTGCGCCGTGTCGTCAACATGCAGGACGTGAAACGAGAATAGGGTGACAGTTTTGCGATTGTCGATTGGTTTCTTCACCAACGGCCAGTGCCGCCGCCGCGGATGACAGCACCTAGGGCGAGGCCGGCAGCAGGTCCCGCAGCAGGATGTCCCAGTAGTAGGTTGCGGCGTAGTCGTGCACCAGGAACAGCAGCGTGTCGGGGCGGTATCGTGCGATCAAAGCCTCGCGCAGCCGGGCGCGATCACCGGCCGGCATCCGAGGCAGGTTGTTCAAAGACACCTGCACCACCTGCTGGAAGTAGGGGGTGAAGCCGCTGGCGACATAGGCGCCGAAGCTGTCGGTCAGCAGCAGCAGCCGGCCATCCGGGGCCGGGCTGTCGTAGCGGCGCACGTCGTCCAGCAGCCGAGTTGCCTCCGGCCCCACTGCCGCGTCGATGCACGACGGCCCGATGCACGCCACCACCCCCGCCCTTTCCTCATCCGCGAGGGTCACCTCGGCCTCCAGGCGCAGGCCCGGAAAAAAGCCGGTGATGTCGGAGCGGCGGCGCATCCCGCGGGTCGGCAACGGGAATGCCGGCAAGCGG
>CAMDAM010000438.1 GCA_945888575.1 Asaia bogorensis | reverse complement strand
GCCGGAGGGGCTGCCACCCGAGGATGACGAGCCGGACCTGCCGCCGCCACCGCCCGTGGTGCCGCAGATGCAGCCGGCCGGTGGCGGGGCGGAGCCTGTGGTGCCGCGGCCCGAGGAGAAGCTGGTACCGGAGCCGGGCGAACGCCCCTCCCGCAAGCTGGCGGTGGTGGCGGGGCTGGCCTGGCTGGCGAGCGTGGCCGTGCTGGCCGGGGCCGGATGGGCGGCGGTGGCGTTCCGCGCCGAGGTGATGGCGGCCTGGGCGCCGAGCCGGCGGCTGTTTGCGCTGCTCGGGCTGGGATAGGCCGCTACAGGCGTTTCAGATCGACGATGCGGCGCAGGGTGCGGGCGGTGCCGGGCAGCAGGCGCGCGGTGTCTCCGGTGCGGTAGCGGATCAGCGGCATGGCCTCGCGGGTGAGGGTGGTGAGGATCAGTTCGCCCGGGGTGCCTTCCGGCACGGGGCGGCCGGTGGCGGGATCGACGATCTCGGGCAGGAAATGGTCTTCCCACAGGGTGGGGCCGTCGGCTGATTCCACGCATTCCTGGGCGATGCCGGGGCCCATGAGTTCGGCCACGCCGTAGTGGCTCAGGGCGTGGAGGGCGAAGGCGGGGTCGAGCGGTTCGGGCGGGGCGCCGGCCAGGATTGCCACCTGCAGCGGGCAGTCCTCCGGGGGCAGGCCCGCCTCGCGCCAGGCGGCGAGCAGGGACTGCATCGCCGCGGGCGTGGCGATGGCGGCCTGGGGTTCCAGCGCCTGGACCAGCGGGACGAGGTCGGCGGCGGGCAGGCCCGTGGCGGGGATGGCGGGGCTGCCGTGTTTCTCCGCGCCCGCGATGGCACCCGCGGCCCAGGGGGAGAGACCGTCCGGCAGGGCCATCAGCAGGGCGCGGCCGGGCTGCACCCCGGCGGCGCGCAGGGAGCGGGCCATGAGGGCGGCCCAGGTTTCGAGGTCCTTCGCCGTGTGGCCCACCAAGAGCGGGCGGCCGGCGGTGGCGTGCACACGGACGAGGCGCGCCTGTGGGACCGCCAGCATCCCGAGCGGCGGGTGGGCGCGCAGGTCGCGGCGGGTGGTGAAGGGGAAGCGGGCGAGGTCTTCCAGCGTTTCCAGGTCGTCTGGATGGAGCTTGGCGTCCTCCAGCGCGTGGCGGGTGTGGGGCACGTTTTCCCAGGCGTGGCGCAAGGACCAGCGCAGGCGCTGCAGCTGGAGGGCGCGCAGGCGATCCGTGGGCCAGGTCTCGACGGGTTCGAGCGAGTCTTCGCTGGGGGTCAGGATCGGGAGCAAAGGCAGTCTCCAGGGAAGAATGTTCTTTTTTGAAAAAAAGAACCAAAAAACTTTTATCCGCTGGCACCAGAGCTAGTCGGGGAGGCTCGCTGCAATGGATAAAAGTCTTTTTGCTTCTTTTTCTTCAGAAAAAGAAGATCCTTCCTTCACTTGAAAAAGACCTCGCCGATGGCCCGGGACTGCCCGCGCAGCTCCGCAATCACCTCGCCCGCCTCGTTGGTCACGCGCACGTCGTAGAGGCCGGAGCGGCCGGCGAGGTGGCGTTCCTCCGCGGTGGCAATCAGCCGGTCCCCAAGCCGCGCCGGGCGCAGGAAGCTGATGTTGCAGGCTGCGCCGACGCATTTGGCGTTGCGGGAGTTGCAGGCGAAGGCGAAGGCGCTGTCGGCCAGGGTGAAGATGAAGCCGCCGTGGCACAGGCCGTGGCCGTTCACCATGCCGTCGCGCACCGGCATCGCCATGCGGGCGGTGCCGGGGCCGACGGATTCCAGGACCATGCCGAGACCCTGGCTGGCGGTGTCTTCCGCCCACATCGCCGCGGCGCAGGCCTCGGCCAGCGCCTGCGGGTCGGCGGGCGGGGACATCAGCGGCCCTTGAACTGGGCCGGACGCTTTTCCAGGAAGGCGGTGACGCCTTCCTTGTGGTCTTCGGTGCGGCTGGCCATGCCCTGGAGGTCGCGTTCGAGGTCCAGCTGCTGGTTGAGGTCGTTGCCGGCGGTGGCGGCGGCCAGGGCGCGGCGGGACATCAGGATGGCCTTGGTGGGCATGGTGGCCAGCTTGGCGGCCATCTTGTGGGCTTCTTCCATCAGCTTGTCGTCGTCGTGCACGCCCCAGATCAGGCCCCATTCGGCGGCCTTCTCGGCAGGAAGCGGCTCCGCTAACATAACCATCCCGCGCGCACGCGCGGGGCCGACGAGGTTGGGCAGGAACCAGGTGCCGCCGCAATCCGGCACCAGGCCGATGCGGGTGAAGGCCTGCAGGAAATAGGCGCTGCGGGCGGCGATGGTGATGTCGCAGCCCAGCGCGATTGAGCTGCCGGCGCCGGCGGCGATGCCGTTCACGGCGGCGATCACCGGCATGCGCATCACGGCGAGCTTGCGGGCGAGCGGGTTCCAGGTTTCCTCGATGGAGCTGCCGGAATCGCGCTTGGGCGCGCCTTCGGGCTCCGGCTCCGGCGGCTGGTTGCGGCCGGCGAGGTCGGCGCCGGCGCAGAAGCCGCGGCCCGTGCCGGTGAGGATGAGGGCGCGGCAGCTCTCGTCGGCCTCGGCTTCCAGCAGCTTCTGCATCAGCACCACGTGGGTGGCGCGATCGAGTGCGTTGAGCCGGTCGGGCCGGTTGATCTGCACCACGCGGTAGCCCTTGTGGACTTCCACCAGAACGGGTTCGGTCATGCGCGTTTCCCCTGCGTTTGGGGAAAAGCTTACCTCATCTGCCGAGCAGCACCAGCACCACGCCGGCCACCACCAGCACCAGGCCCTGGATGTCCGCGCGCTTCAGCTTCTCGTGCAGGTAGAAGCGGCTGAACAGCAGGGTGAATACCATCTCGATCTGGCCCAGGGCGCGCACCAGGGCGACGGGGGCGAGGGCGAAGGCGCTGAACCAGCAGGCGGAGCCGCAGGCCGAAAGTGCGCCCACCCAGGCGGAGCTGCGCCAGGTGCGGAAGGCGGCGCGGAACTGGTCTGGCTCGCGCCACAGCAGGAAGGCGCCCTGCATGGCGGTCTGCATCAGGTTGGTCACCAGCAGGCCGAACATCGCCTTGATGATCACGATGTCTCCGGGGAGCGCCCGGTTGGCTTCCTTGATGAAGATGGCAGTGAAGGCGAAGACGAAGCCGGCACCGAGGCCGCACAGCGCGGCGGGCTGGAAGGTGGCGGCGATGATGTCCTTCGGGGCCAGGCCCTTGCCGCCCCAGGACAGCACCAGCACGCCGGAGACACCGACCAGGATGCCGCCGACGGACAGGGGCGTGAGCGCCTCGCCCAGCACGATCCAGGCGACGATGGCGCCCTGCACCGCCTCGGTTTTCGCGTAGGCGGTGCCGACGGCGAAGTTGCGGTAGCCGAAGGCCATGATCAGCAGCGTGGTGCCGATGATCTGCAGAAACCCGGCCGCAGCGGAGTTCAGCAGGAAGCCGGCAGTGGGCGTGGGCAGCGGCGTGCCGGTCAGGCCGTAGCCGAGTGCCACGAACAGCAGGCCGACCGGCAGGGCATAGACGTAGCGCACGAAGCCGGCGGCGTTCACCGAAAGCTGGCCGCGCAGCCGCTGCTGCAGAGCGGTGCGCCAGGTTTGGAACAGCGCGGCGGTGGCGGTGATGGGAATCCAAAGCTCGATCACGCGCACCTCGGCGGCAACAGGAGCGGCAGGCTAGCCCCCACGGCCGGGTGCCGAAAGCCCGGGTGATGCGCCTTCGTCACGGTTCCATGAAAAATGAACGCCGGGTTAGGAACGCCTTTCTGTCGTCCCAATTCGGTGGCAAATTCTCAATTGCGCAGGCCGTGGGTCTGCCAGTGCCAATTTGAAGGAATCCGCCCGTGTCCAAGCTCGCCTTCGCCCTCGCCCTGTTCCTTGGC
>CAMDAM010000437.1 GCA_945888575.1 Asaia bogorensis | reverse complement strand
ATGGCGATCGACGAACAGCGCGACGCCTTCGTCCCCACCCTCTGGACCCAGCCGATCCCGGCGGACACCGATATCGAGCAGGTCTGGTTCCCCGGCGTCCATTCCGATGTCGGCGGCGGCTATGGCCAGAGCGACCTGGCCATGATCCCGCTGCGCTGGATGGCCGACGAAGCCATCGCGGCCGGCCTGGCGCTGGACGAAACCATGCTCCCGCCACAAGCCACCCTGCAGCCCCTCGCTGCACAGCACGATTCCCGCAGGGGCCTCGCCGGGCTAGACCCCACCCCCACCCTCCGCGCCGTGCTGCAAGCCACGCCCAACGTGGGGCCGTTTGGGCGCCTCTACTTCCCTCGCGCCGCCACCGGCGCCCGCCTCTCCACCGCCGGCGAACGCCTGCACCCCAGCGTCGCCATCCGCCGCGGCCAATTGGTCGATGTGCTGGACAGCAACGGCACCGCTGTCCAGCAGAGCATCCCCTACCGGCCGGTGAACCTGCCCTGACGCCCTACTTGGAGGGCATCAGGTCCGAAAGATCGGTGTCGTTCACCATCACCTTGTTGTCGGCGTAGACGATGCGCCACACCGTCTCGGTCCCCTCCTGCTTGCCGATCCCCTTCAGGAAGATCAGCACCGGGGCGGCCATCTTCAGCTCCGGCACCGCGTTGGCACGGCGGATCAGCGCATCGAAGCCGGTGGCGCGCAGTTCCGCTTCGCCGCTGGCTTCGTCGATACGGGCCGCCTCCACGCTGCCGGTGCCCTTCAGCCGCATCGGGCCGACATCCAGCAGCAGGTCCTCGATCCCCAGCGCCACCGGGTTGGCCGCCAGCAGGGCCATGGCCTGCGCCTCGATATCGCTGCCTTCGGTTTCGATCGCGGTGCGCAGCAGCGCCACCACTGCCTCCTTGGAAACCCCGCTCACCCGCGGCGTCAGGCTCACCTTGTGCGGGATGAACTCCACCCACGGCCCCGGAGGGATCATCGGCGATTCCAGCCCTTCGGCCGAAAGCCGCAGCTTCACATCCACCTTGCCATCCGGCGCCCCGGCCGAAAGTCCCATCCCGAACCGGCGCAGCGAGCCCGAGAACATCTTCCCGCCATCGATCTTGATGTCCTCGTAGGCGTAGTCGGTCTCCATCGCGTCCAGCATGGAGAACACCAGCCCCACCAGCTTCAGCGCGGAGGCCTTCTGCTCCGGCGTGGACGGCTCCTTGCCCTCGCCCTTGCCCTTGGCGGAGCTGCCCAGCTCGAACGCCGTGCGCAGCAGCGTGCCCAGCCCGTCCATGTCGAAATTCTCGATCCGGGTGGAGCCACCCAGCCGGCCCATCGTCACCTTCATCTCGCCCATGCCAGGCACCGGCGTAACGGTGGAATAATCCTCCAGCTGGCTGTCGCCCTGCAGTGTCACCCGCCCGGGGCTGCTCGGCGCCCATTCGGACCGCCCCACCAGCTTGCCGATGCGCGACACCTGCACGCCGGCCTTGGTCGTTGTTTCCGTGGTGTAGCCGGTGATGGTGGAAACGAAGTTGGACGCTGTCTTCAGCGTGGGATCGTACATCCCCGTGGTCTGCTGGCTTTCCAGCGCCAGCGCCACGCGGGAGACATTGCCGGCAGTGCCCTTCATCTCCATGCTCAGCTTGGCCGGAATGCCACCGCCCAGCACCTGCCAGCGCCCGTCTTCCACCGGCTTCACCGTCAGCGCCACCGCGGCATCGCCCACTGTCACCGCGCCATCGAACCAGGCCCCGCCCACCGGCACTTCCAGCCGATAGGTCTCGCCCTCCGCCAGCACCCGCAGCGGCAGGGCGGAGAGATCAACGATCCCGCCCAACTGCTTGGCGAGCCATTCGCGCACGCCATCGGCCACCGCCTTCGCACCCTCGATGGAGGGCGTCGCCGGCGCCTGCGCGGCGGCGGGAAGCGGCGCGAGCAGAACCAGCCCAAGGGCGGTGCCGCGCAGCAGGGATGCGATGCTCATCGGAATTCCTTGTCGCCTGAACAGGCTGGTATCTTAGCGCCCAAGCGGCGCGCAACAAACCGCAAACCCGGCGCTACTCCGCCCGCCAGATCGCTTCCTTGACCTTCTTCTCCACGAAGGCGGCATGCGCGGCCAGCTCCGCCTCGCCCGGCACCACCAGGCGCGGCGTGCGCCCGGTCACCGCCTCGTACTGCACCGCCGGCAGCGCGCCCTGGTTGTCGTCATCCCCGCCCGGCAGCAGCGCCCGCTGCCGCCCGCCGGTC
Source organism: Asaia bogorensis (assembly GCA_945888575.1). Lineage (GTDB taxonomy): Bacteria > Pseudomonadota > Alphaproteobacteria > Acetobacterales > Acetobacteraceae > CAMDGX01. The sequence goes on along the minus strand of CAMDAM010000437.1, from coordinate 1,606 downwards.
AGCTCCACATACACTTCGGCCAGCAGCTTGCAGTCCAGCAGCGCGTTGTGGGTGGTGCGCGCCGAGAGGTCGATCCCGAACCGCCGGCACAGCGCATCCAGGCTGTTCGGCATGCCGGGAAACCGCGTCTTGGCCAGCACCAGCGTATCCACCATGCGCGTGGGCGCCAGCTTCGGCTTGCCGCAGCGCGCCAGTTCCGCGTTCAGGAAGCCGAAGTCGAACGGCGCGTTGTGCGCCACCAGCGGGTCGTCCTGGAAGAACGCCAGCATGTCGTCCACGATCGCCTCGAAGCGGGGCGCCTCGCGCAGATCGTCCAGCGTGATCCCGTGCACCCTGGTCGCCTCGGCCGGAATGTCGCGCTGCGGATGGATCAGCCGATGGAAGGTGTTGCGCGTCGGCAGGTCGTTCACCAGCTCGATCGCCGCCACCTCGATCACCCGGTCCCCGGTCAGCGGGTCGAGCCCCGTGGTCTCCGTGTCGAACAGAACCGACCGCATCAGCGCGCTCCCTTGAAGCGCGGCCGCCCCAGCCAGGCCCTGCCGGGAATGGTGCAGTCGATCGCGCGCATCTCCCGCACCCGCCGCACATGTGGCCGAGTCAGCGGCCCACCCGCGCGCAAATCGGCCAGCAGCCGGCGCAGCTGCACCGTGGCATGGAAGCGCGAGAGCCCCGTCGTCACCACCACATCCGCCCGCCGCCGCTTCTCCCGGTCCTGCATCTGCCGCGCGATCACCGCCTCGATCTGCCCCCGGTCCATCCGCCGCCGCAGCCCCACGCGATGCACCTGCACCGCCTTGGGCGCCGAGACCGCCATCACCAAATCGATCCGCCGGATCCCATCGATCTCCAGCAGCAGCGGAATATCCATCACCACCGCCGCCCGCCCGGCCCTGCGCGCCCGCTGCACAAACCGCCGCTCCTCATCACGCACCAGCGGGTGCACGATCCGCTCCAGCTGCTTCAGCAGATCCGGCCGCGCCAGCACCGCCGCCCGCAGCGCCCCGCGATCCAGCGTGCGGTCCCGCACCGTCCCCGGAAACAGCGCCTCGATCGGCCCCAGCGCCCGCCCGCCCGGCGCCTGCAACGCATGCACGCAGGCATCCGCATCGAACACGGGAATCCGCGCCCGCTTGAAAAAATTCGCGGCGGTGGACTTGCCCATCCCGATGCCGCCGGTCAGCCCGATGATCTTCATCCCGCAAATCTCCGCCGCCGCGCAGCCCAGCGCAAGGCTGGCCCCGCCCGATGCCGATTTCCCCCGCAAACGGATCGGCGTAACACGTCCGTCATCGCCAAGGAGCCCACCCTTGTCCCACGCGCTCGCCCACCGGCTGGACCTCGCCACCCGCCTCGCCACCGAGGCCGGCACGCTCGCCCTCTCCCTCGCCCCGCCCCCCGGCGCGGCCTCGGCCGGCATGAAAGGCCACCAGGACTGGATCACGGAAGCCGACGGTGCTGTGGAAGCCTTCCTCAAGCGCGAACTCACCACCGCCTTCCCGGACGACGGCTTCCAGGGCGAGGAAACCGGCACCGGCCCCCAGGGCGCCCTCACCTGGGTGGTGGACCCGATCGACGGCACCTCCAACTTCGCCCGCGGCGCCCCGCG
>CAMDAM010000436.1 GCA_945888575.1 Asaia bogorensis | reverse complement strand
CCTCCTCCACCCCAACCCCGGCGCCCTGGTCGTCAACGGCTACTCCAACAACACCCGCCTCAAGGCCGCGCGCGAGAACTGGGATTTCCTCGGCTACCACCCCGAGGACGACGCCGAGACCCACCGCGAAATGCTCCGCGCCCAAGGCTTCGACGTCGACAGCCCCGACCGCGGCATCTGGGAATTCAACGAACACGGCGGCAACTACGCCCCCGGCCCGGAACTCCCCACCACCCTCAAGTAGGGCGGATCGCGAGGCGGAACCGTGACCATCGGTTCCGCTTCCAACGCTATATCCATTCGGATATAACGTCACGATGACCCGCCGCACCCTCCTCGCCGCCATCGCAGCCTCCCTCGCTCCGTCCGCACACGCCCAGCCCAGCGAATCCCTCCTCGTCTTCGCCGCCGCCAGCCTCACGGAAGCGATGCAGGACGTGGCGACACTCTGGGAGGCCACCGGCGCGCCCCGCCTGCGCTTCAACTTCGCCGCCAGTTCAACCCTGGCCCGCCAGCTGGAACAGGGCGCCCAGGCCAACCTCTTCGCCTCGGCCGATCTCGCCTGGATGGACTGGGCCCAGTCCCGCACCCTCATCGCCCCAGAAACCCGCCGCACCCTCCTCGGCAACCGCCTCGTCCTCGTCACCCCCGCCAACAGCACCGCCACTGTCAGCATCGCCCCGGGCATGGACCTGCTGTCCCTCCTCGGCCCCAATGGCCGCCTCGCCATCGGCGACCCCTCCAACGTCCCCGCCGGCCTCTACGCCCGCCAGGTGCTGACGAAGCTCGGCCTCTGGCCCGCCATCGAACCCCGCCTCGCCCGCGCCGAAAGCGTCCGCAGCGCCCTGCTCCTGGTCGAACGCGGCGAGGCCCCGCTCGGCATCGTCTACGCCACCGACGCCGCCGTCGCCCGTGGCGTGAGGGTCGCGGCCACCTTCCCCGCCGACCTCCTCGATCCCCCCATCGCCTACCCCTTCGCCGTCACCCGCGCCGGCGACACCCCGGCCGCCCGCCGCCTGATGGCCTTCCTCGCCACCCCCCCCGCGCTCGAAACCTTCGCCCGCCGCGGCTTCATCACCGAGTAGCTGCCGGCTGGGGCGTTTCTAACATTTTTCCATAAGAGGCAAATTTTCCATTGCACATCGGTGTTGCATCACGTAATGTTTGTGTTGATGCCAAACACCGTCGCCGCTCCGGACCAAGCCGACTCCCTGCGCCGCATGGCGAAGGCGATGACTCGCGTCCATTTTTCGGCGACCCTGCTCCAGTTCCTGCTCGCCCTGCTCGCGTTCCTCACCGGGAACAGAGCCGTCACGGCCCAGCTCGAACGCGCCCTGGTGCCCGCCCATGGCCGCACCTGGCGCACCCCGCTGCGGGATTGGCAGTTCTCCCCCACCGGTGAAACCATCGACGACCTCGCGCCCGTACTCCACCCGCGCGCCTTGCGTCGTCTGCGCCGGCAACGCGCCTGGATCGGCTGGATCCTGCGCGGCCTCCCCGGCCGCGGCATGCGCCGTTGTGGCCAACGCGTACCCAAGCCCCGTCCCGCACGGACCGCCCGCGCGCCTCCGTGTCCGGGCTGACCCCATCTCACCTCGAATCCGTCGCCAAAACCCCGCTTCCGGCGGCGATGACTCGTGCCCGAAACCCTACCCGTGCACCCGCCGCCGCTCCTCGTCGGGAATCCGCCTGATCACCAGCACATAGGTCGCCAGCGTCGCCACCCCCATCAGCCCCACGAAGCTCGCCATCGCCCGCGGCGTCCCGTCGAACGCCAACGCCACCCCCATCCCCACCGAGGCACTGGTGAACGATTGGAAGAACCCCATGATGGAGGAAGCCGTGCCCGCCGCCCGCGGAAACGGGGTCAGCGCCCCGGCGATCGCCTGCGGCCCGGTCTGCGCCACGCAGAACATGTAGAGCATCATCGGCATCACCAGCGTCACCACATGGTACACCCCGGCCCAGGCGAACCCTGCCAGCAGCACCCCGGCCACCGCCACCCCGCCCACGCCCAGCCGTAACACGCCTTCCGAGCCAAGCCGCTTCACGATCCGCGCCGACAGGATGTAGCCGCTGATATTGCCGGTCATGATCGCGCCGAACACCACGCCGAAATAGGCCGTCGGCACCTCCAGCACCCGCAGCACCACGAACGACACGCCGGACAGGTACGCGCCGAGCCCCCCGAACAGGAAGCAGTTCACCAGCATGTAGCCCACGAACACCCGGTTGCTCAGCAACAGCCCGGCGGTGCGCGCCATCCGCGCCGGCCGCAGCGCCTCGGGGTCCGTCTGCCGCACGGATTCACCCAGCAACCCCCACACCAGCCCGGCCAGCACCACCCCATACACGGTGATGAACACGAAGCTTGCCCGCCAGTCGAACCACGCCAGCAGGATGCCGCCGATGATCGGCGCCAGGATCGGCCCCAGCCCGTTCACGATCCCCATCAGCGACAGCATCCGCGCCACCTGGTCGCGCTCATGCAGGTCGCGCACCATGGCCCGCGCCAGCACCGGCGCCGCCATGGAGCCGAACCCCTGGAAGAACCGCGCGGCGATCAGCTCGCCGATGGAGCTGGAGAACAGGCAGCCGCAGGAGGCAACGACATAGATCACCAACCCGCCCAGCAGCACCGGCCGCCGCCCGAACCGGTCCGAAAGCGGCCCATGGAACAGCTGCCCGATCGCGCCCCCCAGCATCGCCAGCGAAAGCGTCAGCTGCACCGAGCCCATGTCCACGCCGAAATGCTCACGAATCTCCGGCATGGCCGGGATGAACGTGTCGGTGGTGAACGGCCCGATCGCGGTCAGCGCACCGAGCAGCACGATCAGCCAGCGGGAGTCGCGATGCAGCATCAGTCGTTCCTACCCCGAACCGCCCGGCAGCGGAACCATCACGCCACCAGCCGGGCGAACACCTCGGGGTCCGTCACCCCCTCGCACGCCACCACCGCCACCCGGCTATCCGCCCCCAGCCCCAGCGCCGCCCGCGCCGCGGCATCGCCCGAAGCCGCCACCAGCCCCGCCAGCGCCGCAATCCCGGTCTCCCCGATCGCAAGCGGCGCATCCCCCCACCCGCCACGCGCCGCCGCCCGCAGCACCTCCACCGCCACCCCATCCCCGATCGCCAGCCCCGCATCCACCGCCGCCCGAAGCACCGGCCAGCACAACGCCGAAGGGGCCCGCACCACCAGCCCGTCCATCACCGAGCCCGCGCCCTCCCCCAGCACCACACGCTCCCCCACCGCGAAACTGTGCCGCACCGCGTCGGAGGTCACCGGCTCCACCGTCACCACCACCGGCCGCGCCGCCCCACGGTCCAGCCACAGCCGCCCCGCCACCGCGGCGGCCAGCGAACCATTGCCCGCCGCCACGAACACATGCGTCGCCGAGGGCAACTCCGCCCCCAGCACCGAATAGCCGGCCAGGATGTCGCGCGGAATCGTATCGCTGCCGCGCCACGGCAGGTCCGCCACCAGCATCGTCCGCCCATGCTCTGCCGCCGTCGCCGCCGCCGCCAGCGCGGCATCGAAATCGCCCGCCACCCGCACCACTTCGGCCCCGAACCCCCGGATCGCCGCCTCCCGCCCGGCCGAGGTATGGGCCGGCATGAAGATCGTGCAGCCCACCCCCAGCCGCGCTGCCCCCCAGGCCAGCGCCCGCCCATGGTTCCCGGATGTCGCCGCCACTGCCCGCCAGCCATCGCCCCCCTCCCGCGCCACCGCGCGGGCTAGGGCATAAGGCGGCCCCAGCGCCTTGAAGCTGCCGACTGCGAACCGCTCCCCTTCCAGCTTCACCCCCACGCTGCCCACGCCAAGCGCCGCCGCCAGCCCCGGCATC
>CAMDAM010000435.1 GCA_945888575.1 Asaia bogorensis | reverse complement strand
GGCCTGGGTGAGGCCGTGGGCCTGGGGGAGGTCGGCGGGTAGGAGGGGGCGCAGGGGCAGGGGCATGATTCTTTCTCCGGGCGTCATATTCATCATTGCCGAGCGCGGCGCAATGTTGCAAACGCTTCGCAGTTGCATTTGTGATGCAGGTCTTTTCCCCCTCGCCGCTGGCCCTAGAGTGGCGCGGCATGACGACGGAGCGCCCGTGATGACCGCCTTGCGGCCCAAGTATGTGACCTTCGATTGCTACGGCACGCTGACCTGGTTCCAGCCGGGCGAGACGGCGGCGCGGCTGATGGCCGACCGGGTGCCGGCCGAGCGGATGCCGGAGTTCCTGACCGATTTCATGTGGTACCGCTACGACGAGGTGCTGGGGGCGTGGCAGCCCTATGTGGACGTGCTGAAGAATTCGCTGGAGCGCACCTGCAAGAAGCACGGCGTGGCGTTCCGCGAGGCGGATGGGCAGGCGATCTATGACGCGGTGCCGACCTGGGGGCCGCACCCCGATGTGGCGGCGCCGCTGACGCGGGTGGGGCAGCGCTATCCGCTGGTGGTGCTTTCCAACGCGGCGGACGAGCAGATCATGGCCAACGTGGCGCTGCTGCAGGCGCCGTTTCACAAGGTTTACACGGCGCAGCAGGCGCAGGCGTACAAGCCGCGGATGCAGGCCTTCGAATACATGTTCGACATGCTGGGCTGCGCGCCGGAGGAGGTGCTGCATGTGTCCTCCAGCCTGCGCTACGACCTGATTCCCGCCCATGCGCTGCGGATCGGGCAGCGACTGTATGTGAACAGGGGCTACGAGGTTTCGGTGCCGTCGTTCGGCTACCACGAGACCACCACCATCGAGGGCCTGGCCCAGTTGCTGGGCTGCTGAGGCGATGAAGCTCGAATCCTACTGGCTGGAGACGGCGGCCCGGTTCACCGGCGCGGCGGCCGGGCCGGTGGAGGGGCGGGTGGACGTGGCGGTGATCGGGGCCGGGTTCACCGGGCTTTCCGCGGCGCTGGCGCTGGCGCGGCGGGGGGCGAGCGTGGCGGTGCTGGAGGCCGGGGCGGTGGCCGCGGGGGCTTCCGGGCGCAATGGCGGGCATGTGAACAACGGCACGGCGCATGACTATGCCGGGCTTGCCGACAAGCTGGGCCAGGAGCATGCGCTTTCGCTGTATCGGGCGTTCGACGATGCGGTGGACACGGTGGAGCGCATCGTGCGGGAGGAGCAGATCGCCTGCGATTTCCGGCGCAGCGGCAAGATCAAGCTGGCGGCCAAGCCGGCGCATTACGAGACCATTGCGCGCGGGTTCGAGCGGCTGAACAGGGAATGCGACCCGGAGACGGAGCTGCTGCCGCGCGCACGGGTGCGCGAGGAAATCGGCTCTGACGCGTTCCACGGAGCGTTGCTGTATCGCAAGAGTGCGATGATGCACATGGGCAAGTTCGGCGCCGGGATTGCCGATGCGGCGACGCGGGCGGGGGCGCGGATTTTCGAACAGGCGCCGGTGACGGGGCTGACCCGGCTGACGGGCGCGGCGCATCGCGTGACGACGGCGCGGGGCACGCTGGAGGCCGGCCAGGTGCTGGTGGCCACGGGGCCGAGCCGGGAAGGGCCGTTCGCCTGGTTCCGCCGGCGGGTGGTGCCGGTGGGCAGCTTCATCGTGGTGACGGAGCCCCTGAACCCGGCGCAGCTGGACAGCATCATGCCGACGCGACGGACGGCGACGACGACGCAGCATATCGGCAACTACTTTCGCATCTCGCCGGATGACCGGCTGATCTGGGGTGGGCGGGCGCGGTTCGCCTTCTCCAACCCGACCGAGGACTCGCGCAGCGGCGAGGTGCTGCGCGAGCAGCTGATGGCGGTGTTTCCGCAGTTGGCCGGGGTGCGCTTCGACTATTGCTGGGGCGGGCTGGTGGATATCACGGAGGACCGGCTGCCGCGGGCGGGCGAGCATGACGGGCTGTTCTACGCCATGGGGCTTTCGGGCCACGGAGCGCAGATGTCGGTGCATCTGGGCCAGCAGATGGCGCGCGTGATGGGCGGGGAGGCGGAGGCCAATCCGTTCCGCAAGCTGCCGTGGCGTGCCTTGCCGTTCAACTGGGGCACACCGTGGTTCCTGCCGCTGGTCGGCGCCTATTACCGCTACAAGGACCGGGTGGGATGAGCGCATTGCCGGGGCATTGGGTTGATCCCGTTGAGGGCGATGCGCAGCCGCCGGCTTCGGCCGATGTGGTGGTGATCGGGGCGGGGATCGCGGGGGTGGCGGCGGCCTATACGCTGGCCAAGGCCGGGCATTCCGTTGCGCTGCTGGAGAAGGGTGTTGTCGCCGGCGAGCAATCGAGCCGCAACTGGGGCTGGTGCCGGCTGATGAGCCGCGATGAGCGCGAGATTCCGCTGATGCAGCGGGCGCATGCGCTGTGGGACCAGTGGCCTGCGGAGACCGGGCAGGAGATGGGGTTCCGGCGCAACGGGCTGCTCTACGTGACGAAAGACCCGAAGGAGCTGGCGGGTTGGGAGGCCTGGGCCGAGATGGCGCGGCCGTACCAGGCGCCGGTGCGGATGATCGGGGCGGAGGAGGCGCGGCGCCTGGCGCCGGGGGCGCCGCAGGACTGGATCGGCGGCGTGGTCTCGCCGCAGGACGGGCGGGCGGAGCCGGGGTTGGCCGCGCCGGCCATCGCGCGGGCGGCGCGGGCCTTGGGGGCCTCCGTGGTGCAGAACTGCGCGGTGCGCGGGCTGGATACCACGGGCGGGCGGATCAGCGGGGTGTTCACCGAGCATGGGCTGGTGAAGACAAACGCGGTGATCCTGGCCGGAGGGGCCTGGTCTTCCATGTTCCTGCGGCGGCATGGGATCGATCTGCCACAAAGCTCCGTGCATTCCACCGTCTTCGCCACCACACCGGCGCCGCAGGTGGTGCAGGGCGGGTTCTACTCCGCCGATCTGTGCCTGACGCCGCTGCTGGATGGCGGCTACATCGTGGCGGCGAAGGCACGCACGCGCATCGAGATCACGCCGGCGGCGATCCGCTATGCGGCGCGGTTCGGGCGCTCCCTGCTGGCCAACCGCAAGGTGGTGGAGCTGCGGATGGGGCGCTCCTTCTTCGACGGGCCGGACACGATCCATCGCACATGGCGCTTCGACCGGGAGACGGTGTTCGAGCGCATCCGGGTGCTGAACGCCAAGCCGAACCTGGCGCTGGTGGAGCCGGCGCTGCGCGATATCGTGGCGGCGTGCCCGGAGCTGGAAGGCATCCAGGCGGCGCGGGTCTGGGCGGGGTGGATCGACCTGACGCCCGACGTGGTGCCGGTGATCGATAACCTTTCGGCGTTGCCAGGGTTGACGGTGGCGACCGGGCTTTCCGGGCATGGGTTCGGGATCGGGCCGGCGATCGGGGAACTGGCGGCGCAGCTGGCGACGGGGGCGACGCCTTTGGTGGACGCATCGCCGTTTCGGCTGGCGCGGTTTCAGTAAGGAAGGATTCTTCTTTTTCTGAAGAAAAAGAAGCAAAAAGACGGCAGTTTCCAACTCCGGGTGCAACGCCTTTGATGTTTGCGTTGTCCTGGAGGTTAGGATGGTCGGGCATCACGAGTTGAGCCTTTCCGAGCGGGTCTCGATCCAGCTTTGGCGCGAGCGTGGCGAAGGCGTTCGTGCGATCGGTGCGCGGCTCGGCCGGTTTGCCAGTACGATCAGCCGGGAGTTGAACCGCGGCACGGTGCAGGGTGTGTATTGTGCGATGCGTGCGCAGGCCGATGCGAGCCGCCTGCGGCGCAAGGCGCGGGTGGTGCGCAAGCTGAGCGATCCCGCCTGTTGGGCGGAAGTGGTGGGGCACCTGCGGGCCGGCTGGTCGCCGCAGCAGATCGC
>CAMDAM010000434.1 GCA_945888575.1 Asaia bogorensis | reverse complement strand
GTGGCGCGGGTGATGAATGACCGGTCCGCTGAAGAAGGGGCGGAGGCGGTGGTGCGGGTGTTGAAGGAAGCAAGGGGTTCTTTTTTGTAAAAAAGAACCAAAAAACTTTTATTCGTTTGCTGATCGGTCGGCACGCGCGCAAGCGGATGAAGTCTTTTTTGCTTCTTTTTTCTTCAGAAAAAAGAAGATTCTTATCCCTTGAGCGGCACGCGCTGGGCGATGGTGAAGGGTGCCCCGGGTGCGGCCTGGGTGAAGAGTGCGATGTCGGTGACCCGGCGCGGCTGTTCCAGGATCGGATCGAAGAAATCCGTGGCGGCCGGCAGGTAGAGCTCCTTCTCGGCCGCGGTGAGGCGGCGGGTGAGGGTCATGTGGAAGAAGAACTCGCCGAAGACGTAGGTGTAGCCCCAGCGTTGCAGCAGGGCTTCCTGCGCGGGGGGGAGTTGGCCGTTCTTGCGGCGCTTGGCGAGTTCGGCTTCCGAGAGCGGGGCGCGCAGGTGATCGACGCCGGCGACGCAGAGGTCGGCCAGGGCTTGCAGGGCGTGAGATTGGGTGGTTTCGCGCAGGGCCAGGAAGCCGTGCAGGTCTTGCACCGCGAGCGGTGGCAGGTTGAACGGGCGGATGCCGGCGGCGAGGTGTTCGACGGCTTCGACGAGAGAGTTCCAGTGCACGCCTTCAGCGAGGCGGAACGGGGCCTTGAGCGTGGCGTGGAAGCCGTAGCTGCGGGCGTCTTCGGTGATGGCGGCGATGTTGGGCAGGTCGGGCTGGCGCTTCGGCGCGTTGGTTTCCGCATCGCGGCCGAGCCAGATGGAGGCGGCGGCGTGGAGCGGATCGTCGATCGGCGGGGCGTAGTAGAGGGCGACGCGCATGGTCAGGCGACCCTTTCGCCGCCGCGCCAGACCTGCATGACGATGGGCTGGCCTTCGTGGACGTGTACGCGGACGAGGTCGGCGCGCAGGCCGGGTTCGATGCGGCCGCGATCGGGCAGGCGGGACATGCGGGCGGGTTTGTCGGTGATGTAGCCGACGGCCTGCGGCAGGGTGATTCCGGTTTGTTCCACGCAGAGCCAGGCGGATTCGACGAGGGCGGCGGGGACGTAGTCGCTGGCGAAGGCGTCGACGCGGTCGGCGCGAACCAGGTCGGCGGCGGCGATGTTGCCGGAGTGGCTGCCGCCGCGGACGATGTTGGGGGCGCCGGCGATGATCTCCATGCCGCCGGCGCGGGCGGCGTTGGCGGCGACCATGCTGACGGGGAATTCGCTGATGCGGATGCCGTCGGCGATGTTCTCGGCGATCTCTTCCTCGGTGCGGTCGTCGTGGCTGGCCAGCTCGATGTTGAGATGGGCGACGCGGGTGAGGAGAGCGCGGCGGTTGGGGTCGCGGGTGCGGGCGCGCTGTTCCAGCAGGTGGGTGATGCGGGCCTGGATTTCCTCATCGTGCAGGCCGGCGCGGCGGCGCATGGCCCAGTAGCGATCCATGTTGGCGTATTGGCCGACGCCCGGGGAGTGATCCATCAGCGAAACCATCCGCACCAGGGGATGGTCGGCGACGGGGTCGACCAACTCCATCATTTCCACGGCGGGAAGTTCGCAGCGCAGGTGCAGGTAGTGATCGCTCTTGAGGACGCCGGTGGGGACGAGGGCGTCGAGATCGACCACGGCATCGCGGAAGGTCTTCACGCGCTCCTTGTCGAAGCCGAGGTCGCCGAGGCAAAGCGCATCCAACACGGTGGTGACGCCGGCGGCGGCACATTGCGCGTCGTGCGCGATCATGGCCGAGCGGGAGGGCCAGCGGGCGCCGGCGCGGGGTTCGACCTGGCGTTCCAGGTTGTCGGTGTGGACATCGACGACGCCGGGCATCAGGTGGTCGCCGCCGAGATCGGTGGCGCCGGGGGCGTGGCTGCGGCCGGGTTGGATTTCGGCGATGCGGCCTTCGCGGATGACGAGGGTGCCGGCGACGACCTCGGTCGGCAGGATCAGGGTGGCGTTGGTGAGGATGGTCTCGGGGATCATGCGGCGTCCTGCAGGGGGGCGACGTGGAGGAGGCGGTCGGCAACGCGGTTGCGGACTTCGGCATCGTGGAAGATGCCGACGATGGCAACCCCCCTGGCTTTCGCTTCCGTGATCATGGCGATGACGATGTCGGCGTTGGCGGCATCGAGGCTGGCGGTGGGTTCATCGAGCAGCAGGATCGGGTGGCCGCCGATGAAGCCGCGGGCGAGGTTCACGCGCTGCTGCTCGCCGCCGGAGAAGGTGGCGGGCGGCAGGGCGTGCAGGCGGGTGGGGATGTTGAGGCGGTGGAGGAGGGCGGCGGCCTTCTCCTGGCTGCGGTCGGGCGCGGCTTCCGCGACGATATCGAGGGCGGGGACGCGCGGGACGACGCGGAGGAACTGGCTAACGTAGCCGAGGGTCTTGGCGCGGACCTGAACGACGGTGCGGGGCGGGGCGGCGGCGATGTCGACCATTTCGCCTTCGTGGCGGATGAGGATGCTGCCGGCATCGGCGCGGTAGTTGGCGTAGAGGGAGCGTAGAAGGGTGGATTTGCCGGCGCCGGACGGGCCAGACAGTGCCACGCATTCGCCGGCATGGACGGTGAGGTTGACGCCGTGCAGCACGGGCAGGGAGAGGCCGCCGCGGAGGTGGAGGGTGAACTGCTTTTCCAGGCTGTCCACTTGCAACATTGGTTTCATGCCTGGAGCACCGAGGAAACGAGAAGCTGTGTGTAGGCGTGCTGCGGGTCGTCCAGCACCTGGTCGGTGAGGCCTGTTTCCACCACCACGCCGCGCTGCATCACCATGATGCGGTGGGCGAGCAGGCGGGCCACGGCGAGGTCGTGGGTGACGAGCACGACGGCGATGTTGAGGCGCGCGACGAGGGAGCGGATGAGATCGAGCAGGCGGGCCTGGACGGAGACATCGAGGCCTCCCGTGGGTTCGTCCATGAAGACCAGGCGCGGGTGGGTGACGAGGGTGCGGGCGATCTGCAGGCGTTGCAGCATGCCGCCCGAGAAGGTGCGGGGCATGTCGTCCACACGGGCGGGGTCGATTTCCACCTGGGCGAGCCAGTCGATCGCGGCCTCGCGGATGTTGCCGTAGTGGCGGTTGCCGGCGGCCATCAGGCGCTCGCCGACGTTGCCGCCGGCGGAGACGGACATGCGGAGGTTGTCGCGCGGGTTCTGGTGGACGAAGCCCCAGTCTGAGCGGTGCAGGGCGCGGAGCGCGGGGGCGGGCATTGCGTGGACGTCGTGGAGGCGCGATTGGGGATCGCGATACCAGGTGACGCCGCTATCGGCGCGCATGCGGCCGGAGAGGACGTTGAGCAGGGTGGTCTTGCCGGAGCCGGATTCGCCGACGACGGCCAGCACTTCGCCGGGCCAGAGATCGGCATCGACGTTGACCAGGGCTGGGACCTTGCCGAAATGCAGGCTGAGGCCCCGGGCGGAGAGGAGGGTTTCCTCGGTCATTCGGCGGCCTCCTTTACGACTGGCTCGCCGGTGCCGGTGTGGCCTTCGGCTTGCCGGGTTTCGCAATGGTCGGTGTCGGAGCAGACGAACATGCGGCCGCCCTGGTCGTCGGTGACGACTTCGTCGAGGTAGCTGTCGTCCGCGCCGCAGAGGGCGCAGCACTGGGGGGCGCGGGTGGTGCGGAAGGGGTGGTCGTCGAAATCCAGGCTGCGCACGTCGGTGTAGGGCGGGATGGCGTAGATGCGCTTTTCGCGGCCGGCGCCGAAGAGCTGGAGGGCGGGCATCATGTGCATCTTGGGGTTGTCGAAGGCGGGGATGGGCGAGGGGGCCATCAGGTAGCGGTGGTTCACCATCACCGGGTAGTCGTAGCTGATGGCGACGTGGCCGAAGCGGGTGAT
>CAMDAM010000433.1 GCA_945888575.1 Asaia bogorensis | reverse complement strand
CGGCGGCCTGGATCATGTTCGCGCCGGCGAAGGCGGTCAGCAGCAGGAACCACGGGCTGACAAACCAGCCCAGTGCCAGGCTGGCCAGGATGACGAAGCCGGCGAAGGCGAGGACAGCGCGGTCGAGGGTCATGGTGGATTCTCCTGTCGGGCGGGAAGGGGCAGGCGGGCAAAAAGGGGGGTCAGGCGGGAAGGTGCTGGCGCACCCAGCGGATGATCTGCTCGGCCGGCATGGCGCCGGCGGTCTGCGCCAGGACGCGGCCGTGGTGCATCAGGAACAGCGCCGGGATTCCGCGCACGCCCAGCCGGGCAGAAACGTTCGGTGCCTCGTCGGCGTTCAGCTTCAGCAGCCGCACCTCCGGTTCCAGCGCGGCGGCGGCGCGGGCGAACTGGGGGGCCATGCTGCGGCACGGACCGCACCAGGGGGCCCAGATGTCCACCAGCACCGGCACGTCGCTCGCATTGGCATGGCGGTCGAAGCCGGCCTCGTCCACCTCATGCGGGGTGCCGTCGAACAGCTTGGCCTTGCAGGCGCCGCACACGGCTTCCGCCCGGCGCGCGGCGGCCACGCGGTTGGTGGCGGCGCAGTGTGGGCAGACGATGTGGTTCGTGTCGGTCATGACGGCTCCTTCAGCTTCTCGATGTTGAGCTGCTTCAGCAGGAAGCGTTCGTAGAACGGCTCGCTTTCGCCGCGGCGGATCTTGCGCAGGAAGTATTTCTCGAACCCGACCTTGGCCAGGTGCACCCAGGCCCCCTTGGCGGCCCAGTTGACGTTGCGCGGCGGGATCTGCGGCTGCGCCACGAACACCACGCCGCCATCGCCGAAATCCGCCAGGCACACCGCGTTCCAGCTGGCGCGCGCGGTCGCCGGCTGGCCGCGCAGCAGCGCACCGATGTTCAGCGCGGTGGCGGTCACCATCGATTCGATCATGAACCCGGTCTTGGGCACACCGACGGGAACCGGGGTGGGCCCGGTGGGCGCGATGGCGACGCAGACGCCGATGGCGAACACGTCCTGGTACGTCGGGTTGCGCTGGTGCGCGTCCACCAGGATGAAGCCGCGCGGGTTGCCCAGCTTCTCCACCCCGCGCACCGCCGGCACGCCGCGGAACGCCGGCAGCATCATCGAAAAGCCGAAGGGCAACGCGTGCGAAGCCTTCGGGCTGCCGTCCTCCGCCACCTCCTCCACGTGCATCATGCCGGGCTCCACGCGGGCCACCTTGGCGTTGGTGATCCACTTGATGTGCCGGCTGCGGAACTCGCTCTCCATCAGCCCTTTGGTGTCGCCCACGCCGTCCAGGCCGAGATGGCCGATATAGGGCTCGGCGGTCACGAAGGTCATCGGCACCCGGTCGCGCAGGCGGCGCTTGCGCAGCTCGGTGTCCAGGATGAAGGCGAACTCATAGGCCGGCCCGAAGCAGGAGGCGCCCTGCACCGCGCCCACCACGATCGGCCCGGGATCGGCGCAGAAGCGCTCGAAGGCCTCGTACGCCTGCTGGGCGTGGGACACGTGGCAGATAGACTGGGTGTGCCCCTGCGGGCCAAGGCCGGGGATCTCGTCGAAGGCGAGGTCGGGTCCGGTGGCAATCACCAGGTAGTCGTACGAAACCGTGTCGCCATCGCTGAGCTCAACCCGCTTCTGCGCCGGATCGACGCGCGCGGCACCCTGGGTGAGGAAGCGGATGCGCTTCTTGCGCATGATGGAGTCCAGATCCACCTCGATGTCCTCCCGGGTGCGCCAGCCGATCGCGACCCAGGGGTTGGACGGCACGAAGTGGTAGCCGGCACCCTGGCCGATCACCGTCAGCCGGTCCTCCGGCCGCAGCTGCGGCACCAGCTCGTAGGCCATGATGGTGCCGCCAAGCCCGGCCCCGAGAACAACGATCTCCGCCATGCGATCCTCCCTGCACCCTCATGGGTGGGACGCCTTCGTCCGCTTTCGGCTTGACTATATATCCGAATTTACGTAATTTCGCAAGTATGAATATTGACCTCACCCCGATGAGCGAGGCCGCCGGCGCGGCGAGCGACCTGCTGAAGGCGCTCGCCCATCCGAACCGGCTGATGACCCTGTGCCTTCTGGTGGAGCGGGAGCGCTCCGTCGGCGAGCTCGCCACCCTGCTCGGCACGCGCGATTCCACCGTCTCCCAGCACCTGTCGCTGCTGCGCCGCCAGGGCCTGGTGCGCGCCCGGCGCGACGGCCAGACAATCTGGTACGCCATCGCCAGCACACCTGCCCAGCTTCTGCTGGAAACGCTCTCCTCGATCTACTGTGCGGTACCGCAACCGCCTGCTCCACCCTCAAGGAGGTCCCGCACGTGACCCGTCTTCTCACGCGTGGCCTGTGGGCCATGGCCGCCCTCGCGCTGTGGCTGCCGGCCGCCGCCGCCCAACAGGGCTTCACGGTCGCCGTGGCGCCGCTGTCCGACCAGAAGGCGGTGTTCGCCACGGTCGAGAGCCTCGACGTGGTGCCCGCCCGCGCCCGCATCGGCGGCACCGCCGGCCGGCTCGCGGTCAAGGCGGGCGACCGGGTGGCGGCCGGCCAGGTGCTGGCCGTGGTCGCCGACCAGAAGCCGCTGCTGCAACTGAACGCGCTCGACGCCCAGCTCGCCGGCCTGCGCTCCAGCCTGGAGCAGGCGCGCGCCGACCTCGCCCGCGCCGAGACCCTGTTCCGCCAGGGCTCCGGCCCGCGCGTCACCATGGACCAGGCGCGCACCGCCGTGGAGGTCGCCTCCGCCGCCATCCAGGCGCGCCTGGCCGAGCGCAGCGTGGTCGACCAGCAGATCGCCGAGGGCGCGGTACTGGCCCCGGTCAGCGGGCGCGTGCTGTCGGTGCCGGTCACCGACGGCTCGGTGATGCTGCCCGGCGACGTGCTGGCCCAGATCGCCGGCCAGGACGCGGTGCTGCGCCTGCGCGTGCCCGAACGCCACGCCGCCTTCGTGCGCGTCGGCGACCGCGTGCGGCTGGACACCGAGGGGCGCATCGCCGGCGCCGGCTTCGGCACCGTCAGCCGCGTCTATCCGCGCATCGAGGACGGCCGCGTGGTGGCCGATGCGACGATGGCCGGGCTCGACGCCTTCTTCGTCGGCGAGCGCGTCACCGTCTGGATCGGCACCGGCGCCCGCCCGGCCATCGTCATCCCGGCCAGCCTGCTCCGCACCCGCTTCGGGCTCGACTACGCCCTGGTCCGCCGCGGCACCCAACCGGTGGAAACCCCCGTTCAGCGCGGCCGGCCGACCCCCTCGCCCGAAATGGCCGACGGCGTGGAAATCCTCTCCGGCCTTACCGCCGGCGACGTGCTGGTGACGCCATGAGCGACAACCTCGGCCTCTCCGGCCGCCTCACCGCCGCCACCATCCGCTCGCCGCTGACGCCGCTGTTCCTCATCGCTGCCCTGGTCGCCGGCATGATCGCCCTGCTGGTGATCCCGCGCGAGGAGGAGCCGCAGATCAGCGTGCCGATGGTGGACATCCTGGTGGCCGCCGACGGGCTGCGCGCAGCCGCTGCGGTGGAGCTGGTGACCAAGCCGCTGGAGACGATCATCAAGGCGATCCCGGCGGTGGAGCATGTCTACAGCCAGACGCAGGACGACCGCGTGATGGTCACCGCCCGCTTCCGCGTGGGCACCAGCGAGGACGACGCGGTGCTGCGCGTGCACGACCGCATCCGCGCCAACATGCGGCGCATCCCGCCCGGTATTGCCGAGCCGTTGGTGGTGGGGCGTGGGATCAACGACGTGGCGGTGGTGGTGCTGACCTTGTCGCCCACGCCGGAAGCCGCGGCGCAGTGGAACGACCGGCGCCTGTTCGAGCTGGTCGGCAAGTTGCAGGTGGAACTGGCCAAGGTGGAGGACATCGGC
>CAMDAM010000432.1 GCA_945888575.1 Asaia bogorensis | reverse complement strand
ACCAGGCTGCCGATGCACATCGGCACGATGTGGCGCAGGATGATGCGGAAGGAACTCGCCCCGGTCAGCCGCACCGCGGCGATATAGTCGGTGCCCCGCACCGTCAGCGTCTCCGCCCGGGCGAGGCGCGCATAAGGCGGCCACGCCGTCAGCACGATGGCGAACACCGCACTGGTCACGCCCGGCTTGATCGCGGCCACGAAGGCGAGCGCCAGGATCAGCCGCGGGAAAGACAGGAACACATCGGTCACGCGCATCAGCACGCGGTCCAGCGCGCCGCCGAAATACCCGGCGATGCAACCGATGGCGAGCCCCAGCGGCGCCACCATGATCACCACGGCCACCACCATGCCCAGCGTCACCTGGCCGCCGAACAGGATGCGCGACAGGATGTCCCGCCCCAGCTCGTCCGTGCCCAGCCAATGCGCCGCCGATGGCCTGGCCAGCCGGTTCGCCAGGTTCTGGATCCCGGGGTCGTAGGGGGCCAGCAGGGGTGCTGCCAGGGAGGCCAGCATCAGCACCACCACCACCACCAGCCCGCCCATCGCCAGCCGGTTGGCCGTGAAATCCCGCCACAGCCGATACCGCCGCCCCCACGCCGCCTGCCGGCGGGAGGAAGGCGTGTCGGTCAGCAGCCAGTCGCGCCAACTCATGGACGTTGTGGCACTCATCAGCGAACCCTCGGGTCAAGCAGCCGGTAGAGCAGGTCCGCCAGCAGGTTGAACGCCAGATACGTCACCCCCACCACCAGCGTCGCCCCCAGCACCGCGTTCATGTCCGCATTCAGCAGCGAAATCGTGAGGTACTGGCCAAGCCCCGGCCAGGAGAACACCGTCTCGGTGATCACCGCCCCCTCCAGCAGCCCCGCATAGGCCAGGGCCAGGATGGTGATCAGCCGCACGGAAATGTTGCCGAAGGCGTGCTTCCAGATCACCCGCGCCGGCGACAGCCCCTTGGCCCGCGCCGTGATGATGAACTCGCCCTTCAGCGTATCCAGCATGAAGGCCCGCGTCATGCGCGCCAGATAGGCCATGCTGAAATACGCCAGCACGCCCGCCGGCTGCGCCAGATGCGCCAGCGCGTCCCAGAACACCTCCCACTCGCCGGCGATCAGCGAATCGACGGTCAGCAACCCGGTCACCGTCGGCACCATGTCGTCGAACAGAATGTTCTGCCGCCCCGGCCCCGGCGCGATCTCCAGCGTGGCGTAGAACACCAGCAGGGAAATCAGCGCCAGCACGAAGATCGGCAGCGAATGCCCCGCCAGCGTGATCACGCGGATCACATGGTCGATCCGGCTGCCATGCTTCACCGCCGCCAGCACGCCGATCGGAATGCCAAGCAGTGCGGCGATGATGATCGCCGCCGTGGCCAGCTCCATCGTGGCCGGAAAGAAGCGGATGATGTCGTCCACCACGGTGTGCGACGTCATCACGCTGCGGCCCAGATCGCCCTGCACCAGCTTGCCCAGGTAGATCCAGAACTGCACATACAGCGGCTCGTCGAGCCCCAGCTCCAGCCGCACCTTGTCCACCACGTCCGCCGGCGCGCGGTCGCCCACGATCGCCAGGACCGGGTCGATCGGCATCACCCGCCCGATCAGGAACGTCACCAGCACCAGGCCGAACAGCGTGATGGGCACGCTGGCGGCCGTGGCCGCCAGCGCCTTCAGGCGGGGAGAAGCCATGCTGGCGAACTAGCCCTTCGCCACCTGGTCAAAGCGGGTGCGCAGGCCCAGCGGCGCCAGCGCGAAGCCCGCCACGTTCTTGCGCATCACCGCCCAGCCGGTTGCCTGGAACAGCAGCGCGAACGGGCTGCGCATGTGGTGGTCGCGCTGCAGGTCGGCATACATCTTCTCGCGCACCGTGGCGTCGCTCTCCTTCACCGCGGCGATGCTGCGGTTGGAAAGATCCACGTCCTGCCAGGAATTGCGCCACGCCAGCGTCTTGTTGCGGGCGTCATCGGCGTTGTCGATGTTCACGCAGAAGGTCTCGGAGTTGGTGTTGGGGTCGAAGTAGTCGATGCCCCACGACAGCACCGCCGCCTGGTGCTGGCGCGCGCGGTAGCGCGTGATCACCTGGCGCTGCTCGCCGGCCTGCAGGTTCACCTTGATGCCGATCTCGGCGAGATTGGCCTGGATCGCCTGCACGATGTCGCCATGCGGCTGGCCGTTGTAGTGGTCGATGGTCATCTCGAACCCGTTCGGCAGGCCGGCCTCGGCCAGCAGTGCCTTCGCCTTCGCCACGTCCTTCTTGAACGGCCGGTCGGCGATCGCGCCCATCATGCCCTTCGGCACGAAGCTCTGCTGCACCTGGTAGGTGGTCGGCACGATGTTCTTTTGGATGCCGTCATAGTCGATCGCCCACTTGATCGCCTGGCGCACCTGCGGCTTGGCCAGGTTCGGGTCCTTCTGGTTCATGCACAGATACATGATGTAGCTGTGCGGCGCGGAGGACATCTTGTAGTTCGCGTTGGTCTGCGCCTTCAGCAGCTGGTCCGGCAGCAGGTCGCGCGCAATGTCGATATCGCCCTGCTGCAACTGCAGCTGCTGCGCGGAGGGATCGACGATATGCTTGTAGAACACGCGCTTCGGCTTGGTCTTCAGCGCCGAATGCGGGTTCGCATCCAGGATCACGCTCTCGCTCGCCTTCCAGCTGCGCACGGAGAACGGGCCCGAGCCGGCCGAGGCGGTCTTCATCCAGCCATTGCCGAAGTCGCCATCCTTGGCGTTCTTCATCACCACGGCCTTCTCCACCACGCTGCCGCAATTGGCCGAGAGGCAGTACAGCACGAAGGTCGGCGCCACCTTCTCCTTGATGGTGAACACCAGCGTGTTCGGCCCGGTGGCGCGGATCACCGTCTCCACATTGTCCTTGTTCGCCCCGAACTGGTTCAGGATGAAGGCCGGCGCCTTGTTCAACTTGATGGTCCGCTGCAAGGAGAACGCCGCGTCCTCCGCCGTCACCGGCGCGCCGGAGGCGAACTTCACGCCCGGCTTCATGGTGAAGGTGAAATTCAGCCCGTCCTCCGAAACCTCCCATTTCTGCGCCAGCTCGCCGATGATCTGGCTCGGGTTGGCCGGGTTCGGCACCACCAGCCGCTCATAGCAATTGCCGCACACCTCGCCGCCGGAGAACTCGAACGCCTCGGCCGGGTCCAGGCTGATGAGGTCGTCGATCGCCTTGCCCACCACCACGGTGTCCTTCGGCGTGGCGGCCTCGGCCGAACCGGCAAAGGAGAAGAACGGCGTGGCGGTGGCGGCGAAGGTGAAGGCGCGGCGGCTGAACAGTGCGGGATCGGACATCGTGAAGCTCCTGTAATCTTTCCGTCACCATAGGCTCCTGGGCGCATCACGGAAAGACGGGCGCCGGGAGAGTGTTCCGGCTTGCCCAAGCCGCCCGCGCGCGGTGTCATGGGGCGATGACCTCCGCCCCCACGGCCCTGCCACTCACCCTGCTCGCCACCGCGGGGTTTCTCTCCGTCGCCGGCATGCGCATGACCGATCCGCTGCTGCATGTCATCGCCAGCGATTTCGGAACCACCATCCCGGCCCTGGCCGTGGTCGTCGCCGCCTTCACCCTGCCCTACGGCCTGTGCCAGATCCTGCTTGGCCCGCTGGCAGACGGCTTCGGCAAGCTGCGCGTGATGACCACGGCCCTCTTCCTGCTCACCCTGGCCAACCTCGCCTGCGCCATGTCCGCCAGTGTCGAGGGCCTTACCCTTGCCCGCCTCGCCGCCGGTGGCGCCAGTGCCGCCGTGGTCCCCCTGGGCATGGCCTATGTGGCGGATGCGGTGGATTACCGGGAACGCCAGGTCACGCTCAGCCGCTACCTCAACGGCACCGTCATGGCGCAGATGATGGC
>CAMDAM010000431.1 GCA_945888575.1 Asaia bogorensis | reverse complement strand
GTTCGAGATCAGCGCGCAGGATGCCAACACGGTCATCACGGAATACCAGGCCGTCATCACCTTCAGCCCCGGCCCACCGGAGCAGCGCCGCGGCATCAACCGCTGGCACCCCACCTTCCCGATGGGCTGCTACGAATGCCGCGAAGGCTGGCTCGGCATCACCGTGCTCACGCCCGACCAGTGGCGCAACTGGTGCGACCTGATCGGCCGCAACGACATCGCCGAACAGCCGCAATACCTCACCTCCCCCCAGCGCCTCGAAGCCGCCGAAGAGCTGGAGGCGATCTACATGCCGATCCTCAAGACCCGCACCGCCCGCGAATGGTTCGAGGAAGGCCTGCGCCGCCGCATCCCGCTGGTGGAAGTGCCCAGCATGGCCCAGCTGCTGGCCGAACCGGTGCACCAGGGCCGCGGCGCCTTCGGCACGGTGCGGATCGGCGATGCCGCGTTCCAGGCCCCGGTCATCCCGCAACACCTGAACGAAACCCCGCCCGCCGCCACCGGCACCGCCCCCCTGGCCGGCGCCGACAACGCGCTGCCCCTGCCCGAACCGCGTCCCCGCGCCGTAGCCCCCGCTGCCACTGGCCTGCCGCTCGCCGGCCTGCGCATCGTGGACATGGCGATGGGCTGGGCCGGCCCACTCACCACCCGCCAGATGGCCGACCTCGGCGCCGAGGTCATCACGATCGAAGGCCGCGCCTACCCGGATTGGTGGCGTGGCCACGACTACTCCGCCCAATCGATCAAGGATTGGGTGTTCGAAACCCGCCTCAACTTCAACGCGCTCAACCGCAACAAGCACGGCATCACGCTCGACCTCACCCGGCCAGACGGCGCCGACCTCGCCCGCCGCCTTGTGATGACGGCCGATGCCGTGGTGGAGAACTACTCCCAGGGCGTGCTGCCCAAGCTGGGGCTCGACTACCCCGCCCTGGTGAAGATCAAGCCCGACCTGGTGATGGTCACCATGCCCGCCTACGCCGCCGGCACCGCCTGGGCCGACCTGCGCGCCTACGGCTCCACCCTGGAACAGGGCTCCGGACTGCCCAGCATCACCGGCGCGGAAGGCTGGCCGCCCACCATGAACCACGTCGCCGGCGGCGACCCCAATGGCGGCTTCAACGCCGGCGCCGCCCTCATCGCCGCCCTTCTCCACAAGAAGCGCACCGGGCGCGGCCAGCTCATCGACCTCAGCCAGGTCGAATGCATGTTCCCCCTCGCCGCCTCCGGCCTCATCGCCCAGTCGTACACCGGCAAACCACCGAAGCGCTGGGGCAACCGCCACCCGCTCTTCGTCCCGCACGGCGTGTTCCGCTGCAAGGGCGCCGACGCCTGGGTGGTGATCGCCATCACCACCGACGACGCTTTCCGCCGCCTGTGCAAGGTGATCGGCCGCCCGGACCTCTCCGACGACCCGCGCCTCGCCACCGCCGAAGGCCGCCGCACCGACGAAGACCGTATCGAGCAGGCCATCACCAACTGGACCGAGACGCAGGCGCCCGACGACGCCATGGCCACCCTGCAGCACGCCGGCATCGCCGCCGGCGTCGCCCGCGGCTTCAACGAGATGATCACCGGCGAAACCCACCTGCTCGCCCGCGGCTTCTGGCAGGAAATCGATCGCCCGATCCTCGGCAAGCACTGGCAGCCCACGCCGGCCTTCCGCGAGAACGCCCGGCCCTACGCCATCCGCTCGCCCGCCCCCACGCTCGGCCAGTACACGCGCGACGTGCTCACCCGGATCCTTGGCATGCCGGAATCAGAGCTGAACCGGCTGGAAGCGGAGCGCATCATCGGCGAAGCTCCCATCCCCACCAGCGAACGCGCCCCGCGCAGTTCGGCGAAGCTGCGCGAAGCACTGAAGACATGAGGAGCGAGAGTGATGGCGGCTGAGGTTTCCTTCGGGCGGCGACTGACCGACCTGGCCGCCCAGTTCGGAGACCGCACCGCCATCACCCTGGCCCGCCAGGACGGCAGCGAGGACACGCTCTCCTGGGCCGACCTCGAACGCTGGTCCAACCGCGCCGCCCGCCTGCTGGCCGCAAACGGCGTCGATGCCCAAACCATGGTCTGCATCGGCATCTGGAACAGCCTGGAACACTACGCCGCCGCGTACGGCGCCTGGAAGCTCGGCGCCTGCACGCTGCCGCTCAGCCCCAAGATGCCGGACCTGGAATTCAGTGGGATCACCGGCCTGCTGGACCGCAAGCTGGTCATCGCCGACCGCCCCGGCGCGCAACTGGGCCTCGCCGACCTCACCGCCCTGCGGCACAGCGAAGCCGACGCCTCCCCACTGCCCGACATCACCGCCAACCCCGGCAAGGCGATCGGCTCTGGCGGCTCCACCGGCCGCTCCAAGATCATCGTCGACCCGAAGCCCTGGGCCCGCATCCCCGGCAACCGCGCCAACCAGCCGGGCAACGTCGCCTTCCGCACCGGCCAGACCCAGCTTGTCGCCGGCCCGCTCTACCACAACTCCCCATTCTCCTGGGGCCACAGCGGGTTGTTCGACGAGCACCACCTCATCGTCCTGGAGCGCTTCGACGCGGACCGCGCCGTGGACATGATCGAGAAATACCGCTGCCAGTTCATGTTCCTCGCCCCCACCATGATGCAGCGCATCGTCCGCCTGCCGGACATCGAGGCGCGAGACCTCAGCAGCATCGAATGCGTCTACCAAACCGCCGCCCCATGCCCGCCCTGGCTGAAGCGCCGCTGGATGGAGCTCACCGCCCCGGAGAAGCTGATGGAAGGTTTCGGCGCCACCGAAGCCGTCGGCAGCTGCCGCATCCGCGGCGACGAATGGCTGCAACATCCCGGCTCCGTCGGCCGCCCCGCCAACGCCGAGATGAAGATCCTGGACGAAGACCACAACGAACTCCCGCAGGGCGAAGTCGGCGAGATCTTCATGCGCCCCTTCGTCCACCCGGAACCCACCTACCGCTACATCGGCGCCCCACCCGCCAAAACCACACCGGACGGCTTCGTCAGCGTCGGCGACATGGGCTACGTCGATCCTGCGGGCTACCTGTTCCTGTCCGACCGCCGCGTGGACCTCATCATCCGCGGCGGCGCCAACATCTACCCCGCCGAAGTGGAAGCCGCCCTCTCAGAACACCCGGATGTCGCCGATGTCGCCGTCATCGGCCTACCGCATGAGGAGCTGGGCAAGACCGTCCACGCCATCGTCGAGCCCCGCCCCGGCATCGCGCCCGATGAGGCCGCGCTGCGCGGTTGGATGAAACAGCGCCTCACCACCTACAAGATGCCCGAGAGCTACGAGTTCATGCCGCAACTCCCCCGCGACCAATCGGGGAAAATCCGCCGCTCGCAGCTCGCCCGCGAACGCGAGAACCTGAAGGCCGTCCCATGACCACGCCCCGTATCGTCTCCTTCGGCCGCCGCCTCACGGAGCTCGCCGCCGCGAAGCCCAACGCCACCGTCATCACCCTGGCCAAGCAGGACGGCACGGAGGACACGCTCACCTACGCCGAGCTGGAAGCCTGGTCCAACCGCGCCGCCCGCCTCTTCGCATCGAAAGGCCTCGACGCCACCTCGATGCTCTGCATCGGCATCTACAACAGCCTGGAGCACTACGCCGCCGCCTACGGCGCCTGGAAGCTCGGCGCCTGCACGCTGCCGCTGTCGCCGCGCATGCCTGACATAGAGTTCCGGGGCATCACCAGCCTGGTAGAAAACAAGCTCGTCATCGCCGACCGCGACGACGCCCATCTCCGCAAATCCGACATCACCGCCCTACGCCACGCCACCACCGATGCCTCGCCGCTGCCCGACATCACCGCCCACCCCGGCAAGGCGATCGGCTCCGGCGGCTCCACCGGCCGCTCCAAGATCATCGTCGACCCCAA
>CAMDAM010000430.1 GCA_945888575.1 Asaia bogorensis | reverse complement strand
ACGGAGCGCGTGGCCCGCCTCAACCCCAGCATCAACGCCTTCGCGGTGATGAACCCGCATTCCCTGGCCCAGGCCGGCGAGAGTGCCGCCCGCTGGCGCGCCGGCCGCCCGATCGGCCCGCTGGATGGCGTGCCCGTCACCATCAAGGACCTGGTGGACGTCGCCGGCCTGCCCACCCGCCGCGGCTCCCGCCTCAGCGACACCGCCGCGGCCGCGGAGGACGCGCCGATCACCATGGCGCTGCGCAGCGCCGGCGCGGTCATCGTCGGCAAGACCACCACCACCGAGTTCGGCTGGAAAACCCCCGGCGACTGCCCGCTGCACGGCATCACCCGCAACCCCTGGAACTTCCACCACACCCCGGGCGGCAGCTCCGCCGGTGCCGGGGCCGCGGCGGCGGCCGGCTTCGGCGCGCTGCATTTGGGCACCGATGCCGGCGGTTCCATCCGCCTGCCCGCCGCTTGGTGCGGCGTGGTGGGGCTGAAGCCGACCTTCGGCCGCGTGCCGCAATGGCCGCTGGGCGCCTTCGCCGCTGTCGCCGTCGCCGGCCCGATGACCCGCACGGTGCGCGACTGCGCCCTGATGCTGAACGTGATCGGCCGCCACGATTTGCGCGACCCCTACAGCCTGCCGGACGACAACCGCGATTGGCGCGACGGCATCGAGCAGGGCATCGCCGGCCTCAAGGTCGCCGTCATGCGCCGCCCCGGCTTCGATGCGCCGGTGGATTGGGAGAGCATCGCCGCGGTGGAGCAGGCCGCCGGGCTGATGCAGGACCTGGGCGCGGAAGTGGAGGAAGCCGATCCCGGCCTGCCCGACACGCGCGCCATCTTCAGCCGCGTCTGGGGCATTGCGCTCACCCGCCTCGTGCATTCCTTCCCGGAAACCCGCCGCCACATGCTGGACCCCGGCCTGCTGGAGGTCGCCGCCGCCAACCAGGGCCTCTCGGCGGAGGATTTCATGGAGTTCGAGGCCAGCCGCATCCAGGCCGCCCACCGCATGGCCCGCTTCATGCTGCGCTACGACCTGATCCTGAGCCCCACCGTCCCCAACCCGCCCCCGCTGGCCGAAGCCGGCACCCACAACCCGGTGGAGGCCCTGTGGTCCAGCTGGGCGCCCTGGACAGCCTTCGCCAACCTCACGCGCCAGCCGGCGATCACCGTGCCGATGGGCTTCTCCCCCAACGGCCTGCCCCGCTCCATCCAGCTCGCTGGTGCCCTGTATCGCGACGACATGGTCCTGCGCGCCGCCCGCGCCATCGAGGTGGCGCAGCCCTTCCCGATGCCGGATCTGGGGTAACGCATGCTTCGCAGCCGGTGGGGCCGAGGGTGAACGGATAGGCGTTCCGACCCACCTGGGCGTCGATCTCCTTTCTGTTCCGAAACGCCTTGTGGTCCGGGAAAAGTTTCGATAAACGGTCTTTCCGTTTTAGAAAGTTACAGGGCCCGCCATGCGCCACGCCATCCTCGCCGCGCTCCTTTTCGCCACCCCCGCCGCCGCCGCACCGCCGAGCTACACGGTGCAGGACATCGGAACGCTGGGCGGCAGCTACGCTCTCGGCGAGGACATCAACGCCAACGGCTGGATCACCGGCAGCAGCAATCGCGCCGACGGCTGGCAGCACGCCTTCCTATTCAACGGCACGGCGATGATCGACCTCGGCACGCTCGGCGGCCTGGTCAGCGCCGGCTATGGCATCAATGCCGCTGGCACGGTGGTTGGCCAAAGCTGGACTGCGGGGGTCGCCCCGTCCCAGGCCTTTCTCCACAACGGCACCATGACGCTCCTGGGCGGGTTGAGCAGCCAATCGAGCCAGGCGCAGGCCATCAACACCGCCGGCGTGGTGGTGGGTGCCGGCTCGGTCAGCGGGTTCAACCATGCCTTTCGCGACATCGGCGGGGTCAAGACCGACCTCGGCACGCTGGGCGGCCCCAGCAGCTTCGCCCGCGACATCAACGACTCCGGCTGGATCGCCGGCGACGCCAACGTCGCCGCCGGCCACACCCGCGCCTTCCGGTACAACGGCAGCACTATGCTCAACCTGGGCACGTTGGGCGGCCTGACCAGCTTCGGCCAGGGCATCAACGCCGCCGGCCATGTGGTCGGGCGCAGCACGCTGCCCGGCGACACCCTCACCCGCGCCTTCCTGCACGACGGCATTTCCATGGTCAGCCTCGGCACGCTGGGCGGGAATTACAGCGCCGCCGAGGAGATCAACGCCAGCGGCCAGATCGTCGGCACCAGCCGCCGCGCCAACAACTCGGAAACCGCCTTCCTCTATGTCGGCAGTACGATGTACGACCTCAACACGCTGGTCGCGAACACCGACCCGCTCTACGGCGTCGTCGCGCTGCACCTCGCCAACGCGATCAACGACGCAGGCCAGATCGTGGCCTACAGCCATACGACCCAGCACACCTACCTCCTCACCCCGGTCCCGCCGCCCGCCCCGCCGCCGCCGGTCCCCACCGCCACCACGCCGGAACCCGCCACCCTGGCCCTGTTCGCCGCCGGCCTGCTCGGCCTGGCCGCCGCCCGCCGCCGCCCGGCCGGCACCGGGCAGCAGGCCTGACCCTGCCGGCGGGCCGCGCCCAGGCACTGGTGCCAAGCAGGGAGTGAAAGTCCGGCCCGGCCCCCCTGGCGCGGCCGGCCCTTCACCGCGGGTCCCTCGGGTTCCCCATTCTTCGGCGAATGGCGGACCCACCCCGGCATGACACGGACCGTGCTCGACACTACCGGCGGCGGCAGGGAGGGGCTGCGCAGCGACTCCTACATCACCGTCAGCGCCGCCAACCCGCGCGGCTACAGCTTCTCCACCTCGTACGGGGGGGATCGCCGGGGTCGGCCTGGCGCTCCTGGCCACCACCGCCGGCAGCTACACCCTCGTCGGGCGGCTCCATGCCGTCGATTCCGATGTGCCGAATGGCCACGCGGGCACCGCCCTGGCGCTGGCCACCCTCACCCTCTCGGTGGGCACCACGGCGGCCTATCAGTATCTGGACCAGGCCACCCTCGGTAGCGTCGGCAGCTACACGCTGAGCGACACCACCCGCTATGCGCTCATGGTCTCCACGATCGGGTCCGGGGTGCAATGGGTGCTCCCGGCCGCGGGCAACAGCGTCACCCCCTCGGGCGTTTCCTTCTACACCGTTCTCAGCGGCGTCACCTCCACCACAGGCGGCACTATGAACGGCCGCCACCTGGCCGAAGCCGCCCGCGCCCTGCATCCCGCTTTGCCCATCCTGCTCATCACCGGCTACGCTGGCACCGCCCTCGGCCCCGGCCGGCCGCTGCCCCAGGGCGCCCAGCTGTTGCATAAGCCGTTCACGCTGGGCGTGCTCGCCGGGCGGGTGCAGGCGCTGGTGCCCATCAAGGGCTGATGCGCCCGCCACAACACCCCGGCCGGCTTGGCTGCCCCAGCCCACTCCCAGATGGCATGGCATTGGTCGAAGCGGTCACGCCGGTTCGGATACGAATTGGTTAAAATGACCGTCTAGTGGGCTGATCATTCACGGTGTTTTTGAAATAAAATTCTTGAAATAGAAGAACTCATATGTAATTTCGCCCCCGAAAGTGCACCAGCGCTATGTTTGTTTCGCTCCATGGGCCCGATATCATAAGCGAAAAGTGAGTGAAGGGCTCGCCGAATGTCGACATTTTCATCGTCTGGTTACTATAGTGGTTCAATAAGTGGTGGCATATTCACGCTATCATCAAATTATTAGAGCGTGTTTGAGAAGAGGATTCCGGCGCGGCGAAAAGTCTGATTCATGGGATGTCGCCCTACAGGACGATGTCCCATGCCACGCCGCCGCCGCCGAGCTTACGCGACTGACCTGACTGACGGCCAATGGGCTGCCATTGCAGATA
>CAMDAM010000429.1 GCA_945888575.1 Asaia bogorensis | reverse complement strand
ACCCTGTCGCGCACCTATGTCGGGCGGATCGTCTTCGCCGGGCTGTGCGACAAGCTGTTCGACATCGACGCCAAGCTGAACGTGGTGCCGCAGCTGGCCACCGGCTACGAATACACCGACCCGCAGACCATGGTGATCAAGCTGCGCCCGGGCGTGACCTTCCATGACGGGGAGGCTTTCGACAGTGCCGCGGTGAAGTTCACCCTGGAACGCCACCTGACCATGCAGGGCAGCACGCGGCGCGGCGAGATCAACGTGATCGACCGCATCGAGACTCCCGATCCGCTCACGGTGCGGCTGCACCTGAAGGCACCGTCCTCGCCGCTGCTGATCCAGCTGACGGACCGTTCGGGCATGGTGATCTCGCCCAAGGCGGCCACCGCGCTGGGGGCGGATTTCTCCAAGGCGCCGGTCTGCACCGGGCCGTTCAAGTTCGCCGAGCGCGTGCCGCAGGACCGCATCGTGCTCGACCGGTTTGAGGGCTACTGGAACAAGGACGCGATCAAGCTTGGCCGCGTGGTGTACCGGCCCATCATCGACGCCACGGTGCGGCTGGCCAACCTGCAGGCCAATGCACTGGATTTCGGCGAGCGCTTCCAGCCTTCGGACGCGGCCGAGATCAAGAAGGACAGCCGGCTGGTGCTGGTGCAGAACGCCGGGCTCGGCTTCCAGAGCCTGCTGTTCAACCATACCAACGGGCCGCGCCCGCGCACGCCGATGATGACCGATGCCCGGGTGCGCCAGGCCTTCGCGATGTCGATCGACCGCAACGTGATCAACGAGGTGGTGTATGCCGGCGCGCATACGCCGAACCCGCATTTCGTCTCGCCGGACAGCCCGTTCTGGTCGGCGGACGTGAAGGCGCCGGCACGCAATGTGGCGCGCGCCAAGCAGTTGCTGGCCGAGGCCGGGGTGCGCACGCCGCTGTCAGTGGAGCTGATGCTGGCCAACAATCCCGACCTGCGCCAGACCGGCGAGGTGATCCAGTCCATGGCCGCCGAGGCGGGCTTCGACGTGAAGATCCGCTCGACCGAGTTCGTGACGGCCCTGCAGGCCAGCGACAAGGGGGACTACGAGGTGTTCCTGATCGGCTGGTCCGGCCGGGCGGATGCCGATGGCAACGTGTACAGCTTCATCCATACCGGCCCGCCGAACCTCAACGCCGCCGGCTATTCCAACGCCCAGGTGGATGGCTGGCTGGACGAGGCGCGGCGCGTTTCCGGGGTGCCGGAGCGGCGGGCGCTGTACACCAAGGTGGCGCAGCAGCTTCTGGCGGATCTGCCACGGATGTATCTCTACACGCCGAACAACATCTTCGCGATGACCACCAAGGTTCGCGGATTCGTACCAGTGCCGGACGGGCTGATCCGCCTGCACGGCATCTCCATTGCTCCCTGACGAGTACCCCCTGCCATGACCTACCGTTCCACCCTTCTCGGCCTTGTCGCCGCAGTTCCTCTGTCCCTCGCCCTGCCGGCCACGGCGCAGGAACTGCCGCAGCTGCGCGTTGCCTTTTCCGAGGACGCGGACGTGATGGATCCCACCACGGGCCGCGCCTATGTGCAGCGTGTGGCGTTGCTGAACATGTGCGAGAGCCTGTTCGACTACAACGCCAAGATGCAGATCGTGCCGCGGTTGGCGCTGTCGTACGAATGGGCCGACGCGCAGACGCTGGTGGTGAAGCTGCGGCCGAATGTGAGCTTCAACGACGGCACGAAGGTGGATGCCGCGGCGGTGAAGTACAGCATCGAGCGGCACCAGACCTTCACCGGCAGCGCGCGGCGCGGCGACCTCGGCAGCCTCACCGCCGTGGAGATCGTGGACCCCTTGACGGTCCGCTTCAAGCTGAAGGGTCCGGACGTGGTGTTCCTGAGCCAGCTCGGCGTGCGCGCCGGTGTGCTGGTGTCGCCGACCGCCTCGGAGGCGGCGGGCAAGGATTTCGGGCAGCGTCCGGTCTGCGCCGGGCCGTACCGGTTCCTGGAGCGCGTGGCGCAGGACCGGATCGTGCTGGAGAAGGTGCCCAACTACTGGGATGGGGCGAACTACCATTTCTCGCGCATCACCTTCCGCCCGATCTCGGATAGCACCGTGCGGCTGGCCAATTTGCGGGCGGGGGCCATCGACATCAACATGAACGTGCCGCCGACGCTGGCCGAGGAGGTCCGCAAGGACCCGAAGCTGAAGCTCTATACCTTCGACGGCATCGGCTACACCGGGCTCACGGTGAACATGGGCCGCAACGGCACCACGCCGGGGCCGTTCGGGACCGACAAGCGCATCCGCCAGGCCTTCGATCTCGCCATTGATCGCGAGGCGATCGTGAACGTGGTGTTCAACGGGGTGCACGCGGCAAACGCCTATCCGGTGCCGGCGACCAGTCCGTTCTTTGACAAGACGCTACCGCAGCCGAAGCGGGATGTTGCCAAGGCCAAGGCGTTGCTGGCGGCAGCCGGGGTGAAGCTGCCCTTCGTGGTGCCGCTGACGGTGATCAACAATCCCGAGGCGGTGCAGGTTGCCGAGGTGATGCAGTCGATGGTGGCGGAGGCAGGGTTCGAGCTGAAGCTGAACACGATGGAGTTCGTCTCCACGCTGAATGCCGCCGACAAGGGCGATTTTGTCGGATGGACGGTGGGCTGGACCGGGCGGCCGGATGCGGACGGCAATCTGCGCGACCTGCTCTATACCGGCGCCGGCACCAACTATGTCGGCTACAAGAACCCCGAGTTCGACACGCTGCTGGACCAGGCGCGCAGCACGGCGGACATGGCGGTGCGGATGGCGACGTATCGCAAGATCTACTCGCTGCTGCGTGACGACCTGCCGATCATCTACCTGTATGCCGCCCGCTGGAATTTCGGCATGGCGGCCAAGGTGGAGGGCTTCGAGCCCGTGGCTGACGGCATGCTGCGGCTCGGCGGCGTGAAGTTCGCCCGATGAGGGGGCATCTGGGCGTACGCTTCGCGCAGGTCATCCCCACGCTGCTGCTGGTCAGCATCATGGTGTTCTGCCTGCAACAGCTGATGCCGGGCGACCCGGCGCTGGTGCTGGCGGGCGAGGAGCGCGATCCGGAGGTGCTGGAGCAGATCCGGCGCGAGCTGAAGCTCGACCAGCCGCTGGTGGTCCAGTATTTCTACTGGATCGGCAACGTGCTGCAGGGAGATCTCGGGTTTTCCTGGCGCATCCGCCAGCCGGTGA
This sequence comes from Asaia bogorensis, assembly GCA_945888575.1. Lineage (GTDB taxonomy): Bacteria > Pseudomonadota > Alphaproteobacteria > Acetobacterales > Acetobacteraceae > CAMDGX01. The sequence continues at coordinate 682 of CAMDAM010000429.1, read as the reverse complement.
CGGAGCTGGTGGCGACGAAGCTGCCGGTGACGCTGCAGCTGGCGACGATGGCGTTCATCATCGCGGTGTTCATCGGGGTGCCGATGGGCGTGCTTTCGGCGGTGAAGAAGAACACCTTCTGGGACTATCTGGCCAACGGCATCGGGCTGGCCGGGCTCTCCACGCCGAATTTCTGGCTGGGGATCATGCTGATCCTGCTGGTTTCGGTGCATCTCGGCTGGCTGCCGCCTTCGGGTTACGTGCCGCTGACGGAGGATTGGCGACAGTCCTTGGCGACTACGATCATGCCGGCTTTCGTGCTGGGCAATGCGATCTCGGCCGTGCTGATGCGGCATACGCGCAGTGCGATGCTGACGGCGTTGCAGCAGGATTACGTGCGCACGGCGCGGGCCAAGGGGCTGAGCGAGCACCTGGTGGTGATCAAGCATGCGCTGCGCAATGCGCTGGTGCCGGTGGTGACGTTGGGGGCGCTGGAACTGGGCACGCTGCTTTCGGGCGCGGTGCTGACGGAGCAGGTGTTCTCCATTCCCGGCTTCGGGAAGATGATCGTGGATGCCGTTTTCAACCGGGATTATCCGGTGGTGCAGGGCGTGGTTCTGGTGACGGCGACGGTGTACGTGATGCTGAACCTGCTGGCCGACGTTCTGTATGTGCTGATCAATCCGAGGCTTCGCGGGGCATG
>CAMDAM010000428.1 GCA_945888575.1 Asaia bogorensis | reverse complement strand
CTCGCCCAGGCCCTGCTCGCCAGCGGCGACTTCGCCCAGGGCTGGCCGGAATACGAATGGCGCTGGCACATCCCCGGCGCGCCGGCTTTGCTGCCGGCCACGGATCGCCCGATGTGGAACGGCGCCCCCCTGCCGGGCCGCCTGCTGCTGATCGCCGACCAGGGCTATGGCGACGCCATCATGTTCGCCCGCTATTTGCCCTGGGCACTGGCCCGCGCGCCGCATGCCGTGGTCGCCGCCAGTGCAGACCTGCACGCGTTGCTCCACGCCATCCATCCCGGACTCACGCTGATCGCCCACTGGGGCGACGTGCCGGACTTCGCCACCTGGTGCCCCCTGTCCAGCCTGCCCCTGCTGCACGGCACCACCGAAGCCACCATCCCGGCCCCGATCCCCTACCTGCGGCCAGACCCCGCCCGCAGCGCCGCCTGGCGCGCCCGGCTCGATGCCGTGCTGCCCCCTGGCCATCGCCGCATCGGCCTCGCCTGGGCCGGCCGCCCCACCCATCCCAACGATGCCAGCCGCAGCACCGCGCTCGCCACCCTGGCGCCGCTCGCCGCCCTGCCGAACACGGCCTTCGTCTCGCTGCAAAGAGGCGAGGCCGCCGCCCAGGCCCGCCACTGGCCCGGCCCCGCCCCCCTGCTGGACCCCGGCGAGGAACTCGGCGCCTTCGAAGACACCGCCGCCCTCGTCGCCACGCTCGATCTCGTCCTCAGCGTCGATACCGCCGTGGTCCACCTCGCCGGCGCCATGGGCCACAAGTGCTGGGTCATGCTCCCCTTCGCGCCGGACTGGCGCTGGTTGGCCGGCCGCGCCGACAGCCCCTGGTACCCCTCCCTGCGCCTGTTCCGTCCCCCGGCTCCGCGCGGCTGGCCCGCCCTGGTGGCAGAGGTCGCCGCCGCCCTTTCGGCCCGCACACATTCCGGTGTGCGACTGGCGCCGGGGCCGGAGCTGGCCTAGGTTCGCGCCATACCATCGCGCCCGGTCCATGCGGCGCACCAGACATTGGAGGGACCGGCCCATGGCCGCCTGGAACGACGGCTACATTTTCGACGTCGCCTACACATCCGGCTTCTACCGCGAGATTTCCCCGGGCTGGATCGCCGCCGCCGCCATGCTGCTCGGCCACCGCCCGCCCGATCTCACCCGCCCGTTCCGCTATGCGGAGCTGGGCTGCGGCCACGGCCTTTCGCTCAACGTCTTCGCCGCCAGCAACCCGAACGGCGCGTTCCACGGGTTCGATTTCAACCCGGCCCACGTGGAATCCGGCCGCCGCCTGGCTACCCGCGCCGGCCTGGGCAACGCGCATTTCCACGAGATGTCCTTCGGCGACCTGGCCGAGGCCCCGGAAGGCCGCTTCCCGCAATTCGATTTCATCGTGGCCCATGGCATCTGGAGCTGGGTCTCCCCCGCGGTACGCCAGCAGATGGCCGCCAGCATCCGCCGCCATCTCGCCCCCGGCGGCCTCGTCTATCTCAGCTACAACAACCTCGCCGGCTGGGCCTCCCTGCTGCCGGTGCAGAAGTTCATGCTGGAATGGGCGCGGGTGAACAGCGGCACCTCGCCGGAGCGCACCCAGGGCGCCATCAACTTCGTGCGCGAGATGGCCAAGGCCGAGGCGGCGTTCTTCCCCGCCAACCCCTCCGTCGCCGCCCGGCTCGATGCCACCCAGAACATGGACCCGCGCTACCTCGCCCACGAATACCTCAACGCCAACTGGGACCCGACCACCTTCGCCCAGGTCGCCGATGTGCTCGGGGAGGCCAAGGTCGGCTATGTCGGCAGCGCCACCCTGATCGAGAACATCGATGCGGTCGCCGTGCCGCCCAATGCGCTGAAGCTGATGCAGGGCACCACCGACCAGCGCCTGCGCGAGATGATGCGCGATTTCGGCGCCAACCGCTCCTTCCGCCGCGACCTCTACCGCCGCGGCACGGAACAGCCCCCCAGCGGCGAACAGCGGGAAATGCTGGACGGCATCCACCTGGTCGGCACCGGGCGGGAGAAGGAGCAGAACATCCAGATTCCCACCGGGATCGGCCAGCTCGGCCTGCGCAACGACATCTACGGCCCCATCCTGGAACGCCTGGCCCAGGGCCCGATGAGCCTGCTGGAACTGCGCCAGACCAAGGCGCTCGCCCAGCAGCCCTTGTCTGAAACCCTGCAGGCCGTCGCCTTCCTGATGACAGGCGGGCTCGCCCACCCCACTATCGGCCCGGTCGCCGACCCCGCCGCCATCGCCTCCTCCCGCGCGCTGAACAGCGCCATCGCCGCGGCCAATGCCTCCGGCGCCGCGCATGTCGTGCTCGCCTCCCCGGTCATGGGCAGCGGCGTCGCCGCGGATTTCGCCGAAACCCTGATCCTGTCAGAGATCGTGGCCGGCCGCTCCACGCCGAAGCAGCTTGTCGAGCACATCATCGACCGCCTCACGTACACCGGCCGCTCCGTGGTGAAGGACGGCAAGCCGATCACCGACCAGGCCGCCGCCCGCACCGAAATGGCCGGCACGGTCACCCGCCTGCTGGCGGACCGCGAAGGCCTGTGGAAGCGCCTGGGCCTGCTGGCCGCCTGAGGGCACGGGGCCACCGCATCCAGAATGCGGTGGCCTCGCCTTCAAACATACTGCCTGAACGACCCATCCGCGAACCGGGAGAACCGGAACGGCGCCGGGTCCACCACCGGCGCATCGCCGGCCACGAGGTCGGCCATCAGCCGCCCCGCCCCGGGCCCCAGCCCGAAGCCGTGCCCGCTGAACCCGGTGGCGATAAAGAACCCCGGCAGCGCATCCACCGGCCCGATCACCGGCACCGCATCCGGCGTCACGTCCATCAGCCCGGCCCAGGTCTCCGCCACCTTCATGCCCTTGAAGGCGGGGAACAGCGCCGCCAGCTCGCCCTCCGCCCGCTCGATGCCGCGGTTGTCCGGCTCCGGGTCCAGGATTCGCACCTGCTCGAACGGCGTCACCTCGTCCAGCTTCCAGCGCCGCTTCGTGTTCCACTCCTCGCGGAACCGCCCGCCGAAGCGCAGCCGCAGCTTCACCTCGCGCCAGCTTTTGCGGTAGCTCGGCAGGAACTGGGAGAACAGCCGGAAGCTGTCCGGCGTGATCTCCGAAAGCGAGTTGTTGCGCCGAGCGATGTTGTAGCCGCCATCGGCGCGCTTGCGGATGGAGAAGGGCAGCCCGCCCACGCTCGCCTCCGGCCCGCCGGCCACCGGCTCCGTGCGGAACACGCTGCCCAGCACCTTCAGCTGCGGCAGATCAATGCCCGCATTGCCCGCGAACAGCCGGCTCCAGGCGCCGCCCGCCAGCACCACGCTGTCGCAGGCGATCGCGCCCTTTTCCGTCACCACGCCGCTGATGCGCCCGCCCTTCGTCTCCACCCCGCGCACCGCGCAGCGCTCCAGCACGACCCCGCCCGCGCGCCGCACCGCCGCCGTCATCGCCGGCACCGCCTTCTGCGGCTCCCCGCGCCCGTCCGTCGGTGTGTAGAGCGCCCCCTTGGTCGGCACCGCCAGGCCGGGATACAGCTTGGCCACTTCCTCGGCGGAGATCATGCGGCTTTCCACCTGGTAGGTCCGCGCCTTCTCCAGCCACGCCTCGTGCGAGGCGCGGGCCGCATCGGTCTCGCACAGATAGGCAATGCCGCATTGCGTGAACCCGGTGGGCGCCTCCACCATCGCATCCATCCGCCGCCAGATGCGCAGCGCTTCCATGCCCAGCGGGATTTCGCGCTCATCGCGCCCCATCACCCGCGTCCAGCCCCAGTTCCGGCCGGACTGCTCCGCCCCCACCTGGCCCTTCTCGCAGACCACCACCGGAATGCCCTTCTGCGCCAGGAACAGCGCGGTCGAGATCCCCGCGATCCCGCCCCCGATCACCACCACGCTGGTGCGGTGCGGCAG
>CAMDAM010000427.1 GCA_945888575.1 Asaia bogorensis | reverse complement strand
TGGCGCTGCACCAGCGCCTTGCCGCCGCGCACGCCGCAGCAGGCGCGTTCCGCCAGTTCCGCCATGCGCGATTTCCACGGTTTCGCGCCAACCAGGCGGATGAACGCCGCGGCGGTGGCGGGCTGGGGCGGCAACAGGAAATGCTCCGGGACAATCGGCATCGGATCCTCGGCGCTGGTGGTCGAACGGGTGCTACAAACCCTTAACGACCGGCGAGCGCTGTTGGATCAGTTGCGCGGCAGCCGGGCCTCCGTCGGCGCATCCGGGTTCTGGGCGCGGTGGCGCAGCAGGTGGTCCGCCAGCACGCAGGCCAGCATCGCCTCTCCGACTGGAACCGCGCGGATGCCCACGCAGGGGTCGTGGCGGCCCTTGGTCACCACTTCCACCTCCTGCCCCTGCATGTCCACGCTGCGGCGCGGGGCAAGGATGGAACTGGTGGGCTTCACCGCGAAGCGCGCCACCACCGGCTGGCTGGTGGATATCCCGCCCAGGATGCCGCCGGCATGGTTGGAGCCGAACAGCACCCTTCCATCCTCCATCGTCATCTCGTCGGCATTGTCCTCGCCGGACAGCGCGGCGCTGGCAAAACCGTCGCCGATCTCCACGCCCTTCACGGCGTTGATGCTCATCAGCGCCCCGGCGATATCGGCATCCAGCTTGCCGTAGATCGGCGCACCGAGCCCCGGCGGCACGCCCTCTGCCACCAGCTCGATCACCGCCCCGCAGGAGGATCCGGACTTGCGGATGGCCGAAAGATAGGCCTCCCACTCCACCGCCGCCACGGGATCCGGGCAGAAGAACGGGTTCTCGTTCACCTGCGCCCAATCCCAGCGGCTCCGGTCGATCCGGTGCGGGCCCATCTGCACCAGCGCGCCACGCACGCTCACGCCCTCCAGCACCTTGCGCGCCACGCCCCCGGCGGCCACCCGCATCGCCGTCTCCCGCGCGCTGCTGCGCCCGCCGCCGCGATAGTCGCGGATGCCGTATTTCAGCGCGTAGGTCAGGTCGGCATGGCCCGGGCGGAAGCGCGTGGCGATCTCGCCGTAATCCTTCGAACGCTGGTCCACGTTCTCGATCAGGAACGCAATCGGCGTGCCGGTGGTCCGGCCCTCGAACACGCCCGACAGGATGCGAACCTGGTCCGGCTCCTGGCGCTGGGTGGTGAACTTGGATTGGCCGGGGCGGCGACGATCCAGCCAGGGCTGGATGTCCTCCTCCGAAAGGGGGATGCCCGGTGGGCAGCCATCCACCACGCCGCCGATCGCGGGGCCGTGGCTTTCGCCCCAGGTGGTGACGCGGAAGAGATGGCCGAAGGTATTGTGGGACATTCAGGCGAGCCCAAGAAAGGAAGGATCTTCTTTTTTTGAAAAAAAAGAAGCAAAAAAACTTTTAAGAGTTTTTTGGTTCTTTTTTTCAAAAAAGAACGCGCTTCCCTTACTCATGCACCACCGAGATATCCGGCGCATCCGGGTTCTTCATCCCCACCGAATGGTAGCCTGCGTCCACGTGATGCACCTCGCCGCTCACCCCGCGCGAAAGGTCGCTGACCAGGTAGAGCCCGGCCCCGCCCACATCGTCGATCGTCACGTTGCGGCGCAGCGGGGAGTTGTATTCGTTCCAACGCAGGATGTAGCGGAAATCACCGATCCCACTCGCCGCCAGGGTGCGGATCGGCCCGGCGGAGATGGCGTTCACCCGGATGCCGTTCGGCCCCAGGTCGGCGGCGAGGTAGCGCACCGAGGCCTCCAGCGCCGCCTTGGCCACGCCCATCACGTTGTAGTGCGGAATGACCCGCTCGGCCCCCAGGTAGGTCAGCGTCACCATGGAACCGCCATCGTTCATGATCGCGGCGGCGCGCCGGGCCACGGCGGTGAAGGAGAAGCAGGAGATGTCCAGCGCCTGCAGGAACACGTTTCGTGGCGTATCCACGTAACGGCCGCGCAGGAAATTCTTGTCGGCAAAGCCGATGGCATGCACCAGGAAATCCAGCTTGCCCCAGCGTTCCTGGATCGCGGCGAAGGCGGAATCCATGCTCGCGTCGTCGGTCACGTCGCAGGGCAGCACAATGTCGCTGCCGAGGCTTTCCGCCAATGGTTTCACACGCTTGCCCAGTGCCTCCCCCTGGTAGGTGAAGGCGAGTTCGGCGCCCTGGGCGGCGCAGGCGGCCGAGATGCCCCACGCGAGGGACATGTTGTTGGCAACGCCCATGATCAGCCCGCGCTTACCCGCCAGAAGGGTTCCCTTCGGCGGCGACGGCGGGGCGGCTTCGGTCTCTGGCATGGGGAATCCTGCTTTCGGCCTGGGTTTCCGGGCCCTGTGGTGACACAGGGCGCATGCGGCGGGCAAGTGCCCGGGGTGCACAACGCGCCCTTGGCGAATGCGCGGGGCGGAGTCATCTGTTGCGGATCGAAGGAGCACACGCGATGTCCGACGCCGCCCTGAGCGTACCGTTCGCCCAGTTCGCCACCTGGCTGAAGGAGGCGGAGGCCAGCGAGCCCAACGATCCCAATGCGATGACGCTCGCCACCGCCACCCCCGATGGCCGCCCCTCGGCGCGCACCGTGTTGCTGAAGGGCTGGGATGAGGGCGGCTTCGTCTTCTACACCAACCTGCAAAGCCGCAAGGGCGGGGAGCTGCTGGCCAACCGCCAGGCCTGCCTGCTGTTCCACTGGAAAAGCCGCCGCCGCCAGATCCGCATCGAGGGCCCGGTGGTGGATGCCACCCAGGCAGAGGCGGACGCCTACTACAACTCCCGCCCGCGCATCTCCCGCCTCGGCGCCCATGCATCGGACCAGTCCCGCCCGCTGGCGGACCGTTCGGTGCTGGAAGCCCGACTGGCCGAGGCCGAGAAGAAGTATCCCGGCGAGGAGATCCCCCGCCCGGAATACTGGTCCGGCTTTCGGGTGATCCCGAAGATGATCGAGTTCTGGCAGGACATGCCGTTCCGCCTGCACGACCGCAGCGTCTACACCCGCGCGGGCGACGGCTGGACCGTGCAGAAGCTGTTCCCCTGATCCCTCCCACCCAGGCGGCCACCGCCGCCCTGCTCGCCGCCCTTGCCGGCGCCGCGCCGGTGGAGACGCACATCTCCGCCGTCTTCCTCGGCGCCGACACGGTGTGGAAGCTGCGCAAGGCGGTGAAGCTGGCCTTCGTGGACTTCACCACCCTGGCCGAGCGCGAACGCACCGCCCGGCGCGAGCTGGAGCTGAACGCCGCCAACGCCCCGGGCCTCTACCGGGATGTGGTGCCCGTCAACCGCCGCCCCGATGGCACCCACGCCCTCGGCGGCGGCGGCGAGGTGGTGGATTGGGTCGTCCGCATGGCCCGCGTACCACCGGGCGACTTCCTCGATGAGGTCGCCGCGCGCGGCCCGCTCGATGCTCCGCTACTCGATCAAATGGCCGATGCCGTCGTCGCGCTGCATGGCCGGAATCCCGTGGTCCCGCGCGACCAGCACGCCGCCCTCGAGCAGGTGGCAGACGGCAACGCGCTGGCCGCCCGCCAGGCCGGGCTCAATCCGGCCGAAATCGACGCCTGGCGCACCGGCATGCAGGCCCAGCTCGACCGCCACGCCGAGCCCCTGCGCGAACGCGGCGCCACAGGCTTCGTGCGCCGCTGCCATGGCGACCTGCATCTGGGCAACATGTGCCTCTGGCACGGCGCCCCGGTGGCGTTCGACGCGCTGGAGTTCGACGAGGCGCTGGCCACCATCGACATCGGCTACGACCTCGCCTTCCTGCTGATGGACCTGGACCAGCGCGTTGACCGCGCCGCCGCCAACCGGGTGATGAACCGCTACCTCGCCCGCACCGGAGACTGGGCGCTGGTACCCCTGCTGCCGCTCTGGCTCTCCATGCGTGCCATGGTGCGCGCCCATGTGGAAGCGGCACGCGGCCGCCCCGCCGAGTCGCG
>CAMDAM010000426.1 GCA_945888575.1 Asaia bogorensis | reverse complement strand
ACCAGCCCCACCGCCTCGCGCACCGTCATGAAGTAGCGCTGCATGTCCGGGTGCGTCACCGTCAGCGGCCCGCCGCGCGCCAGCTGGCGCTGGAACAGCGGCACCACGCTGCCGGTGGAGCCCAGCACATTGCCGAACCGCACGGTGATGCAGCGCATCCCGCCTGAGGCACGGCCCTGGATATCCAGCGCCTGGCAGAACATCTCCGCCAGCCGCTTCGAGGCCCCCATCACGCTGGTCGGGTTCACCGCCTTGTCGGTGGAGATCAGCACCATCGCCGCCGCCCCGGCCGCCCGCGCCGCCTCGGCCACGTGGCGCGTGCCCAGCGCATTGGTCAGCAGCCCCTCGGCCGGGTTCGCCTCCACCAGCGGCACGTGCTTCAGCGCCGCGGCATGGAACACCAGCTCCGGCCGCGCCCGCTCGAACACGTCGCGGATCCGCGCCTCGTCGCGCACATCGGCGATCACCGCCTCGCGCGGCACCAGCGCCGCCGCCTCGCCCAGCTCCAGGTCGATCTGCCACAGCGCGAACTCGCCGGAATCCAGCAGCACCAGCTTCGCCGGGCCGAGGGCTGCCACCTGCCGTGCCAGCTCGCTGCCGATAGAGCCGCCGGCCCCGGTTACCAGCACCCGGCGCCCCTGCACCAGCCGCGCCATGCCCTCGCGGTCCAGCCGCACCTGCGGCCGGTTCAGCAGATCCTCGATCGCCACCGGCGCAAGCTGCAGCCCCTTCTCCGTACCCTGCGCGGGATCCAGGCTCGTGATCCGCGGCGCACTCGCCACCCGCACGCCCTGCTGCTCCGCCACCGCCATCACCTGCGCCAGCGACGTGCCGGAAAGGGCCGGGTCGGTCACCACCAGCGTGCCCGGCAGCCGTCCCTCCTCGCGCAGCCTGGCCAGCACGGCGGGAAGCTCCGCCAGCCCGCCCAGAATCGGCTGCCCGTTGATCCGCCGCCCGGTCTGCGCCCGCCCGGTGGAAACCAGCCCCATCACGAAGAACGGCGGCGCCGCCTCGGCCGCCAGCGCACGCAGGAACAGGTCGCTGCCCTCGCCCGCGCCCACCAGCAGCACCGCCGCCCCGCCCTGCGCCTGCCCACGCCCCTCCTGCGACAGCCGATAGGCCAGGCGCGGCGCCGCCAGCAGCACGATCAGCGCCAGCGCATGCGCCACCGGAAAACTCGGCCCGGGCATCGCCGCCCCGCCCTCGCGCAGCCCCACCGGGAACACCGCCGCCGCCGCCACCGAAGCCGCGGCCAGCGCCAGCAAATCCTGCGTGCCGGCGAAGCGCCAGTATTGCACCGAAAGCTTGAACGGCACGCCCGCCAGCAGCAGCGCCACCGCCGCCCAGGGCAGCGCCCACCACGGCCCCAGCAGGTCGTCGGTATTCCCCGGGGGGCCCACCAGCCAGCGCGCAAGCAGATACGCGGCCGCGGCCAGAAGCCCGTCCAGCCCCACGTTCAGCCCGATCCGCACCAATGCGCGCCGCGTCGCCATACCCTTCCTTACATCCCGCAACCGTGTCGCGGCCATAGGGGCCGCGCGATAGCAGGTCCTTGGGCCATAGGGGCCGCGCGATAGCAGGTCCTTGGGCCATAGGGCCCGTTTGCGGCACCACAACGGCAACGTGAACCGAAGCTTCAACGAAGTGTCACCACGCCGCCATTGTGACGGCCCCGCCAGCGGCGTATTCGGGCGACAGATGACCCAGAAATCCCGCCGACTCCCCTTCGGCCGCGCCGCCAACGCCGACCCCGCCGTGGAGGAGGCCGAAGCGGCCGCCTGGGCATTGCCCCGCCGCCGCGCGGTGCTGCGCCGCCTGGGCCCGATCTGGCGCCTGATTCTCGTCCTGCCTTGGACCCTGCTCTGCGCCATCCCGCAGCTCCTCGTGCTGGCCCTGCCCGGCAAGCCCACCGCCATGGTCACCCGCCTGTACTGGCGCGGCCTCTGCGCCATCCTCGGCCTGCGCCTGCGCCTCATCGGTGCCCCGGCCCACACCACCTCCGATGGCCGCCCGGTGGTCTATGTCTCCAACCACTCCTCCTGGCTGGACATCCTCGCCCTCGGCGCCCAGCTCGACGCCGCCTTCATCGCCAAGGAGGAGGTCGCCGGCTGGCCCGTCATCGGCTGGATCGCCCGCCTCGGCCGCACCGTCTATGTCCGCCGCGCCCGCACCAGCACGGCCCGCGAGCGCGACGAGATGCGCACCCGCCTCGCCGCCGGCGACAGCCTGATCCTGTTCCCCGAGGGCACCACGTCCGACGGCGCGCGCGTCCTCCCCTTCCGCTCCGCCTTCCTCTCCATCGCCGAACTCCCCGTCGGGCCCGGCGGCCTGCCGCCGATCGTCCAGCCGGTCTCCCTGGTGTACGACCGCCTGGCCGGCCTGCCCGTCGGCCGCGCCACCCGACCGATCTTCGCCTGGTATGGCGATATGGAGATCGCGCCCCACTACTGGCAGCTCGCCCAGCACGGCGGCATGCGCGCCAGCCTGCTGCTGCACCCGCCGCTGGACCCGCGCGATTTCCCCAACCGCAAGGCCCTCACCCAGGCGGTCTGGCAGGCCAGCGCCGACGGGGCCGCCCTGCTGCGCCAGAACCGCCCGGCGCCCAACCCGGCCAAGCAGCCCGCCGAGGCCGCCTCCGCAGCGGCCCTTGCCTAGCCGCAGCCGCGAAATCCTTGACACGGCGCCACCCCCGCCGGCGAAACTGTGCCTGTTGCCCGGGAGTGTCCCCCCAGCCTTGCGCTTGACCTGTCGCCCCGCGACCCCCATTCCTCCGCCGTTAGGCTGGACCAGCCTTCGGCTGGACAAGAGGACGCGCGGATGACCAACACCAAGCGCCTCCACATGATCACGTGGGGCTGCCAGATGAACGTGTACGACAGCGGCCGCATGGCCGATGTCCTGGCCCCGCTCGGCTACGGCCCCGCCGACCGGCCGGACGATGCCGACATGATCATCCTCAACACCTGCCACATTCGCGACAAGTCGGCGGAAAAGGTGTTCTCCGAACTCGGCCGCCTGCGCCTGGTGAAGCAGGCACGCGCCGAAGCCGGCCAGCGCACCATCCTCGCCGTCGCCGGCTGCGTCGCCCAGGCCGAAGGCGCGGAAATCCTCGCCCGCGCGCCCTATGTGGATATCGTGCTCGGCCCGCAAACCTATCACCGCCTGCCGGAAATGGTCGCCCAGGCCAGCCGTGCCGCCGGGGCCGTGATCGAAACCGATTTCCCCGCCGAGCAGAAATTCGATTTCCTGCCCGAAGCCGCCGCCCCCCAGGGCCTCACCGCCTTCCTCACCATCCAGGAAGGCTGCGACAAGTTCTGCAGCTTCTGCGTCGTGCCCTACACCCGCGGCGCCGAAGCCAGCCGCCCCGCCACCTCGGTGATCGCCGAAGCCCGCCGCCTCGTCGCCTCCGGCGCCCGCGAGCTCACCCTGCTCGGCCAGAACGTCAACGCCTGGCACGGCGAAGGCCCCGATGGCGCGCCCCGCACCCTCGGCTGGCTGATGCGCGAACTCGCCGAAATCCCCGGCCTCTGGCGCCTGCGCTACACCACGTCGCACCCGCGCGACATGGACCAGGAACTGATCGACGCCCACCGGGACATCCCGGCCGTCATGCCCTACCTGCATCTCCCCGTGCAGTCCGGGTCGGATCGCATCCTCGCCGCCATGAACCGCAAGCACACCGCCGACGAATACCGCGCCATCATCGCCCGCCTGCGCGCCGCGCGGCCGGATATCGCGCTGTCGTCGGATTTCATCGTCGGCCATCCCGGCGAAACCGACGCGGATTTCCAGGCCACCATGCAGCTGATCCGCGACATCGGCTTCGCCAGCGCCTTCAGCTTCAAGTATTCGCCCCGCCCCGGCACCCCCGCCGCCGGCGCCGCCCTCCAGGTGCCGGAAGCGGTGAAGGATGCCCG
>CAMDAM010000425.1 GCA_945888575.1 Asaia bogorensis | reverse complement strand
GCAGCGCCGCCCCCGCCGGCGTCGCCAGCTCGATCGTGGAATAGCGCGATGGAAGGCCTGCTGCAGGGCCGCCGTGCCCTGGTCACCGGCGCCGGCTCCGGCATCGGCGAGGGCATCGCGCTCGCCATGTCCCGCGCCGGCGCCTTCGTGATCGCCACCGACGTGAACGGGGAGGCCGCGATGCGCACCGCTGCCAAAATCGGTGCCGACGCCGCAGCCTTCCAACTCGACGTCACCAACCGCATGGACGTCGATGCCCTCGCCCAGCGTATCCACCTGGAACTCGGCCCCATCGACACGCTGGTGAACAACGCCGGCATCATCCGCCGCGGCAAGGTGGAAGACCCCACCACGCGAGAGGACTGGGATGCCACGCTCGCAGTGAACCTGGACGGCGTCTTCAACATGGTCACCGGCTTCCTGGCCCAGCTGAAGGCAACGAAGGGCTGCATCATCAACATCGGCAGCATCCAAAGCTTCGTCGCCCTGCCCAACTCCGCCGCCTACACCGCCAGCAAGGCCGCCATCCGCGGCCTCACCCAGCACCTGGCCACGGAGCTTTCCCCCCAGGGCGTGCGCGTCAACGCCATCGGCCCCGGCCTCATCGCCACGCCCCTCAACGAACGCGCCCGCCAGAACCCGGACTACATGGCCAACTTCGCCACCCGCATCCCGATGGGCCGCGTCGGCACGCCAGACGACATCGCCGGCCCCGCCGTGTTCCTCGCCAGCGACCTCGCCCGCTACGTCACCGGCATCACCATGCCGGTGGATGGCGGCTTCCTCTCCTACTGACCCGAGGCCCCGCAATGTCCGACCTCCTCGCCCTCCCCGCCACCGAGCTGCGCCAGCGCATCGGCACCAAGGAGATCTCTCCGGTCGAGCTGCTGGAGGCCTGCATCGAGCGCATCATCGCGCTGAACCCCGCCACCAACGCCATCACCGGCACCGACGTGGTCGAGGCACGCCGCGTGGCGAAAACCGCCGAACAGGCCGTCCGCCGCGGCGAGACGCTCGGCCTGCTGCACGGCCTGCCGACAGGGATCAAGGACCTGCACGAAACCGGCGGCCTGCTCACCACCTACGGCTCCCCGCTGCACGCCAACGACGTGCCGGAATTCGATTGCGCCATGGTCGCCAACGTGCGCGCCGAGGGTGCCGTCATCCTGTGCAAAACCAACGTCCCGGAATTCGGCGCCGGCGCCAACAGCCGCAACCCGGTCTGGGGCGCCACCGGCAACCCGTTCAACCCCGCGCTGAACCCCGGCGGCTCCTCCGGCGGCTCGGCCGTGGCACTCGCCACCGACATGCTGCCGGTCTGCACCGGCTCGGACACCGGCGGCTCGCTCCGCATCCCCGCCGCCATCTGCGGCGTTGTCGGCTTCCGCCCCTCCCCCGGCGTGGTGCCGATGGACAAGCGCCCGCATGGCTGGTCCGCCATCTCCGTCCTCGGCCCCATGGGCAAGACGGTGGCCGACACCCGCCTGCTGCTGGCCGCCCAGGCCGCCATGGACGACCGCGAGCCGCTCGGCTTCCCCGTTGCGCGCGACCAGATCCTCGCCCCCCGCCCCGCCGATCTCGGCAGCCTGCGCGTCGCCTGGACCGAGGATTTCGGCCAGGCCCCGGTCGGCAGCGAAATCCGCCAGGCCATGCGCGAGAAGATGGCCGCCATGTCCCACCTCTTCGCCGCCTGCGACCACGTCGCCATCGACATGGGCGAGGCCGATCGCTGCTTCGACGTGGTGCGCGCCCAGGGCTTCGTCGCCCGCTACCAGTCCCAGTACGAGACCGATCCCAGCCTCCTCGGCCCCAACATCCGCGCCAACTACGAGATCGGCGCCAAGATGACCCTGGCCGACGCCGCCTGGGCCGCCGGCGAGCAAACCCGGATCTTCCGCCGCTTCCAAACCCTCTACCGCGACTACGACCTGGTCCTCTCCCCCACCGTCCCGGTCACGCCCTTCCCCTGGACCCAGCTCTATCTGGAGGAACTCGAGGGCGTAAAACTGCGCAACTACTACCACTGGCTGGCGCTCACCTACGACGTCACGCTGGTCACCAACCCCGCCATCTCGCTGCCCTGCGGCACCGATCCGATGGGCATGCCCTTCGGCCTGCAGGCCACCGGCCGCTTCCGCGGCGACCTCGCCTTGCTGGATGCCGCGCAATCCCTGGAAAGCGCCTTCAACCGTATCCCCGGCCTCGCCCGCCCGCGCCCGGACCTCGCCAGGCTCGCCACGCCCCACCCGGCCCTGGCCGCCTTCGCCACCCACCGCAGCACCCACGCCCACGCCCGCCCGATCGCCGAACAGGCCGCCTGATCTGGATCAAGGCCCTCCGCACCCCACCCACATAGGGTGCGGCGCGGAGGGCCACCCATGACCGATCGCCTCGCCGCCTACGCGCGCCGCGCCGTGCCGCGCTACACCAGCTACCCCACCGCGCCGCATTTCCGCGAGGATTTCGCCCCCGCCACCTATGCCGACTGGCTGCGCCGCACCGACCCCGCCCAGCCCGTCTCGCTCTACCTGCACGTGCCCTTCTGCCGTCAGGTCTGCTCCTACTGCGGCTGCAACATGAAGCTCGCCGCCAGCTACGCCCCCATCGCCGCCTATGCCGAAGCCCTGCACGCCGAGATCGAACTCGTCGCCGCCCTCCTCCCCCGCGGCACCAAGGTGATCCATCTCGCCTGGGGCGGCGGCACCCCCACGGCGCTTTCGCCCGACGACCTCGCCGCCCTCATGGACCGCCTGCGCCACCACTTCACCTTCCTGCCAGACGCCGAACTCTCCATCGAAAGCGACCCCCGCACCCTCACCCCCGAAATGGCCGCCCGCATCGGCGCGCTGGGCTTCACCCGCGCAAGCTTCGGCGTGCAGGAATTCGACCCCCGGGTGCAGCAGGCCATCAACCGCATCCAGGCGCCCGACATGGTCGCCCGCGCCGTCGAGGCCCTGCGCGCCGCCGGCGTCGCACGCATCAACTTCGACCTCATCTACGGCCTGCCGCACCAGACCGAGGAAACCCTTCTCACCACCATCGAAACGGCCGCCGCCATGCGGCCCGATCGCGTCGCCCTGTTCGGCTACGCCCATGTCCCCTGGATGGCCAAGCGCCAGCGCCTCATCGACGAATCCGCCCTGCCCGGCGGCCCCGCCCGCGCCCGCCAGTCCGAAGCCGCCGCCGAAGCCCTCGCCACCCACGGCTACCAGGCCATCGGCCTCGACCACTTCGCCCTGCCCGACGATTCCATGGCCATCGCCGCCCGCCAGGGCACGCTGCGCCGCAACTTCCAGGGCTACACCACCGACACGGCGGAAACCCTGATCGGCTTCGGCGCCACCGCCATCGGCCGCTCCCCCTTCGGCCACGTCAAGAACCTCGCCGAAACCGGCGCCTGGTCCCGCGCCGTCTTCAACGGCATCCTGCCCATCGGCAAAGGCGTCGCCCTCTCCCCGGAAGACCGCCTCCGCGGCCACGTCATCGAACGCCTCATGTGCGACGGCCAGGTGAACACCGACGAAGCCGCCCGCACCCTCGGCGCGCCGGAAGCCTGGTGCCCGGACGAACTCACCACGCTGGACAGCATGGCCACCGACGGCCTGCTCACCCGCCACGGCCCCGCCATCACCCTCACCCCAAACGGCCGCAAACTGGCCCGCGTGGTGGCCGCCGTGTTCGACAGCTACCTCGCCGGGGGCAAGGGAAGACACTCAGCGGCAGTATAAGAGTCTTCTTTTTGTGAACAAAAAGAAGCAAAAAAACTTCATTCATTGGCGCCTCGCTCTTCCCTGAGAGAGCGAGGCGCAAACAAATAAAGGTTTTTTTACTCAGTTCATTTGAGGATCCGGAATTTTGCCGGTTCCCTGATGCGGAAGTTATCAGTCACTGCGTCGCAGAGGTTGTCCCATGTTTGCGGGACGGTTCGTCGCAAGAAGGTCAGGACCTCGGTCTGGAACGCGCGGAAGG
>CAMDAM010000424.1 GCA_945888575.1 Asaia bogorensis | reverse complement strand
ACGGCGTGGCCGCCTTATGCGCGCCTCGCCCGGGCGGAGACGCTGACGGTGCGGGGCACCGACTATATCGCCGCGGTGCGGCTGACCGGGGCGAGTTCCTTCCGCATCATCCTGCGCCACATCGTGCCGATGTGCATCGGCAGCCTGGTGGTGCGGGTGACGCTGGACATGAGCTCCATCATCCTGACGGCGGCCTCGCTGGGCTTCCTCGGCATGGGGGCGCAGCCGCCCTCGCCGGAATGGGGGGCGATGATCGCCACCGCCCGGCGCTTCATCCTGGAGCAGTGGTGGGTGCCGACGATTCCGGGGGTGGCGATCTTCGTGGCGTCCTTGGCGTTCAACCTGCTGGGGGATGGGTTGCGCGACGTGCTCGATCCGAAGCAACGCTGATGGAAATCAATATCGACAACCTGACGATCGACTTCCCCACAGCGCAGGGCGTGAGCCAGGCGGTGCGTGGGGTTTCGATGAAAATTGGGCGCGAGAAGTTCGGCATCGTGGGCGAGAGCGGGTCGGGCAAGTCGCTCACGGCGCGGTCGATCCTGCGGCTGTTGCCGGATAGCGCCATCGTGCGGGCGGATGCTCTCACGTTCGACGGGATCGACGTGATGCGGGCGGATGAGAGCGCGATGCGCGCGATCCGCGGGCGGCGGGCCGGGCTGATCATGCAGGACCCCAAGTTCTCGCTGAACCCGGTGATGACCGCCGGCGCGCAGATCGAGGAGGCGGTGCGGGCGCATACCAAGGCCGGCCGGAAGGAGGCGCGGGAGAAGGCGCTGGACCTGCTGGCGCAGGTGCAGATCCGCGATCCCCGGCGCACTGCCGATGCCTATCCGCATGAGCTCTCCGGCGGCATGGGGCAGCGGGTGATGATCGCGATGATGCTGGCGCCGGATCCGGAACTGCTGATCGCCGACGAGCCGACCAGCGCGCTGGATGCCACGGTGCAGGCGGAAATCCTGCGGCTGCTGGACAATTTGGTGTCCAGCCGCGGGATGGCGCTGATTCTCATCAGCCACGATCTGCCGCTGGTCTCGCATTTCTGCGACCGGGTGGCGGTGATGTATGCCGGGCGGGTGGTGGAGGAGCTGAAGGCCGCCGATCTGGCCCAGGCGCGGCATGGCTATACGCGCGGGCTGCTGGAGTGCCTGCCGACGCTGTCGCACGAGAAGCGGCGGCTGAACGTGATGGCGCGGGATCCGGCGTGGTTGGCATGAGACAGGAAGGAAGCGGTTCTTTTTTGAAAAAAAGAACCAAAAAACTTTTGCGACTTGGCGCCGGGAGCCATTCGGAAAAGTCTTTTTGCTTCTTTTTCTTCAGAAAAAGAAGATTCTTTCTTGGGCTCCCCACATGATCAAGGTCGAGAATCTCGGCGTGCGCTTCGGCAGCTTCGAGGCGGCGCGGGGGGTTTCCTTCGCCGTGGAGAAGGGTGAGTCCTTCGGCATCGTGGGTGAATCCGGCTCCGGCAAGTCCACCGTGCTGCGGGCGTTGTCCGGCTTGAACCAGGACTGGTCCGGGCGGATGGAGATCGCCGGGGTGGCGCTGGGGCCGCGGCGGCCGAAGGATTTCTTCCGGCGGGTGCAGATGGTGTTCCAGGACCCCTATGGCTCCCTGCATCCGCGGCAGACGGTGGACCGGGCGCTGTCGGAGCCGCTGGAGGTGCATGGCATTCCGGATCCGGAGCCGCGCATCCTGCGGGCGCTGGCGGAGGTGGCGCTGCCGGCGGCGGTGCGGTTCCGCTATCCGCACCAGCTTTCGGGCGGGCAGCGGCAGCGCGTGGCGGTGGCGCGGGCGTTGATGAGCGAGCCGGATGTGCTGCTGCTGGACGAGCCGACCAGTGCGCTGGACGTTTCGGTGCAGGCGGAGGTGCTGAACCTGCTGATGGACCTGCAGGAGCGGCGCAAGCTGACCTACGTGATGGTGAGCCACAACCTGGCCGTGGTGGCGCATCTGTGCAGCACCGTGGGCGTGATGCAGGGCGGCGAGATGGTGGAGACGGTGACGTCCGCCGATCTGCGCGCGGGGCGGGCCGAGCATCCGCATACGCGGGAGTTGCGGGCGCTTTCGATGGAGCTGGAGGAGCCGTGAGCAGCAATTTCGCCGCCGGCACGCACAAGGTGCCGATGCGCGACGGCGTGCGGCTGGCGACCGACGTGCATCTGCCAGCGGGGCCCGGGCCGTTTCCGGTGATCCTGGAGCGCACGCCGTATGGGCGCGAGGAGATCAGCCGCAGCGAGATCACCGAAGCCGATCGGCGGCCTCTGCCGCGGCCGGAGTTGGCTGCGTATTTCACCGCGCATGGCTATGCCGTGGTGTTCCAGGACAACAGGGGGCGCTACGGCAGCGAGGGGGTGTTCGTGAAATACCTCTCCGACGGGGAGGACGGGTTCGACACCTGCGCCTGGATCGTGGAGCAGCCGTGGTGCGACGGACGGATCTGCACGATGGGGCTTTCCTATGCCGCGCATACCCAGGCGGCGCTGGGGTGCCTGGATGCGCCAGGCGTCGTGGCGCAGGTGCTGGATTCCGGCGGGTTCGCCAATAGCTGGACCGGGGGGATACGGCAGTTCGGCGCGTTCGAGCTGAAGCAGGCGACATGGGCGTTCAAGCAGGCCGGCCTGTCGCCCGAGGCGCAGGCGGACCCGGTGCTGAAGGCGGCGCTGGCGGCGGAGGATATCCGCGACTGGTTCACGCGGCTGCCGTGGCGGGAGGGGCATTCGCCGTTGCGGCACCACCGGGATTACGAGGCCTATCTGTTCGAGCAGTGGCGGCATGGGGCGTTCAACGGGTTCTGGCAGCAGCTCGGCATCTGGGCGGAGGGGTATTACGACCGCTACGTGCGGGCGGAGTGCGTGCACATGTCCTCCTGGTTCGATCCGTATCCGCGCACGGCGACCAGCAACTACATGGGGTTGAAGGCGGCGGGGCGTGGGGGGCAGCGGCTGATCCTGGGGCCGTGGATCCATGGCGACCGCAGCGACCGGGTGTTCGGGGATGTGGATTTCGGGGCCGAGGCGACGGTGGATTCCTGGGCCGGGGATTGGCGGCAGTATCGGCTGCGGCATTTCGATGCGGTGATCCACGGACGGCCGAACCCGGAGCCGGCGGTGCGGGTGTTCGTGATGGGCGGGGGTTCCGGGCGGAAGACGGCCGAGGGGCACCTGGACCATGGCGGGCGGTGGATCAGCCTGGACGATTGGCCGGCGCCGGGGGCGGTGCCGACTTCGTTCCACCTGCATGGCGATGGGCGGTTGGACACGGCGGTGCCGGGGGTGGGGTTGGCGCCGTTGCGTTACGATTTTGATCCGGCCGATCCGGTGCCGACGATTGGGGGCAATCTGACCAGCCTGGAGCCGGTGGCCTCCGGCGGGGCGTGGGACCAGGTGGCAGCGCCGGGGTTCTTCGGGTGCAAGGCGCCGTTCCTGCCGCTGGCGGCGCGGCCGGATGTGCTGGTGTTCCAAACGGCGCCGCTTGCCGAGGCAGTGCAGGTGGTGGGGCCGGTGGAGGCGGAGCTGTGGATTTCCTCCGATGCGCCGGATACGGATTTCACCGCCAAGCTGATCGACGTGCATCCGGCCTCGGCGGACTATCCGCGTGGCTATGCGATGATCCTGACCGATGGGATCTGCCGGCTGCGCTATGCCGATGATCCCGCGGTGCCGCGGCTGAACGAGCCGGAAAGTGTGCGGCGGATCGTGGTGACGCTGTTCCCGACGGCCAATCTGTTCCTGCCGGGGCATCGGATCCGGCTCGACATCTCCTCCTCCAACTTCCCGAAGTTCGACGTGAACCCGAATACCGGGGAGCCGGAGGGGCAGGCACGGCGGAAGCGTATCGCGGGGAATGCGGTGTTCGTGGACAGCGCGCGGGCGAGCCGGGTGGTGTTGCCGTTGTTGCCGGTGTGACTCTTTGCTTTGCGCGCGGCCGCCGGCCAGCCCCGCGCGCGATACCAGCCTGCGCAATGGCCGGAAGAGTCGGC
>CAMDAM010000423.1 GCA_945888575.1 Asaia bogorensis | reverse complement strand
CCCTGGAACAGGCTGCGGGCGTCCGCCTCGCCGATGGCGTAGGTGCCGGAGCGGAAGGCCGGGATGTCGGTGGGCACGGGGGTGAAGCTGTTGCCCTCGTGGCTCAACATGGCGATGGCGATGCGGGGCATGGCGGACCTTCCGTGGCGTTGCCGGCAGGGTGCCGGGTGCGGCGGGATGGATCAACCCGGCGCGGCAGGCGATGATGCGGCATGCGACGCAGGAGGCGGTGGTGACAACCTGGCTGTGCACCGGCGGGAGCCGGTTGGCGACGCCACGCGGTGCAGTGCCGGTGGAGGTGCTGGCGCCCGGCGACGAGGTGCTGGGGCGCGACGGCGGCATCCTCGCGGTGCGCTGGGTGGGGCGCTTGCAACTGCCGGCGGCGGCGTTGGCGGGGCAACCGGCGCTGTGGCCCGTTCGTGGGCCGCAGGGCACGATGCTGCCGGGGCAGGTGGTGGAGCGGAACGGCTTTCCGCCCGTTTCGGCGCGCTGGCTGGTGGATGGGCGCGTGCTCTCCCGCCCCGAGCCCATTGAGCCGCTGGAGGTCTTCAGCCTGGAGCTGGACGGGGCGGAGGCGCCGGATGGAGCCGGGATTGTGGCAGAGGATGCGGTGGAGCCGGCACTGCCACCGGAGCGCGTGCTGCATGTGCTGCGGCAATCCCTGGCCGGGGCACCTGGCGGCGCGATGGCGGGGCGGCTGGACGAGGTGACGCGGCAGGCCGTCTCCGGCTGGGTGGCGCTGGCCGAGGGCGGTGGGCAGGTGGCGGTGGAGCTGGTGGTAAACGGGGTCGTTCAGCCGCCGGTGGTGGCGGACGGATACCGGCCCGATCTGGAGGCCGCCGGGGTGGGCGATGGGCGGCGGGGGTTCCGCCTGGTGCTGGACCCACCGCTCGATCCGCGGCGCCGGCACCTGGTGCGGGTGCGGCGGGCGCTGGACGGGATGGACCTGCCGGGCTCGCCCGCGCTGCTGGATGCCGCGGCGGGGCTGGGGGCGGTGCTGGAGGAGGTGGAGGATGCTGGCCTTCTGCGCGAGATGGCGCGGGCGGTGGCGGCAAGGATTTAAGGAAGCGTCTTCTTTTTTCTGAAGAAAAAAGAAGCAAAAAAGACTTCATTTGCTTGCACCCGTGCCGGTCGCCCAGCACGCGCGCAAGCTCACAAAAGTTTTTTGGTTCTTTTTTTCAAAAAAGAACCGCTTCCTTACCCCGCCAGACGCTTCTCCACATCCGCCGGCGACATGCGCACCAGCTTCTCGTAATCGGTCAGCAGCGTCTCGGTGATCCGGCCCGGCGTATAGTGGGTGCCGGCGATCTCACGCACCGGGGTCACTTCGGCGCCGGTGCCAACGATCATGACTTCGCTGGCGTGCTTGATTTCCTCCGGCATGATGGTGCGTTCCACCACCTTGATCTGGTTCACGCGCGCCAGGGCCATCACGGTGCGGCGGGTGATGCCATCCAGGAAGCAATCCGGCGTGGGGGTGTGCAGCTCACCGTCGAAGGCGAAGAAGATGTTGGCGCCGGTGGCTTCGGAAACGTGGCCGCGCCAATCCAGCATCAGCGCATCCTGGAAGCCCTTGGCCTCCGCGGCGTGCTTGGAGAGCGTGCCGATCATGTAGAGGCCGGCGGCCTTGGAGGCGGTGGGGGCGGTTTGCGGGTGCGGGCGGCGCCACTCGGCCATGTCGAGCCGGATGCCGGCCATGCGGTCGGCGAACATGGCGGGCCAGGCCCAGGTGGCGATGGCGACGTTGATCTTCGAGTTCTGGGCGGCGACGGCCATCATCTCCGAACCGCGCCAAGCCAGCGGGCGCACATAGGCATCGGTCTGGCCGTTGGCGGCGAGCACCTGCATGCAGGCGGCGTCGATCTCATCGGCGGTGTAGGGGATCTCGAAGCCGAGGATGCGGGCGGAGTTGTGGAAGCGATCGGTGTGTTCGCGCAGCTTGAAGATGTTGCCGGCATATGCCCTCTCGCCTTCGAACACGGCGCTGGCATAGTGAAGGCCATGCGACAGCACGTGCAGCTTGGCATCGCGCCAGGGCATCATCGTGCCGTTGTACCAGATGAACCCATCCCGGTCGTCGAAAGGAACCAGCGCCATGGGACTGCTCTCCCGCAAGATTGTTGCTCTATGGGTGGCGACGGTATAATCGTGTTCCAGCTACGTCAACAATCCTGCCGTAATTACGAGGTATGCCAGATATGCCCGATCTGAAGGGCGAGCTCCGTGCGGGCGAGGCCCGGTCTCCTGATTCGCGCACGGGCGTGCCCGCCGGCGCCAACCTGCTGTTCCTGCGCGAGGAGGAGCTGCGCGCGGCGCAGGACCTGCTGTTCTTCGCCTATCGCGACTTCACGCGTGCGGCGGACGAGGTGCTGGAGGGGCTGGGCATGGGCCGGGCGCACCACCGGGCGCTGCACTATATCGGGCGCAATCCCGGCCTGCCGGTGTCCGACCTGCTGTCGATCCTGCGGATCACCAAGCAGAGCCTGGCGCGGGTGCTGAACATGCTGGTGGAGGATGGCTACGTCACCCAGCAGCAGGGCCAGGTGGATCGCCGCCAGCGCCTGCTGACACTGACCGAGACCGGCGAGGCGCTGGAGCGTCAGCTGTTCGAGCGCCAGCGCGAGCGGCTGGCGGCGGCGTATCGCGAGGCCGGGGCGGGGGCGGTGGACGGGTTCCGCCGGGTGATGCGCGGCATCATGGACGACGAGGCGCGCCTGTATCTGGACCGGAGCCGATAGTGAGCGACGACGCCCTGATCCTGGTGGTGGATGACGACCATCGGCTGCGCGAGCTGCTGGGGCGCTACCTGATGGAGAACGGCTTTCGCGTAAGCGCCGCCGAGGATGCCGTGGCGGCGCGGGAGAAGCTGCGCATCCTGCAGCCGGACCTGATCGTGATGGACGTGATGATGCCCGGCGAGAACGGGCTGGAGCTGACCGAGATGCTGCGGCGGGACAATGCGGTGACACCGATCCTGCTGCTGACCGCGCGCGGCGCGCCGGAAGACCGGATCGCCGGGTTCGAGGCCGGGGCGGATGACTACCTGCCCAAGCCGTTCGACCCGCGGGAGCTGGTGCTGCGCATCCGCGCGCTGTTGCGCCGGGCCGCCCCGGCGACACCGGTGGAAACAGCCCCCTCCGGCCCCCTGGCGCTGGGGGCCCTGGTGTTCGACCGTGCCCGCGGCGAGCTGCGCGGGCCCGCCGGCGTGGTGCGGCTGACCGGGGGGGAAGCGGCGCTGCTGGCCGCCCTGGCGGCACGGCCGAACGAGGTGCTGACGCGCGAGGACATCGGCGCCGCACTGGAGATGGACGAATCCGGCGAGCGCGCGATCGACGTGCAGGTGACGCGGCTGCGCCGCAAGATCGAGACCGACCCGCGCGAGCCGCGCTTCCTGCATACGGTGCGCGGGCGGGGCTATATCCTGAAGCCCGGGTACTGATGGCCTCCCGCCTCGCGCTGCCGCCGTTCATGGCCCAGGCGCTGAAGGCGCTGATGCCGCGCGGGCTGCTGGGGCGCAGCCTGCTGATTGTGCTGGTGCCGCTGGTGGTGGTGCAGGCGGTGGCGCTGCAGCTCTTCTACGGCACGCATATGAGCATCGTCTCGCGCCGGCTTTCGGCCGCGATCGCCGGCGAGATCGCGATCGTGATCGATGCGCTGGAGCGCGCGCCGGAATACCAGGCACGCGTCCTGTCCGGCGCCTATGACCGACTGGAGCTGAGGATGCGGCTGGTGCCGGGCCGGCTGGAGCCGGCGCATGAACGGCCGCCGCAGCTGGAGGTGCTGGAGCGCAGCCTGGTCACCGCGCTGGAGGAGCGGCTGCGCCGGCCGGTGGCGCTGGACTGGCAGAGCGACGCGGCCTCCGTGATCCTGCGCACGCCGATGCAGGATGGGCTGCTGGAGGTGGACGTGCCGCGCAAGCGGCTGTTCGCCGGCACGCTCTCCCTGTTCGTGGCGTGGCTGGTGGGATCCTCCCTGCTGCTGTT
>CAMDAM010000422.1 GCA_945888575.1 Asaia bogorensis | reverse complement strand
ATTTCGCTGCGGGGGCGGTTTGTCGCGCGTGCCCGCGTGTCCACCGCCATCGGCGTGTCCATCAGCCCCGGCAGAATCACGTTCGCCCGGATGCCGTAGGCGGCGTTCTGGATCGCCAGCTGCTTGGTGAATTCCACCATCGCCACCTTGCTCGCCTTGTAGGCCACGTAGGGATAGTTCTCGTACGCGGCGACGGAGGAGATGTTGAGAATCACCCCGCTGCCCTGGGCCCGCATGATCGGCACGGCATGCTTCGCCGCCATGATGCAGCCGCGCAGGTTGATGGCGAACAGCCGGTCGAACGCCTCCTCCGTGAACTGCTCCAGCATCGTGTCGCCGCCGCCCAGGGAGACGCCGACATTGTAGTGCAGGATATCCACCCGGCCCCAGCGGGCCTGGCAGGCCTGGATCGCGGCGGCCAGCGCGGCCTCACTGGTGACATCCGCCTCGAACGCCTCGCACACGCCGCCATCCTCGATCACCAGGGCGGCGGTTTCCCCGGCGCTGTCCAGCCGGCGGTCCACCGCCCATACCTTGGCGCCTTCCTGCGCGAAGCGCATCACCGTGGCGCGCCCGTTGCCGACGCCTTCGCCCGGGCTCTGGCCCGCGCCGATCACCACCGCGACCTTGTCCTGAAGCCGGTTTCCGGTCCGGGGCATGGGCATCTCCTCCGTGTCGTGTTCTATGGCCTGGAGATCAGCACCCACCCCCACCAGGGTCAACCAGCGCCCACATGACCTACGACGCCATCATCCTCGGCGCCGGCGCCGCCGGCCTCATGTGCGCCATCGCCGCGGGGCAACGGGGCCGCCGCGTGCTGCTGCTCGACCATGCCGACGCCCCGGGCAAGAAGATCCTGATCAGCGGCGGCGGGCGCTGTAATTTCACCAATCTGGGCATCGCGCCGGATCGTTTTCTCTCGGCCAACCCCCACTTCGCCCGCTCGGCGCTGGCCCGCTACACGCAGCACGACTTCATCGCGCTGGTGCGAAAACATCGCATCGCCTTCCACGAGAAGACCCTCGGCCAGTTGTTCTGCGACGGCTCCGCCCGCGAGATCGTCGCCATGCTGCTGGCGGAATGCCAGACGGCCGGCGTCGATCTCCGCCTCTCCGCCCGCATCAGCGCCGTCACCCGCGCCGAGCACTTTCGCGTGGAAACCAGCCTCGGTGCCTTCACTGCGCCCGCCGTGGTGCTGGCCA
Source organism: Asaia bogorensis (assembly GCA_945888575.1). Classification (GTDB taxonomy): domain Bacteria; phylum Pseudomonadota; class Alphaproteobacteria; order Acetobacterales; family Acetobacteraceae; genus CAMDGX01. The sequence continues at coordinate 2,790 of CAMDAM010000422.1, read as the reverse complement.
CCGGCGGCCTCTCCATCCCGAAGATGGGCGCCACCGGGTTGGCCCATGAGCTTGCCCGGCAATTCGCGCTCCCGCTCGTGCCGCCGCGCCCCGGCCTGGTTCCGCTCACCTTCGAGGGCGAGGCGCTGGACCTCATGCGCCCGCTCTCCGGCCTGGCCACCCCTGTCGTCGCCACCGCGGGCAAGCGGAGCTTCCCCGAGGCCATGCTGTTCACCCATCGCGGCCTCTCTGGCCCCGCCATCCTGCAGGCCTCGTCCTATTGGCAGGAAGGCGAGCCCCTGACCGTCGCGCTGGCGGAGAACCCGCTTCCGCAGCTTCTCGCCGCCAAGAAATCCCGCCCCAACGCAACCCTGCGCACCGCGCTGTCGGATCTCCTGCCCGCCCGCCTTGCCGCCGCGCTTGCCCCCGGCGATACGCCGATGGCGCAGCAGCGCGACAAGGCCCTGGCCGACTTGGCCGCCACCCTGCGCGCCTGGCGCCTGACCCCGGCTGGGACCGAGGGCTACGCCAAGGCGGAAGTGACGCTGGGCGGCATCGACACCGCGGCGCTGGACCAGAAGACGATGGCCGCCAAATCCGTGCCGGGCCTGTTTGCCATCGGCGAGGCGGTGGATGTGACCGGCTGGCTTGGCGGCTACAATTTCCAATGGGCCTGGTCGTCTGGCTGGGTGGCCGGGCAGGCGATCTGAAGAAAAAGACGTCATCCATTTGCGCCCAGGCTAGCCACGGCGCAAAGTAGTAAAAGTTTTTTGGTTCTTTTTTTCAAAAAAGAACGACTTCCTTTTCAGGAGATCAGCATGGACAAAGAAGCCCTCACCGCCTGGGCGCTCGCCAATGGCTGGCAGATGATCGCCGGCTGCCTCAGCCTCACCAAGCCTTCCGCGCCCAAGGAGGCCATTGTGCGGATGCAGCTCAAGGCCACGGTTGTCACAGTCGAGGTCAAGAAGCCGGCCGGCAAGTGGGAGAAGGCGGCGAGCCAGCCCTATGGCAAGCTGGTGGCGGATGAGGACACCGGCATGCCGCGCGGCCTCGGCTTCGAGGTGATTCCCGGTTTCACCATGCTGATGCGCGACAACCGGGACCGCCAGGTGTTTTCCAAGCTGACGGGCGGGTAGCGGCTGGGGCTTCACGCCACCGCCTGCCCGCGTCAAACTCCGGGCAACGCGGGAGAGAACGGCATGGCGAAACGATCCAAGGTCTACGCGAGCTTCGCGGATGCGGTGGCGGATATCCCTGATGGCGCCAGCATTGCGTTTGGCGGCTTTGCCTATCCCGGCGTGCCCTTCAACCTGATTGCGGCGCTGCTGAAGCAGGGGGCGAAGGGGCTCACCTGCATCACCAACGGCACTGGCGGCTCCGCGCCGGATCGCATGCCCGATATCGGCATGCTTGTGCAGAACGACCAGGTGGCGAAGGTGGTCGCCTCCTTCACCGCGCCCACCCGCGCCTCCGATCGCATCCCGCTCACGCAATATGTCGCCGAGGGCAAGGTGGTGGCCGAACTGGTCCCGCAGGGCACGCTGGCCGAGCGCCTGCGCGCCGCCGGCTGCGGCATTCCGGCCTTCTACACCCCCACCGCCGTGGGCACCGAGCTGGCTGCCGGGCGGGAAACCCGCGTGTTCGGGGGCCGTGAATACCTGCTGGAGGAGGCGCTGCCGGTGGATGTCGCCTTCATCCGCGCCTGGAAGGCCGACACGGCCGGGAATCTCCTGTTCCGCCGCAGCCAACGCAACTTCAACCCGCTGATGGCCATGGCCGCGAAACTCACCATCGTGGAGGTGGAGGAAGATTTCCTGGAGCCCGGCGCCATCGACCCGGACGACGTTCACACCGCCTCCATCTTCGTCCACCGCATGGTGAAGATCCCCGCCGCCCCCGAGGGCCTGTGGCCCGGCAGGCGGCCCGAACGCGCCGCACCGAAGGAGAAGCAGTCATGAGCGGCCTCGAACGCCAGCAGATCGCCGACCGCGTCGCCCAGGAATTCCAGGACGGCTGGATCGTGAACCTTGGCGTGGGCATGCCCACGATGTGCAGCAACACGCCGATCGATGCCGACATCCTCTACCACGCCGAGAACGGCGTGATCGGCTACGGCCCCGTGCTCCCCGCCGGGCAGGAGGATGTCCACCTCGTCAACGCCGGCGGCCAGAACGTCTCGCTCAACCCCGGGGCCGCCATCGTCCACCACGCCGACAGCTTCGGCATCATCCGCTCCGGCCGCATCGACGTGACGGTGCTGGGCATCTACGAGGTGGCCTGCAACGGCGACTTCGCCAACTGGAAGGTGGCCGGCGCGAACGGTGGCGGCATCGGCGGCGCCATGGACCTGGCCGCCTGCGCCAAGCAGGTCTTCGTGATCCTGGAGCACACCACGCGCGACGGCTTGCCCCGGCTGCTGCGAGACTGCGCGCTCCCCGTCACCGCCCGCGGCGTTGTTTCCCTGGTGGCCACCAATCTCGGCCTGTTCAAGCCGCTCGGCGACCGCTTCCTGCTGCGCGAGATCGCCCCGGGCGTGACCGTCGATCAGGTCCGCGCCGCCACCGGTGCGCCCATCGAGGTGCCGGCCGACCTCAAGGTGATCAAGACCCTGTAACGCCGCCACCATTGAGCCGGCGCGGCAACGGTGCTTTTGTGCCGACATCGGCAACGGTGCTTTTGTGCCGGCCGTTGCATGCCTCGCACATTGAAAGGACCCTGTCTCATGATCCGGCTTGCCGCCCCCCTCGCCGCCGTCCTGCTGGCCGCCACCCCGGCCTTCGCCCAGGCGCCCGCGCCGGCCGCGCCGCCCCC
>CAMDAM010000421.1 GCA_945888575.1 Asaia bogorensis | reverse complement strand
TGGGGATTGCGCGGGCGGAGGGGGTGCTGGGGCCCTCGGGACTTGGGCAGCCGTTCGATATCGAGCTGCGCATGGGGGCTGGTGCGTATATCTGTGGCGAGGAGACGGCGCTGCTGGAGAGCCTGGAGGGGCGGCGCGGGGTGGTGCGGGCCAAGCCGCCGCTGCCGGCGTTGCAGGGGTTGTTCGGGAAACCCACCGTGGTGAACAACGTTCTGTCGCTGGCGGCGGTGCCGTGGATTCTGGCGCATGGGGCCGAGGCGTATGCGGCGCTGGGGAGTGGCCGGTCGCGCGGGACGCTGGCGGTGCAGCTGGCGGGGAACGTGAAGCGCGGCGGGCTGTTCGAGCTGCCGTTCGGGATATCGTTGCGTGAGGTGATCGAGGACATCGGCGGCGGGACGCGCAGTGGCCGTCCGGTGCGGGCGGTGCAGGTGGGCGGGCCGCTGGGGGCGTATCTGCCGGTTTCGCTGCTGGACACGGCGCTGGACTACGAGGCGTTGGCGGCGGTGGGCGGGATGCTGGGGCATGGCGGTGTGGTGGTGTTCGACGACACGGTGGACATGGCGAGGCAGGCGCGGTTCGCGTTCGAGTTCTGCGCCAAGGAGAGCTGCGGCAAGTGCACGCCGTGCCGGATCGGGGCGGTGCGCGGGGTGGAGGTGATGGACCGGATCATCGCCGGGAAAGCCGGCGAGATCGCGGTGCTGGAGGATCTGGCGGCGCTGATGACCGATGCCTCCCTGTGCGCGATGGGTGGGCTGACGCCGTTGCCGGTGCTGAGCGCGTTGAAGCATTTTCCCGAGGATTTCCGCCGGGCTTTGGCGGCGTGAGGAGCGTGGCATGGGGCTGATCCGGGAGACGGACTTCGGCACGCCGGTGCGGCAGGGCGAGGCGAGCGTTTCGCTGGTGATCGACGGGCAGCGCGTGAGCGTGCCGGCGGGGACCAGCGTGATGGCGGCGGCGATGCACGCGGGCACGAAGATTCCGAAGCTGTGCGCCACCGACAGCCTGGAGCCGTTCGGGAGTTGCCGGCTGTGCCTGGTGGAGATCGAGGGGCGGCGGGGGACGCCGGCTTCCTGCACCACGCCGGCCGAGGAGGGGATGGTGGTGCGCACGCACAGCGATCGCCTAGGCAAGCTGCGGCGCGGAGTGATGGAGCTGTACATCTCCGACCATCCGCTGGATTGCCTGACGTGTTCCGCGAACGGGGATTGCGAGCTGCAGGACATGGCTGGCGCCGTCGGGCTGCGCGAGGTGCGCTATGGGTATGAGGGCGCCAACCATTTCGATGGCGTGAAGGACGAAAGCAACCCGTATTTCAGCTACGACCCGGCCAAGTGCATCGTGTGCAATCGCTGCGTGCGAGCGTGCGAGGAGGTGCAGGGGACGTTCGCGCTGACCATCACCGGGCGTGGTTTTGATAGCCGGGTGGCGCCGGGACCGACGGATTTCCTGGGCAGTGAGTGCGTGTCCTGCGGGGCCTGCGTGCAGGCCTGCCCGACGGCGACGCTGATCGAGAAGAGCGTGGTGGAAATGGGGCAGCCGGAGAAATCCGTTGTTACCACCTGCGCCTATTGCGGCGTGGGGTGTTCGTTCAAGGCGGAGCTGCAGGGCGACCGGGTGGTGCGCATGGTGCCGCACAAGCAGGGCGGGGCCAACGAAGGGCATTCCTGCGTGAAGGGGCGGTTTGCCTGGGGGTACGCAACCCACAAGGACCGGATCACCAAGCCGATGATCCGGGGCTCCATCCATGAGCCGTGGCGCGAGGTGAGTTGGGCCGAGGCGATCGGGCATGCGGCTTCGGAGTTCAAGCGGCTGCAGGCGACGCATGGGCGCGATGCGGTGGGGGCGATCAGCTCCTCTCGCTGCACCAACGAGGAAGTGTTCCTGGTGCAGAAGCTGGTGCGCGGGGCGCTGGGCAACAACAACATCGATACCTGCGCGCGGGTGTGCCACGCGCCGACGGGGTATGGGCTGAAGACGGCGTTCGGGACATCGGCGGGGACGCAGGATTTCAAGAGCGTTGCGAAAGCGGATGTGATCCTGGTGATCGGGGCGAACCCGACCGATGGGCACCCGGTGTTCGCCTCGCGCATGAAGCGGCGGTTGCGGCAGGGGGCGAAGCTGATCGTGGCCGATCCGCGGCGGATCGACCTGGTGCGCTCGCCGCATATCGAGGCGTCGCACCATTTGCAGCTGCTGCCGGGCAGCAACGTGGCCTTCGTGAATGCGATGGCGCATGTGGTGGTGACGGAAGGGCTGGTGGACGAGGCGTTCGTGCGTGAACGCTGCGACCTCGGCGATTTCGAGGCCTGGGCGCGGTTCGTGGCGCTTGCGGAGAATTCGCCGGAGGAGACCGAGCGCTTCACCGGGGTGCCGGCGGCGGAGCTGCGCGCGGCGGCGCGGCTGTATGCCTCGGCGGGGAATGGCGCGATCTATTACGGGCTGGGGGTGACGGAGCACAGCCAGGGTTCCACCATGGTGATGGGCATGGCGAACCTGGCGATGGCGACCGGGAATATCGGGCGCGAGGGCGTGGGGGTAAACCCTTTGCGCGGACAGAACAATGTGCAGGGCGCCTGCGACATGGGCAGCTTTCCGCATGAGTTCAGCGGGTATCGCCATGTGGCCGATGATGCGACGCGGGAGATGTTCGAAGCGACCTGGGGGCGGGCGCTGGATGGCGAGCCCGGGCTGCGCATTCCCAACATGCTGGACGAGGCGATCGGGGGCGGGTTCCGCGGGCTCTACATCCAGGGCGAGGACATCGCGCAATCCGATCCGAACACGCAGCACGTGACGGCGGCGCTGCGGGCGATGGAATGCGTGGTGGTGCAAGACCTTTTCCTGAACGAAACGGCGCAGTTCGCGCATGTGTTCCTGCCTGGTGCCTCCTTCCTGGAGAAGGACGGCACCTTCACCAATGCGGAGCGGCGCATCAACCGGGTGCGCAAGGTGATGGAGCCGTTGGCTGGCATGGCGGAGTGGGAGGTGACGGCGGCGCTCGCCACCGCACTGGGGTTCCCGATGCGGTACGACCATCCCAGCGCGATCATGGATGAGATCGCGCGGGTGACGCCGAGTTTTGCCGGCGTGAGTTACGCGGTGCTGGAGGCGCGCGGCTCCGTGCAGTGGCCGTGCAATGCGGCCGCACCCGAGGGTACGCCGATCATGCATGTGGATCGGTTCGTGCGCGGCGCTGGCAAGTTCATGATCACCGAGTTCGTGCCGACGGAGGAGCGTACCGGGCCGCGCTTCCCGCTGATCCTGACCACGGGGCGCATCCTGAGCCAGTACAATGTGGGCCAGCAGACGCGGCGCACGGCGAACACGGCGTGGCATGACGAGGATGTGCTGGAGATCCATCCCTTCGATGCCGAGAGCCGCGGGATCACCAGCGGCGAACTGGTGGCGCTGGCCAGCCGGTCTGGCGAGGTTTCGCTGCGGGCGGTGGTGTCGGAGCGGATGCAGCCGGGCGTGGTGTACACCACCTTCCACCATGCCAGCACCGGGGCCAACGTGATCACCACCGACTATTCCGATTGGGCGACGAACTGCCCGGAATACAAGGTGACGGCAGTGCAGGTGCGGCGAACCAACGCGCTGTCCCGCTGGCAGGAGACACATCAGCAGGAGGCCGGGCAGCTGCGCCGGATTGCGCCTGCCGCCGAATAGCGCGGCACCCAGCCGGAAGGTGCACGGCGAGGCGCTGCGCTTCGAGGGCGGGGACGTGGTGCGCGTGCCGGTGGAGGTGGCAGCCGAGGTGCCGGTGAACCTGGTGTACGCCACGCTGCCGCATGCGGTGATGATGGCAACGCCCGCGGACCTGGTGGATTTCGCCTATGGGTTCAGCCTGACCGAGGGCGTGATCACGGCGGCGGAGGAGATCCGCGGCGTGGCAGTGCGCGAGGTGCCGCGCGGGATCATGGTGGAGGTGGATCTGGTGCCGGCGGCGCTGCGGCGGCACATGGCGCGGCGGCGGAGCATGGCGGGGCGCACGGGGTGCGGGATCTGTGGCATCGAGAGCCTGGAGGATCTGCC
>CAMDAM010000420.1 GCA_945888575.1 Asaia bogorensis | reverse complement strand
AGGCACCCCCTCTGCCGTTGGGCAACAAACGAAAGGGGTCTGGGGCCTAAGGCCCCAGCGGGGTGCAGGGGCAGAGCCCCTGCCCTTCCTTCCCTTCTAGCTCGGCAGCGCGAGGACGTTCTTGGCCAGCACGTTACGCTGGATTTCGTTCGATCCGCCGTAGATCGTTGAAGGGCGGGACTGGATGAACTGGCCTTGCGGGTTCAGTTCGCGGTTGCCGCCGATCGGTTCCAGCAGGCCGGTGTTTTCGCCGGCGATCTCGATCATCGCTTCGGTGATGCGCTGGTAGAGCTCGGTCTGGTGGACCTTCAGCATGGAGACATCGGGGCCGAGCTGTTCGCCGCGGCGGACCTTTTCGGCGAAGGTTTCGTAGAGCGCCTTGTGGTCTTCGAGGTCCATGCGCAGGCGGGTGTAGCGGTCGGCGAACTGCGGGTCGTCTTCCAGGCCCATGTGCTCGGCCAGCAGCTTCAGGCGCTGCAGGGCGTAGCCGGATTGGCGGGGGGAGCCGATGCCGATCCGCTCGAAGCTGAGCAGGTTCTTGGCCATCGTCCAGCCCTTGTCGACGGCGCCGACGATCTGGTCCTTGGGCACGCGCACGTTGTCGAAGAACACTTCGCAGAACTCGTCGCCCATATCGAGGTTGCGGATGGGCCGCACGGTGATGCCGGGCGTGTTCATCTCGACCAGCAGGAAGGAGATGCCCTCCTGCTTCTTGACGATCTTGTTGGTGCGGACCAGCAGGAAGATCCAGTTCGCGTCCATGGCCAGCGAGGTCCAGATCTTCTGGCCGTTCACCACCCAGTGGTCACCATCGAGCACGGCTTCGGTGCGCAGGTTGGCGAGGTCGGAGCCGGCATTGGGCTCGCTGTAGCCCTGGCACCAGATGTGCTCGCCGGCGAGGATCTTCGGCAGGAAATGGGCGCGCTGCGCATCGGTGCCGAAGCGGATCAGCAGCGGGCCGATCATGGTCATGCCCATGTCGTTGAGGCGGGTGCAGCCGTGGCGCTGGAATTCCTCCAGCATGACGAGCTGCTTGCCGGCAGTGAGACCCATCCCGCCCACTTCGCGCGGCCAGCCGGGGGCGAGCCAGCCTTTCTGGGAGAGCTTGTAGTACCAGACCTTGTTCTCGGAGAAATGCAGCCGCTTGGTGGGGTTGCGGATCTCGGGCGGGTAGTTCGCTTCCACCCAGCCGCGCACCATCATGCGGAAGCTGTCGTCGTCCAGGTGGTTGTAGTCTTCGGGCGTGCCGGGGGTGATGGCGTTCATGGTGGGCTCCGCGTTCCTCCCGTGCAGGTTACGCCGGCTGGGGCGGCTGTTCCAGTGGGCGTGGCTTGGCTAGGCTGGGGGCGGAACGAGGGGGACGGGCCATCCGTAACGCTTACGCCGGCCTGGTGGTGATCGGCCTCGGCACGTTGGTGGTGCCGCTGGATGCGATGGTGAACGTGGCGTTCCCCGACATCGTGCGCGACTTCGCCATGCCGATCCCGATGATCCAGTGGGTGGTGATCAGCTACGTGCTGACCCATGCCAGCCTGATGCTGGTGTTCGGCCGGCTGGGGGACATGCTGGGGCATCGGCGCATCTTCCTGGCCGGGGCGGCGCTGAGCGCGGTGGCCTTCGTGGGGTGTTCGATGGCGCCGGCGTTCGGGTGGCTGCTGGCGGCACGGGTGGCGCAGGGGATGGGGGCGGCGCTGCTGCTTTCCTGCGGGCCGGCGCTGGCGACGTTCCTGTTTCCCGAAAGCGAGCGGGCGCGGGCGTTGGGGCTGTACACCATGATCTTCGGGCTCGGTGGCGCGATCGGGCCGCCGGTGGCCGGCGTGCTGGTGGAGATGTTCGGCTGGCGGGCGGTGTATGCGGCGCGGGTGCCGCTGTGCATGGCGGCGTTCCTGTTCGCGTGGCGGCTGCCGGCGGATGTGGTGGGTGGCACGCGGGAGCGGTTCGATGGGCTGGGGGCGGTGCTGCTGGCAGGGGCGATCACGGCGGCGTTGCTGGCGGTGAACCAGAGCGCGCTGTGGCTGGGTGTTGTGGCCGTGGGGGCGGTGGCGGCGTTCATCTGGCAGGAGCGCCGGGTGGAGCGGCCGATCATCGATGTGTCGCTGTTCCGCGATGGCGGCTTCGCGGCGATCAATCTGGGCAATGTGCTGGTCAATCTCGCCGCCTTCGCGGTGATGCTGCTGGCGCCGTTCCATCTGGTACGGGTGGAGGGGTTGTCGGTGGGGGTGCTGGGGCTGGTGTTGGCGGGGTCGTCGACGGGGATGATGGTGGCGGCGCCGATCGCCGGGCGGCTGGCGGGGCGGGTGCCGGCCAAGGTGCTGCTGGTGGGGGGTGCGCTGCTGGTGGCGGCGTCGTTGGCGTTGGTGGGGCAGACGCTGGGGCTGTGGGTGACGGTGCCGGCGCTGGTGATGCAGGGGGTGGGGCTCGGCCTGTACCAGGTGGCGTATTCGGAGATCGTGACGGGCACCCTGCCCCGCCGCTCGCGCGGGGTGGCTGGCTCGCTGGCGATGATGACGCGGACGCTGGGGACGGTGACGGGAGCTTCGGTGCTGATGCTGGCCTTCACCGCGGCGCGGGGGGCGGCGGAGGCGGCGGGGGTTTCGGCGGAGGCGGCGCTGACGGCGGGGTTCCACGCGGCGTTCATGATGGCTTCGGGGCTGGTGGTGGCCACAGCGGTGATGTTGGCGTGGCGGGTACGGGGTGGGCATGGACACGGTTGACGTTCTGATCATCGGCTCCGGCGCCTCGGGTGCTGCGGTGGCGTGGAGCCTGGCGGAGACGCGGATGCGGATCGTCTGCCTGGAGCAGGGGGAATGGCAGAAGCCATCCGACTTTCCCTCGACCGGGCGGGATTGGGAGGCGCGGCGGTTTTCGGATTTCGCCTCCTCGCCGAACCAGCGGCGGCGGGCTGCGGACTATCCGGTGAATGACGATGACAGCCCGATCAAGGTGGTGAACTTCAACGGCGTGGGCGGTGGGACCGTGATGTTCACGGCGCATTTTCCGCGGCTGCATCCGAGCGACTTCCGGGTGAAGACGTTGGATGGCGTGGCTGAGGATTGGCCGATTGACTACTTCACGCTGGAGAGATTCTACGCGCTGAACGACCGGATGACCGGGGTTTCCGGGATGGCGGGCGATCCGGCCTATCCCGCGCATGAGCCACCGATGCTGCCGCTGCCGATGGGGCGGACGGGGCGGCGGATCGGGGAGGCAATGAACCGGCTGGGCTGGCACTGGTGGCCAAGCGAGGCGGCGATCGCGACGCGGGAGTGGGAGGGGCGGGCGGCGTGCATCAATGTCGGGCACTGCACGCCTGGCTGCGCGCAGGGGGCGAAGGGCTCCACCGACATCACCTATTGGCCGCTGGCGATCCGGGCCGGGGTGGAGTTGCGGACGAACTGCCGGGTTCGGGAAATCACGCATGACGCGACCGGCATGGCGACCGGGGCGATCTACTACGATGGCGAAGGGCGCGAGGTGTTCCAGCCGGCGCATGTGGTGGTGGTGGCGTGCAACGGGGTGGGCACGCCGCGGCTGCTGCTGAACTCGGCGGGGGGCAGGCATCCCGATGGGCTGGCGAATTCGTCGGGGATGGTGGGGCGGAATTTGATGTTCCATCCCTGGGCGGTGGTGAGCGGGTATGTGGAGGAGAAGCTGGATGGGCATCGCGGCTCGCCGCTGTGCCTGTGGAGCCAGGAATTCTACGAGAGCGATGCCTCGCGGGGGTTCGTGCGGGGCTATGAGTTCCAGTTCGGGCGTGGGGTGCAGGTGATCACCGAGGGCATCCAGAACATGGGGCTGGGGCGGGTGCCGTGGGGCGAGGGGCATCATGAGGCGTTCCGGCATTGGTCTGGCCGGCGGTTTTCGGTGGAGGTGTGCTGCGAGGATCTGCCGGAGGCGCACAACCGAGTGACGCTGGATCCCGTGCTGGTGGATGGGCATGGGGTTCCGGCGCCGAAGGTGACCTACAGGATCAGCGAGAATTCCTGGGCGATGCTGTCGCACGGGGTGGCGCATGGGAAGCGGATCATGGAGGCGGCG
>CAMDAM010000419.1 GCA_945888575.1 Asaia bogorensis | reverse complement strand
TGGCTGGCGTGGTAGTCGCCCAGCACCACGGCGAGGTCGGCGCGCAGATCGTTGGCCGTGTCCACGATCCGCCCGATGCGCGACAGGCCCATATAGGGCTCGCCCACATGCAGGTCCGCCAGCACCGCGATGCGCAGCTTCAGCCCCGGTGGCCAGCCGGGCGGGGTGAGGGCATACCGCACCACCTCCAGCCGCCAGGCCGGCTCGATGGCGAAGCCGTACGCCGCCGGCACGGAGCCACCGAGCAGCAGCCCGGCGCCGGCGCGCAGCAGTGTGCGGCGACCAATCAGCCGCCGAGCCCGGCCAGGAAGCGCTGCAGCAGGCGGCCGAGGGCATCGAGGTTGTAGCCGCCCTCCTGCACGATGGCGCAGGGCAGGCCGGTGGCCGCGATCGCCTCGCCGGCGCGGGCGAACCCGTCATCGGTGATGTCCAGGAAGTGCAGCGGCTCGTCCCGGCTGGCATCCATGCCCAGGCTGATCACCAGCGCCTCTGCCCCATGGCGCCGGATCTCGCGCAGCCCGGCCCCGATCGCCGCGAGCCAGGCTTCGTCGCCGGTGCCGCGCGCCAGCGGCATGTTGAGGTTGCAGCCCGCCCCGGCCCCCGCCCCGCGCTCCCCGGCATGGCCCACGTACCAGGGGTAGTAGCCATTGGGGTCGCCATGCACGGAGGCGAAGAACACGTCGTCGCGCTCCCAGAAGATGCCCTGGGTGCCGTTGCCGTGGTGGCTGTCGATATCCAGGATCGCCACCCGCGCCGCACCGCCCCGGCGCAGCCGCTCGGCGGCGATGGCGGCGTTGTTGAGGTAGCAATGCCCGCCCGCCCGCGCGGCATAGGCGTGGTGCCCCGGCGGGCGGGCCAGGGCATAGGCGTGCCGCCCGGCCGCGGCTTCGTCCGCCGCCGCGATGGCGCAGGCAGCAGCGGCCTCGGCGGAGACCCAGGTTTCCCGGCAGGTCGGGTTCGCATCGGCATGATACCAGCCCACCTGGCCCACGATGGTGCCGGAGCGCTTGGCGCCATTGGCCAGCATCTCCGGCGAGGGGTGGATGTTGGCGATCATCTCCGCCCCGTGATCCGCCATCGCCTCCCACGCCTGCCAGCCATCGCGCAGGTATTCGATGTAGTCGGGCGGATGCACCGTGCCGATGGCAGCGAGGTCGGCCGGGCCGGGATCCACGATCTCCAGCCCCATGCCGCGGCACGAAGCCAGCAGCGCCTCGGCGCGCCCGGGCACCTCGAAGTTCCGCTTGGCCGTACCGCGCTGCAGGAAGAACTGCGGGTCGTGCGCCAGTTCCAGCGGGTTCCAGAAGGCTTTCATGCGATCGCTCCGGGCAGGGGGCAGGAATGCCGCGCAGGATAGCCCGGCCACCCCGGGCTGGACAGCTTCGCGCATTCGCGGTCACCTGACGGAATGGCAACGATCTCCACCGCGATGGCCCTCATGCACCGCCTCTTCGCCGCCTGCCTCCTGGCCGCCTGCCTCGCCGCATGGCCCGTCGCGGCGCAGGAGGTGGCAAAGGCCCGCGAGCAGGGCCAGGCCTGCCTCTCCCAGCGCAACTACGCCTGCGCCGAGGCCGCCTTCGGCAGGATGATCCGCCTGCGCCCCGCCGACCCTTCCGGCTTCGCGATGCGCGGCATCACCTATACGCGCATGGAACGCTACCGCGAGGCGATCGCCGACCTCGAACGCGCCATGGACATGGGCGAAGGCACCTGGGACATCGTGGCGAACTACGCCGAGGCATTGCGATTCACAGGCCGCACGGCGGAGGCGATCGACTGGTCGTACCGTACGCTGACCATCGTCGGCACGCTGGTGGATGTGCGCGGCAAGCTTGCCACCATGCTGGTGGGCGAGGGCCGCCACCACGAGGCGCTGTCCGTGCTCGGCGCCTTCGATGCCGGGCGGGAGCGCAAGGGGCAGGGGGCCTATTTCGCCGCCCAGCGCCTGGTGATCGAGCAGGCCCTGCAGCGCCGCGGCCCTCCGCCCGCCGCCGCGCGCCCCGTGCTGCGCCTGCCCAAGCTGCAGGATTTCTTCCACGCCCCCGTGGCGCTGGCTGAGGGCCGATTCACCCCCTTCGTGGTCGATACCGGTGCCAGCACCACCGTGCTGCCGCGCGCCATGCTGGCCGAAAGCCGCGCCGCGCACAGCGTGATTCGCCCCAGCGTTCGCTCGCGCCTGGTCGATGGCCGCACGATAGAGGGTCAGGTCGTGACACTCGCGCGCCTGTCCGTCGGGCCGCATGAGTTGAAGGACGTGCAGGTCTTCGTCTGCGACAAATGCGCCGCCCTGCTGGGCCAGGAGGTGCTGTCGCGCTTCGACCTGAAATCCAGCCGCCACGCGGGCGTGGAGTTCATGACCCTCTCGCCCCGCGCCGTGCCGGGGCGCTGAGCGCCACTCTTGTCAGCAGGGGCGGGAGGCCCGACCATCCCGCGCCCACCTGTCCGGAGTCCGATCCCCCATGCGCATCGCCGTCGGCGGCTTCATGCACGAAAGCCACTCCTTCGCCCCGCGCCCCACGCGCTACATCGATTTCGTGCAGCCCGGCGGCTTCCCCAAGCTCACTGTCGGCCAGCCGATCTTTGCCGCGGTGAAGGGCACCTCGGTGCCGATCGCCGGTGCCATCGAGCGCGCGGAGGCGATCGGCAACATCGACCTCGTGCCGCTTGCCTGGTGCTTCGCCAACCCCGCCGGCCCGGTGCAGGACGAGGCGTTCGAGCGCATCACCGCGCTGATGCTGGCCGAACTCTCCAACGCGCTGGACAAAGGCCCGCTGGACGGCATCTACCTGGATCTCCATGGCGCCGCGGTGGCGGACAGCTTCCCGGACATGGAAGGCGAGATCCTGCGCCGCGTGCGCGCCATCGTCGGCGACCTGCCGGTGACGATCTCGCTTGATCCGCACTGCAACCTCACCGCCGAGATGGTCGATCGCTGCGACGCGCTGGTGCCGTTCCGCACCTATCCGCACGTGGACATGCGCGCCGCCGGCGACCAGGCGATGACGTTGCTGGTGGAGCGCATCCAGCGCGGCAGGCCGTGGGCGAAGGCGTTCCGCCAGGTGGATTTCTTCATCGCCCTGCCGATGCAGTGCACCATGGTGGCGCCGATGTCCCCGGTGCTCGATGAGCGCGCCCGGTTGAACACGGCCGCCGGCGTGGCGGAGGTCGCGTTCTGCTTCGGCTTTCCCTATGCCGACTTCAAGGATTGCGGCGTGGCCCTGGCCGCCTATGCCGAAACGCAGGCGCAGGCCGATGCCGCTGCCGATGCGCTGAAATCCTTCATCGACACCCGCGAGGCCAGCTTCGCCGGCGCCGTGCTGCCGGCGGAGGAAGCGGTGGCCGAAGCCATCAAGCTCAGCCGAGGGGCGAAGAAGCCCATCGTGATCGCCGACACGCAGGACAACCCCGGCGCCGGCGGCCATGGCGACACCACCGGCATGCTCTCGGAGCTGATCCGCCAGAGGGCCGAGGGCGCGCTGCTGGCGCTGATCAACGACGACGAAAGTGCGGCTGCCTGCCACGCCGCCGGAGAAGGGGCGACGGTAGCGCTCTCCCTCGGCGGCAAGTCGGACGGCGTGCCGATCGCCGTTTCCGCCCGCGTGCTGAAGCTGACCGACGGCAAGTTCGTCGGCACCGGCCCGATGGCCAAGGGCAACTACGCCGATCTCGGCCCCTCCGCGCTGATCGAGGCGGGCGGGGTGAAGGTGATCGTGGTCAGCCGCAAGATGCAGGCGCTGGACCAGTCGTTGGTGCGCCACGTCGGCATCGAGCCCAGCGCGTGCAAGATCCTGGTGCTGAAGTCCTCGGTGCATTTCCGTGCCGATTACCAGCCGATTGCCGAGGCGGTGCTGGTGGGCGCGGCGCCGGGCCCGGCGGTGGCCGATCCGGCGGAGTTGCCGTTCAAGAACCTGCGGCCGGGCCTGCGCCTGCGGCCGATGTCCAACCGCGTTTCGTAATCACAAGAAACCAACAGGAAGCTTCCCGATGAATCCCTTCGATCTCACCGGCAAGGTGGCCATCGTCACCGGCGGCAATGGCGGCAT
>CAMDAM010000418.1 GCA_945888575.1 Asaia bogorensis | reverse complement strand
GCGGAGGACGTGGTGTTCAGCTGCGCCAAGTTCCTGCCGGAAGTGCACCCCCGCGCCCGCGCGATCTTCGAGCGCTGCGCCAGCATCACGGCGCCCGACAAGTTCACCGCCGTGTTCACCCTGAAGGAGCCGTTCGAGCCCTTCCTCTATTCCTTCCTGCCCGCCGGCGCGCCGATGATGCCCAAGCACATCTATGATGGCAGCGACTACCGGGCGAACCCGAAGAACGCCACGCCCATCGGCACCGGCCCGTTCAAGTTCAAGGAATGGGTGAAGGGCAGCCACATCACCCTGGTGCGCAACGACGACTACTGGAAGCCCGGCCGCCCGTTCCTCGATGGCGTCACCTACCGCGTCATCCCCGATGCCGCCGCCCGCGCGCTCGCCGTCGAAACCGGCCAGGTCGATCTCGCCCAGGGCAACGACGTGGAAGCCTTCGACGTGCCGCGCCTCGCCAAGCTTCCCCACGTGGAACTGTCCACCAAGGGCTACGAAACCGTCGCACCCATCTCCTGGATCGAGATCAACCACCGCACCGCGCCCTACAGCGACAAGCGCTTCCGCCAGGCGATGATGCACGCCATCGACCGCGACTTCATCGTCAAGAACATCTTCTTCGGCCTCGGCCGCGCCGCCTCCGGCCCGATCAACACCGCCACCCGCTTCCACGACGCCAAGGCGATCAAGCGCTACGCCTACGACACCAAGAAGGCCGAGGCCCTCCTGGACGAAATGGGCCTCAAGCCCGGCGCCGGCGGCGTGCGCGCCCGCATCAAGATGATGGTGCTGCCCTATGGCGAGGTCTGGGTCCGCCAGGCCGAATACGTCAAGCAAGCCCTGCGCCGCGTCGGCATCGACGTGACGCTCGAAAGCAACGACGCCGGCGGCTGGGTGAAGCGCATCGGCGACTGGGACTACGAAACCAGCTTCGATTTCGTCAGCCAGTTCATGGACCCCGCCATGGGCGTCGCCCGCACCTATATCAGCAGCAACATCCGCAAGGGCGTGCCCTTCACCAACACCATGGGCTACATGAACAAGCGCGTGGACGAGCTGTTCGATCAGGCGCCGAAGCAGACCGACCCGGCCAAGGCGCAGGCGATGTACAGCGAACTGCAAGCCATCCTCACGGAAGACGTGCCCGTCATCTGGCTCACCGAGCTGGAATTCCCGGTCCTGATCAACAAGCGCTTCCGCAACGTCAACATCGACGCCAACGGCCCCAACAGCGAGTTCGACGAAGCCCATCTGGCCTAGCGCACGATGAGCGGGCGCCTCGGCTTCATCGCGCAAAGGCTGGTGAAGGCCGTCTTCGTCATCCTGGGCATCATCGTGCTCAACTTCCTGCTGATCCGGCTGGCCCCGGGCGACCCCGCCCTGGTGCTGGCCGGCGAGGCGGGCGCGGCGGACCCGAAATTCGTCGATGACCTGCGCCGCGAATTCGGGCTCGACCAACCCGTCTGGCGCCAGCTGCTGATCTACATGCAGGGAATCCTCAGCTTCGATCTCGGCTTTTCCTATCGCCAGAAGCAGCCGATCCTGGACCTGATCCTGGCCCGCCTGCCGCAAACCATCCTGCTCACCGGCACCGCGCTCACCTTCGCCATCGTCGCCGGCGTGTCGCTGGGGGCCATGGCCGCGCGCCATGTCGGCACCTGGTGGGATTCGGCCATCACCACCCTGGCGCTGCTGGTCTATGCCATGCCGCAATTCTGGCTTGGCCTGATGCTGGTGCTGCTGTTCAGCGTCCAGCTCGGCTGGCTGCCCACCTTCGGCTCCAACACCATCAACTCCGGCTTCACCGGGCTGGACCACGCGCTGGATGTCGGCCGCCACCTCATCCTGCCCTCGCTCACCCTCGGGCTGTTCTTCATGGCGGTCTATGCCCGCCTCACCCGCGCCTCCATGCTGGAAGTGGCCGATCTCGATTTCGTCCGCACCGGCCGCGCCAAGGGCCTGCCGGAAGGCCGCATCCAGCGCAGCTACATCCTGCGCAACGCGCTGCTCCCCGTCGTCACCTATGCCGGGCTGCAGGCCGGCTACCTCGTCGGCGGCTCCATCCTGATCGAAACCGTCTTCGCCTGGCCCGGCATCGGCCGGCTGGCGTTCGAGGCGGTGCTGGTGCGCGACTACAACCTGCTGCTCGGCATCTTCATCATCGCCTCGGTGCTGGTGATCGCCTTCAACCTGCTCACCGACCTGATCTACACCGTGGTCGACCCGCGCATCGAGCTCGGCGCATGAGGGATTTCCTGCGCCGCTTTGCCCGCAACAAGGGCGCGCTGATCGGCGCCGCCGTGCTCGCCCTCGTCGTCGCCCTCGCCCTGCTCGCCCCCTTCATCTTCCCCGAAGACCCCTGGGACATCGCCGGCCCGCCCTTCCGCCGGCCCGGCGAGATGGGCTTCCTCCTCGGCACCGACACGCTGGGGCGGGACGTCGCCGCCGGCATCGCCCATGGCGCCCGCGTCACCCTGCTGCTCAGCCTCGTCTCCACCGCCGTCGCGCTCTCCATCGGCGTCGTCCTCGGCGCCATCGCCGGCTACCACGGCGGCTGGGTGGACGACCTGGTGATGCGCTTCACCGAGTTCTTCCAGACCATCCCCAACTTCATCCTGCTCGTGGTGCTGGTGGCGATCTTCACCCCCTCCATCACCTCCATCGTAGCGGCCATCGGCATCGTCTCCTGGCCGCCACTCGCCCGCATCGTGCGCGGCGAATTCCTCACCCTGCGCTCGCGCGAATTCGTCCAGGCCGCCGAAGTCCTCGGCCAGGGCAGTGGCCGCATCATCTTCGGCGAGATCCTGCCCAACGCCCTCTCGCCCGTCATCGTCTCCGCCTCGCTCATGGTCGCCACCGCCGTGCTGCTGGAATCCGCCCTCTCCTTCCTCGGCCTCGGCGACCCCAACCTGATGAGCTGGGGCTACATGATCGGCGCCTCGCGCACGGTCATCCGCCAGGCCTGGTGGATCAGCTGCTTCCCCGGCATCGCCATCGCGCTGACGGTCCTGGCCCTCAACCTCGTCGGCGAAGGCCTCAGCGACGCGCTCAACCCCCGCCTCGCCCGCAAGAGGGGCGCATGAGCGAGCCTCCCCTTCTATCCATCGAGAACCTCGCCATCGCCCTGCCCCAGGGCGCCGAGCGCCCCCTGGCGGTCGACAACATCAGCCTCACCCTCGCCCGCAACGAGATCCTCTGCATCGTCGGCGAATCCGGCTCCGGCAAATCCATGACCGCCCACGCCGTCATGGGCCTCCTCCCCCAGCCCCATGTCCGCGCCACCGCCGGCCGCATCCTCTACCAGGGCGAAGACCTGCTCGCCGCCCGGCCAGACCGCCTGCGCGCGCTCCGCGGCCACAAGCTCGGCATGATCTTCCAGGAACCGATGACGGCCCTGCACCCGATCATGCGCGTGGAAGCCCAGATCACCGAGGTCATCCAGCAGCACGCCCCGCTCGGCAGCACCGCTCTGCGCGACCGCGTCACCGAACTCCTCCTCGCCGTCGGCCTGCCAGACCCGGATCGCCTGCGCCGCGCCTGGCCCCACCGCCTCTCCGGCGGCCAGCGCCAGCGCGTCATGATCGCCATGGCCCTCGCCCTCGGCCCCGACATCCTGATCGCCGACGAACCCACCACCGCACTGGATGTCACCACCCAGGCCCAGATCCTCGCCCTCATCCGCCGCATCCAAGCCGAGCGCCAGATGGGCGTCATGCTCATCACCCATGATTTCGGCGTGGTCGCCGAAGTGGCCGACCGCGTCGCCGTCATGCAGCACGGCCGCATCGTGGAAGCCGGCCCCGCCGCCCAGATCCTCCGCGCCCCCCAGCACCCCTACACGCAAAGCCTCATCGCCGCCGTCCCCCGCCTCCTCGCCGCCCCCAAGCCCCCGTCTGCCGACGCCCCAGTAGTCCTGCAGGCCGAGCAGGTCCGAAAAACCTTCCGCCAGCGCAGCTGGATCCCCGGCCGCGGCACCGAAGTCGCCGCCGTGCGCGACGTCTCCCTCGCCCTGCGCCGCGGCGAAACCGTCGGCATCGTCGGCGAGTCCGGTTCCGGC